>JAXDDP010000219.1:0-5126 GCA_034676785.1 Anaerolineae bacterium | reverse complement strand
TCGGTCGTCAGCCAGGAAACGACATCGTGATCAACGACCAGCGAGTCTCGCGGCAGCACGCTGTCATCACGTGCCAGGCCGGTGTGTGCCACATTACAGATCTGGGAAGCTCCAATGGCACCTACCTCGACGGCGAGAGACTGGCCCCCAACGTCCCCACCCTTCTCACCCCCGGTGTCGCCGTGACCGTGGGATCGTACAGCCTTGTGCTCCACGTCGAGCCAGTACCAGAACCCGAGCCAGCTGAGCCCGCACAACCGGGAACTGCAGGCCCTCCGCAGAAGCCCGCAGATGATGAATCCGGTCAGGCTCCTGCGACAACCTCGCTCGAAGCGGACCGAGGTCAGCCCCCCGGCACGCCGCCACCGGCACCAATCCCGCCTCGCACTGGTGCAACCAGGGGAATCGACACGGAGCTCCACGGTCGCCGCCTGCTCGACTATCTGCCCGGCATCTACCACTCCGAGCACATGGAACAGTTCCTGGGGATCTTCGAGGCCACGCTCAACCCCATCGAGTGGACGATCGATAACTTCGACCTGTTTCTGAACCCGGCGACTGCCCCGGGCGCCTTCTTGAGATGGCTAGCTGAGTGGTTCGACATCACCTTCGATCCATCATGGACCGACGCTCAGCGCAGGCAGCTACTTCGCGAAGCTCACGCCATCTATGCCCGCCGCGGCACGCGATGGTCACTGCGCCGGGTTCTGGAGATCTACACCGGGCAGGTGCCGCGGATCGATGATGCGGACGCCTCGCTCGAACCTCATACCTTCAGAGTTGCGCTGCCAGCCAGCGTTGTGCGCATCGACCGCAAGCTCATCGAGTCCCTGATCGACGCCCACAAACCGGCCCACACTACATACACGCTGGAGTTCACTGACCTGTGAGAACTCCCAAGGAGACACACTCATGGAGAAACTGGTTGGCCAATCGCTCGGCCGCTACAAACTGATCAAACTCCTCGGCGAAGGCGGGATGGGTGCCGTCTTTCAGGCACGTGACGTCACACTGCAACGCGATGTCGCGATAAAGATCATGCACCCCCACCTGGCCAACCAACCCGACTTCCGCGAACGATTCCTCCAGGAAGCCCGCACAGCCGCCCGGTTGGATCATCCCGGCATCGTCCAGGTCTACGACTTCGGGCAGGAGCGCTCGCTGCTCTTCATTGTGATGAAGTTCATCCGTGGTGCCAACCTGCAGGACATGCTCGATGACCTGAAAGCAGAGGGTAAGTGGGTTCCTCTCTCCGAAGCCGTGCAGATCGTGCGGCAGACAGCGCTCGCGATGGACTATGCTCATCATCAGGGCGTCCTGCACCGTGACCTGAAGCCCGGCAACATCATGATCGAACCGGAACCTTCACAGGGCCTGCCCTATCGTCCCGTCCTCACCGATCTGGGCCTGGCCCGTCTGATGGTCGGTCAGCGCATTACCCAGGCTGGGACCTCGATGGGTACCCCAACCTATATGTCTCCCGAGCAGGCACTCGGTGAGGATACCGATGCGCGCAGCGACGTCTACTCGTTAGGCGTCGTGCTCTACGAACTGGCCGTCGGCCGTCCCCCCTTCGTTATCCGCTCCATCTCCGAGGCCATCCGTAGCCACACGAAGGAGACCCCGCCGCCGCCCTCGCAGATCCGCCCCGACCTGCCACGTCCGCTGGAGGACGTGATCCTCAGGGCCCTGGCCAAGGACCCCAACCAACGTTGGAACGACGGGGCCGCCCTGGCCGACGCTCTGGACAAGCTGCCGTCCGACGCCACACTCGTCACAGCCGAGACAGGCGAAGCCGGCGCCACTGCCGTGGGACCAGCCGTGAGTGCAGCCGGTGCAGCTGCCGTGGGACCGGCCGTGAGCTTGCTCACGCAGTACCAGAAGAGCCTCATCCAGCCTCGCGGTGAGTCGGTAATGCAGGAGTTCAACGCCCCACTCACGACGGGTGACGCGATCCAGGCCCGCCTTCGCGATGGCACCACAGTCGAGGTCCAGGTAACGCGTGAGACAATGACCATCGGGCGCACGGAGGACAACGACATTGCGCTCGACACACCTAACGTTTCGCGCCACCACGCACGGATCGAGTCAGACGGCAGCACCTACCGCGTGACCGACCTCGATAGCACCAATGGCACCTATATCGGGAACGCCCGGCTGCTGCCAGGCGTCTCGGAGACATGGTCGCCGGACCAACCGCTCCGCGTTGGCGATGCCTGGCTGCGCCTCGTCATCAGCGGCGAACGGGCTGCAACCGGCCACCTCGGCGCCGGTGCCCGGCAGCCTGATGCCGCCGCAACCAGCGTGAACCGCAGCCTGCTGCGCAGCAGCGCCGGCGAAGGGCGCGTCGGCATGGTGATGGAGACCACCCAGCTCGCGGTAGCACCAGGCGAGCGCGCCGTCACCTCACTCATGCTGCTCAACCAGGGGCCCGTTGTCGACCACTTCCGCGTCGGCGTCGAGGGTATCCCGGCCGAATGGGTGGATCTGCCTCCCATCGTGCAACTGATGCCCGGCCAGCAGCAAGAGGTCTCGCTGACCCTGCATCCACCACGTGCCTCAACCAGCCAGGCAGGTCGCTACGGCCTGACAATCAAGGTGTTCAGCCGCGACGTTCCATCACAGTTCGTCGAGGTCAAGGGATCGCTAACGCTCTCACCCTTCAGCCAGTTCCAGAGCTCCCTGCACCCACAAAAGGTCAACGCGGGGAAGCCGGCACGGATCACCATCCAGAATGACGGCAACTACCCGGAGACCTACGCGATCGTGGGTTCGGACCGCGCCAACGAACTCCAGTTCACCCCGCCCAGGGCCGAGATCCGGGTCGAGCAGGGCCTCTCGGGCTCGGCTGAGATCAGCGCAAAACCCATCAAACGTGCCCTGATCGGTGGCGCGAAGACACTGCCGTTCGCCGTCCAGGTCGCACCCTCCCAGGGCAGCCCCCAACAGCACGCAGGCGAGCTGGTCAGCAGGGCCATCATCCCGACCTGGGTCCCGCCACTCCTCATCGCGCTACTGCTCATCGCCTGTGCCGTGGTCGCCATGGTCCTGAACCGGCCACCCGTGATCGAGATGGCGGAGGTCGTGCCACCCAATCCACAGGCCGGGCAAGCGGTCACCGTTCGCTGGCGAGTCAGCAACGCCCGGCGCATCGAAGTGCGCCCGTTCGGCGTGGAAGTGGACCCGGCGGTAGGCGAGTACACCTTTGCCGACGGTTTCTCCGAGAACACGAATGTGACCCTTGTAGCATCAAACCTGTTCCGCTCTGCACGCGAGGATCTCAACATCCCCGTCGCCGTCGTCGTCGTCGACCCCGTCATCGTCGAGTGGTCGGTGTTCCCAACGCAGATCACACTTGGTCAGGAGGTCACCATCCGTTGGAGTGTGACCAACGCCGAGAGCGTCAAGGTGCAGCCCTTCGGTACCGTCGACGCAAGCGGTGAGCGCAAGGATACCCCCCAAGGCACGGCCATCTACACTCTGATCGCCACGAACCAGGGCAAGAACGTAGAGCAGTCTCAGCAGGTCGTTGTAGCCACGCCTGCGCCCGATGCACCACGGATCACGACCTTCACAGTCGATCCCACCACCGTCGTCGAGGGCGTCGCCTCGACCGTGAAGCTGACCTGGCAGACCGACCAGACCAGCGCTGTGACCATTGAGCCTGGTCTTGGCCCTGTGGGTCTGGATGGAACGCGCGATGTTCCGGCACCGACGTCCGATACGGTCTACACCCTGGTCGCTACCGGCCCCGGGGGCGAGGCACAGGCACAGGTTCAGGTCTACGTCCAGGCACAGCGCTGTCTGGCTGCCACAGACAACCTGCGACTGCGAACCGGCCCTGGCACCGTCTACGATCCGCCCATTGCTTCGTTGCCCGCCGGCACAGAGCTCAAGCCACTGGCCTATAGCGCCGTTGGTTACCCCGACGGCCAATGGGTGAAGGTTCAGGTCATGGGTTCGGGCCAGGAGGGATGGGTGTCACGAGACTTCCTGGGCGACTGCAATGTGGATGTGGCGGGGCTGGGCAGTGCCTCATTCGACCCAACGCCGACACCGCCGTTTGAGGTTACGAACGTCCAGGTCAGCGTCAATCCGACGTCCTACACGGGCATCTGCGCCAAGCAGTTCGACTTCACAGCGCAGATCACGGTCATCGGTTCGGGTACGGTGACCTACAAATGGGAACGCAGCGATGGCGCCGACGTGGCGCAAGAAACAATCGACTTCGCTGGCCCGGGGACTCAGGAGGTCGCCAGCTCCTGGAATGTCGGTGGCGACGGAACCTATTGGCAACGGCTGCACATCCTCGGTCCCAACGAGGTACTGTCGAATCAGGCCACCTTCACCGTCGACTGCAAGACCCCAGCAATCTTCATCTACAACAGCAACGCTACCGCGGGCAACGAGTTCAAGGCCCTGCTGGAGGGCCACGACTACACGGTCGATGTTGTCGCAATGAGCGCGATCATGGCCACCGACTTCAGCAAATACCGGCTCACCATCGTCGGTGCTGACACGGGCAGCGGCTACGACTGGGGCGATGCTGCGGGCTCACAGGCAGCTCGCATCAAAGACGCCGGAGTCTCGGTTGTCGGCCTGGGCAGAGGCGGAGCAGCGTTCTTCAGCGAGATCGGTGAGACGGCGATCGGTTGGGGCAAGACCTGGTCCGGCTCGGCAGCCCGTGATGTCTACGCGTCCAACCTGGACCACGCCATCTGGAAGTCGCCCGAGGCCATCTCGGTTCCGGGCAGCCGCATCGTCTCGCTCTACAGTGCCGACAGTGCCTATGTCGCCGTTCACTATCCCAGCGAGGTGTCCGGCGTGGTCGCCATGGGACGTCAGAGCGATGATGCCAGCCACTACCCCATCATCAGCTCCAGCACGCGCTACCTGCTCTGGGGTTTCGATCGTTCCGCTGGAGGACTGACCGATACCGGACGCAAGGTGTTTGTCAACGCGGCGCGGTCGACAGCCGTGCTCAGGCTCATTCTGGATCGACCGATCCTGATCCAACCGGTCCTTCCGTAGACGCACCCTTCCACAGGATACAGGCCGTGGGGGGGGTTGTCGCCCCCCCCCGAAAAAAAATAATACCCACAATAGAGGGGTGGTAGCCACGAGCG
>JAXDDP010000218.1:0-40449 GCA_034676785.1 Anaerolineae bacterium | reverse complement strand
CCGACCCCGCCGCGGCGCGGCCCCCCCCCCCCCCCCCCCCCCCCCCCCCCCCGGCGCTTTTTGGATCGCGAAGACGTCTTCGGTCAGGCGACCGGGGTCAGCCAGCCGTGGCGATCGGGCGCGTCGCCCGAGACGATGTCGAAGAAAGCCGTCTGGAGTGCTTCGGTGACTGGGCCGCGGCGCCCCGAGCCGATCTGGATGCGGTCGATGGACCGGATGGGGGTGACCTCTGCTGCAGTCCCTGTGAAGAAGACCTCATCAGCAACGTAGAGCATCTCGCGTGGGATGAACTCCTCCTTGACGCTGAAGCCCAGGTCCTCGGCCAGCGTCATCACGCATTGGCGTGTGATGCCTTTCAGGATGCTGGAGGCCAGAGGTGGTGTTACGACTACGCCATCGCGGACCAGGAAGATGTTCTCGCCGCTGCCCTCGCTGACGAAGCCGTTGGCATCCATTGCGATGCCCTCCTCGTAGCCGTTCTCCAGCGCCTCCATCTTGATGAGCTGCGAGTTGATGTACTGGCCACCGATCTTGGCGTTGGCCGGAAAGGTGTTGTGCGCCATCCGCCCCCACGAGCTGACGCAGACGTCGACGCCCTCCTCGATCGCTTCTGGTCCCAGGTATCGACCCATATAGAGCGTCAGCACGGCCACATGAACCGGGCACGGGCGCGGATCGACGCCGATGGTGCCGGAGCCACGGAAGACCAGCGGGCGGATATACGCCGAGGTGAGTCCGTTGGCGCGGACAGTATCGACGCAAGCCTGCTCGATCGCCTCCGGTGTGCGTCCAACGTCCATACGGTAGACCTTACAGGAGTTGAAGAGACGCTTGACGTGATCGGGCAAGCAGAAGATCGCGGGCGTGCCCTTGACGTCATAGGCGCGGATGCCCTCGAAGACACTTGACCCATAGTGCAGGGCGTGAACTGAGAGGTGGACGTTTGCCTGATCCCAGGGGACAAGCTTACCGTCAAGCCAGACCTTTTCTGTAGGCTCAATAGCCATCGGCGTGCACTCCTTCTGTAACTGTGAGATGAACTACTTAAGAACGGCACCTTCACTCGCCGATGTCACGTGGGCGGCATAGCGCGCAAGGTATCCTGTCTGGATCCTGGGGGCCGGGGCCGACCAGCGATCGCGTCGGCGCGCCAGCTCTCCGTCACTAACGTGCAGGGTCAGCGAGCGCGCCTGCACGTCGATCTCAATCTGATCACCCTCGTCGACGAGGGCAATCGGCCCGCCGGCTGCGGCTTCGGGCGAAACGTGGCCGATAGCGGCGCCTCGCGTAGCTCCCGAGAACCGGCCATCGGTGATCAGGGCTACGTCCTTGTCCAGTCCCATCCCGGCAATGGCTGACGTAGGCATCAGCATCTCGCGCATACCAGGGCCGCCGCGTGGTCCCTCGTAACGGATGACAACGACGTCGCCAGATTTTACCTGGCCGCCGAGGATCGCTGCGAGCGCAAGCTCCTCACTGTCGAAGACGCGGGCCGGACCCTTGTGATGCATCATCTCGGGAGAGACTGCAGCTGCCTTGACAACACCTCCGTCGGGTGCCAGATTACCCTTGAGAATCGCCAGCCCGCCATTGACGCTGTACGGGTTGTCGAAGGGACGGATGACAGTCCCAGGGCGACTCACCGGGCGGACGTTCTCGGAGACAGGCTTGCCGGTGACCGTCGGTAGTTCGCCGTGGATCAGGCCGTGGTCCAGAAGCTGGCCCATCACGGCTGGAATCCCACCAGCCTCATCCAGATCCTGCATGTGATGTGGCCCCGAAGGCCGGAGCTTGACGAGGTAGGGGGTGCGGTCGCTTATGGCGTTGTAGAGGTCCAGAGGTAGCTGGACGCCGGCATCGTGAGCGATTGCAGGAAGATGCAGGACCGTATTGGTCGATCCTCCGATGGCCATGTCGGTCGCGATGGCGTTCTCGAAGGCGGCCAAGGTCATAATGTCGCGGGGGCGGACGTTGTCCGCGACCAGATTGAGGATCCTCATGCCGGCCAGCTTGGCCAAACGGATGCGCGCAGCCGTCACAGCAGGAATCGTGCCGTTGCCTGGTAGCCCCATCCCCAGAGCTTCGGTCAAGCAGTTCATCGTGTTAGCCGTGAACAGGCCCGAGCAGGAGCCGCAGCCCGGGCAAGCGGCCATCTCCAGTTCACAGACTTCCTCTTCGGTCATCTTGCCGGCCTGGTAGCGCCCAACGGCCTCAAACACGGAGTTGAGATCGATGTCATCACCGCCGAGACGCCCTGCCATCATCGGTCCGCCGCTGACGAAGATCGCGGGCACGTTGACCCTTCCCGCAGCCATCAACATCCCCGGCACGATCTTGTCACAGTTGGGGATGAAAACAATACCGTCAAAGGCGTGGCCGATGGCCATCGACTCGACCGAATCGGCTACGAGTTCGCGACTCGGCAGGGAGTAGTTCATCCCACTGTGGCCCATCGCGATACCGTCGCAGACACCGATGACATTGAACTCAAGCGGTGTCCCTCCCGCCAGGCGAACACCGGCCTTGACGGCTTCGGCAATCTTGTCCAGGTGGATGTGACCCGGGACGATCTCGTTATACGCGTTGGCTATGCCGATGATGGGACGGTCTAGTTCGTCGGCCGTCAACCCATTGGCATAGAAGAGGCTTCGGTGGGGTGCCCTCTCAAACCCCTGCTTCACACGATCGCTGCGCATAGTTCCTCCTGAAGTTAGTGGGTGGGCGCGACGGTGGCACGAATGGCGGCTACCACGCGATCTCCCATTTCTGCGGTACTGATCGAATCTGTACCAGGTCCGGCGATGTCAGCTGTGCGCGCACCTGAAGCTACGACTGCAGCCACCGCGGATTCGACGGCCATGGCCTCGGCTTCGAGCCCCAAGGAGTACCGCAGCATTAGCGCCACGCTCAGAATGGTCGCGAGTGGATTCGCGATGCCCTTCCCAGCGATGTCGGGCGCGCTGCCGTGAATCGGTTCGTAGACGCCGTTGGCACCTTCCCCGATGGAAGCAGAGGCGAGCATGCCCATCGACCCGGCGAGCATCGAGGCCTCGTCGGTCAGGATATCCCCAAACATGTTCTCGGTCACCATCACGTCGAAGTCAGCGGGCCGGCGCATCAGGTGCATTGCCGCAGCATCGACCAGCATGTGGTCGAGTACCACGTCCGGATACTCGGGGGCAGTCTCGGTGACGACCCTGCGCCAGAGACGTGAAGAGGCGAGAACGTTGGCCTTGTCGACCGAGGTTAGTTTGCCCCGCCGGAGTCTGGCCAGTTCGAAGGCCTTCCGCGCAATGCGACGAATCTCGTCAGCGCTGTATAGCATCGTGTCAAAGGCTTCCGGGTTGGTGGTCGTAGCTTCCTGGCGCGGGCCAAAGTAGATGCCGCCGGTGAGTTCGCGTACGACGACCATATCAACGCCCTCGAGTCGCTCGGTCTTGAGTGGCGAGGCGTCACGAAGTTCGCGGTAGATACGGACAGGGCGCAGGTTAGCGTACAGTCCCAAGCCCTTCCGTAAGCCCAGCAGCCCTTGCTCCGGGCGAACCTCTGCTGACGGGTCCGACCACTTGGGTCCTCCGACGGCGCCCAGCAGCACTGCGTCGGCTGCCTGGCACGCGGTGAGCGTGCTCGCCGGCAATGGATCTCCCACAGCGTCGATGGCGGCGCCTCCGATGAGACACTCCTGAAATGTGAATGTGTGGCCATAGGTCCGCCCGACTGCGTCGAGCGCCTTGACCCCTTCCGCTACCACCTCGACGCCGATGCCGTCGCCGGGGAGGGTGACAATGCTTGCCTTCATAGATTCTCCTTTGGGTTGGGACCGAACCAGTGCGATGCGCGCTGGCAAAACCCGTCAAGCGACTACATTCAGCGTCCCTACCCGCGATTGAGGGGCAACCAGTAGCACACAGTCGCGAAGCGCCGCCAGGTGGGCTTCTATGGCTGCTGCCTCGATTCCCGCGGGAGCGTAGACCGTGAACAGGACGTGCTGTGTTTCGGGGCGGATCATTGTGCGTTGGTCCGGACCGTAGACGATGCTTGACAGGACACCCCGAGCATCCGAGATGGCCATATCGGCCTGGGCCAGCGTCTGTTCGTGACCGTTGATAAGATCATAGGTCTCAGTGCCGGCTGCAACGTCGAGGGTGATCGGCGGAACGACCAGGTCGAGGTCGTGGCCCGCGGTGAGCAGCATATGCTCGAGTTCGGCGACGAACATCGCTCCTACCAGGGGCAGCGCCGATGCGATCGGGCGTTGTTTCAGGGCCACCGACTCCAGTTGTAGTTGGACGTGGTAGGTCTTGCGGAACTGCTTGTAGTAGGCGTTATAGGCTGCGACTGTGGGTAGTGCGCGGATGGTTTCCCGCCCCTTACCCTCGAATTGGCTTCGCAATGAAGCCTCAAGCTCAGCGCGCCGCCTGTCGAGTGCGAGGCTGGGGCCCTGGGTCAGCACATCGTGCATCGTGAGGATGCCGACGTGTGCCCCAGGATAGGTCTCGCGCCAAGCCGTCGTGACGTTCAGGAAGACCGCGTTACTCACAGAGTCACACTCCTGATGGGCGATGGGCGACGGTGATGCCGTACTCGATCCCATCTGCCAGGGCGCGCCAGGAGGCCTCAATGATGTTCGCCGAGGCCCCAACGGTGCTCCAGCGGCGCGTGCCGTTCTGCATGTCGAGGAGCACGCGCGTCGTCGCTGCGGTTCCGGCGTCGCTATCCAGAATGTGGACCTTGTAATCAGCCAGCTCGAACTCCGCGATCTGCGGATAGACGGGGACGAGGGCCTTTCGGAGTGCCTGATCCATAGCATTGACCGGGCCGTTCCCTTCGGCTGCCGTGTGGAAGACCGCGTCGCCGACACGCACCTTGACAGTAGCTTCGGCAAGCAAGCCACGCCCTTCACGGTGCTCGACAACGGTCATGAAGTCGATCAGTCTGAAGGGGGGCTCATATCCCTCACGAGAGCGAAGCAGCATCATTTCAACCGATGCTTCAGCACCCTCAAAGGTAAAGCCGCGGTACTCGAGCTCCTTGATCTGCTGCAAGACCGCCGGGATGTTTCCGAGCTCTTCGCCCCGGAGGCCCATGTCGTCGGCCTTGCTCAGCAGATTGCCGCGTCCGGCAAGTTCGGAGATGACGACGCGCGACTCATTGCCAACCAGAGCCGGGTCCACGTGCTGGTAGCTGAGGATGTTACGGCGCATCGCCGCGACGTGGATGCCGCCCTTGTGCGCGAAGGCACTCAGCCCGACGTAGGGCGCGTGTCGATCGGGGACCTGGTTGGCGATCGAGGTGACGGCCCGTGCCGTGCGCGTCAGCTCGCGCAGGTTGTTTTCCGGCAGTGCCCGACGAGCCATCTTGAGTTCGAGGCTGGGGATGATCGTGCACAGATCGGCGTTCCCGCAGCGTTCGCCATAGCCGTTCATCGTACCCTGGACATGCACTGCACCTGCACGCACAGCCGCCAGCGAATTGGCCACAGCCAAGCCGCCATCGTTGTGTGCATGGATACCAAGACGAACTTTGGGGAAGGCGGCTTGCACTTCCCCAACAATGCGTTCGATATCCCAGGGCATGGATCCCCCGTTGGTGTCACACAGACAGAGCAGGTCGGCGCCACCTTCGACGGCAGCCTGGAGCGTCGCAGTAGCATAGCTCGCGTCGGCCTTGTACCCGTCGAAGAAGTGCTCGGCATCGTAGATGACCTCTGCTCCCGGCGTTGCCTTTCGGCATGCTTTCAGATACGCGGCACTGTCACGGATGATACGGAGGTTCTCTTCGAGAGACGTGCGCAGGACGTCCAGAACGTGAAGCGTCCAACTCTTTCCCACCAGGGCGATGACTGGCGTGTGAGCATCGACCATGGCCTGGATGTTGGCATCATCCTCGGGCCGGCTGCCGACGCGGCAGGTGCTACCGAAGGCCGTGATCCGCGCGTGGTCCAGCTCCAGATCGCGCACACGCTCGAAGTAGGCGACGTCCTTGGGGTTGGATCCGGGCCACCCGCCCTCGATGTAGTCGATGCCCAACTGGTCCAGCAGTTGGGTGATCTTGATCTTGTCCTCAACGGACAGGGAGATCCCCTCTGCTTGAGTGCCGTCGCGCAGCGTGGTATCGTAGAGCCATACGTGGTCCATCTGGGTGTCTAGCGCCACCATATCGTCCTCCCCCTCTGTCGCGAGTGTCAACTACCGGCTCAGCTTCGCCCGGGTATACGGCACCAGCCCGCCGGCCTGGATGATCTTCATGATGAACGAGGGGAAGGGGGAGGTCGAATAGACCATGCCCGTTCTGTCGTTGGTGATCTTCCCGTTCTGTAGATCGACCGTCAGAGTGTCGCCCTTGACGGCATCCTGTGCTGCTTCAGGGCAGACGAGGATCGGAAGGCCGACGTTGATGGCGTTGCGGTAAAAGATCCGTGCGAAGCTATTCGCAATGACGCACGAGACCCCGGCGCCCTTGATCGCCAGGGGAGCATGTTCACGCGAGGAGCCGCAGCCGAAATTCTCGCCACCCACGATAATATCGCCGCGCTTAACGGCAGAGGCGAAGGCAGGATCCACATCCTCCATACAGTGCTGTGCCAGCTCTTCGGGTGTGGACATATTCAGGTAACGTGCCGGGATGATGGCATCTGTATCGATGTTGTCACCGTACTTCCAGGCCGTTCCGACGAGAAGCGCGCTGCGCTCGGTCATGCCGGGACCTCCTCAGGGTGGGCGATGCGGCCCGCGACGGCGGACGCGGCGGCGACCGCCGGCCCACTCAGATAGACCTCGCTATCAGGGTGTCCCATTCGGCCGCGGAAGTTCCGATTGGTGGTACTGACGGCGCGCTCCCCGGCAGCGAGAATGCCCATGTACCCGCCAAGGCACGGGCCACAGGTGGGCGTGCTGACCACGGCGCCGGCCTCGATGAAAGTCTCGATCAGGCCCTCGCGCAAGGCCTCCAGGTAGACCTGCTGCGTGCCCGGGATGACAATGCAGCGAACGCCGTCGTGGACCTGGCGGCCTGACAGGATCCCGGCCGCAACGCGGAGATCCTCCAGGCGTCCGTTAGTACACGAGCCGATAACCGCCTGATCGATGGTCACACCGGTCACTTCGCTGACCGGATGGGCGTTCTCCGGCAAGTGGGGCAGGCTTACCTGAGGCTCGATACCCGTCACATCGATTCCGAGGGTCTGCTGGCAGGATGAATCGGCATCGCCGTGCACAGCGTGGTACTCACGTTTCGCTCTTCCGTCAACGTAGGCCGATGTGAGGGCGTCTACTTCGAAGAGGCCAGCCTTGGCCCCAGCTTCAATGGCCATGTTGGCCATAGTGAAGCGCCCGGCCATCGATAGGCCCTCAATCACAGGTCCGGCGAACTCCATCGCGCGGTACAGCGCGCCGCTTACACCGATCTGGCCGATGGTATACAGGATAAGGTCCTTGCCCCCCACCCAGGGCCGGAGCATGCCCGTGTAAACGAAGCGCATCGTCTCCGGCACGCGCATCCAGATCTGGCCGGTCGCCATTGCGATGGCGATGTCAGTGGAGCCCATCCCGGTGGCGAAGGCGCCCAGGGCACCGTAGGTGCAGGTGTGCGAATCGGCCCCGATGACGAGATCGCCGGGGAGTACCAGGCCCTTCTCGGGCAGCAGAACGTGCTCAATGCCCATCTTGCCGACGTCATAGTGGTGGGGAAGCCCCTGCTCTTGGGCAAAGCGGCGCATCATGGCGCACTGTTCTGCGCTCTTGATGTCCTTGTTGGGAGCGAAATGGTCGGCCACCATCACGACCTTCTCCGGATCGAAGACCCGGTCAACGCCGAGCTTCTCGAATTCGCGCATAGCAATGGGTGCCGTGATGTCGTTGGACAGCACCACATCAACAGCGACCTCCACAAGGTCGCCGGGGTGAACCCCCTCAACACCGACGGTCCCGCCGTCATTGACGACATGCGTTGCGATGATTTTCTCTGCGAGTGTATGTCCCACTGAATTCCCCCGGGTGCCTAAGCGTCGCGCGAGGTGGCGCCGGTAGTTTCAACCTGATCGCGGGCGCGTGGAGGCTGGCTCAGGCCCTCGAAGTCCCACTTGACGGAACAATCTGCGGGCTGCGGAAACGGCTCCCACTGCCTTGCCGGTCGCGCTTCAGTGTCACCTTCGGCGTCTCTCTCTTGTGCCGCTGTCGCTAACTGTCTGGTGTTCATCTCTCTCTCCTTACTGGATCCACTTATTCGACGGCCCACCCTCTAAGCCCTGGCTACATCGGTCCGTGCCGCGATCAGTTTGTTGAGCGCGAACATGTAGGCCCGGGCACAGGCCACGACGATGTCATTGTCCGCGGCGTGGCCACTGAAGACGGTGCGCACGGCACCGTTGACGGGCTCGTGGGCACGGATGCGGATGGTCACGCGGCCCACTGCATCGACGCCCTCAGTGATCGCCTCGATGGAAAACTCAATCAGTTCGTTGGGCTCACCGATCACTCGGTTGATTGCGCGGTAGACGGCATCGACGGGCCCGCTGCCATGGTCAGCGTCGCAGTGTACCGTACCATCCGGGCCCGTGATCTGGACGGTCGCTGTAGGACTGCTGTGGTCGCCACAGGACACTTGCACATGGTCAAGGTGGAAGGTCTCTGTGAAGTACACCTCGACTTCGTCGGAGACGATGGCCTCGAGATCACGTGTCTCGACCGTCTTCTTCTTATCGGCCACTTCGAGGAAGCGCCGGTAGACCTTCTCGAACTGCTCTTCGCCCAGTGTATAACCCAACTCCTCCAGTCGGTGCCGTAGTCCGTGGCGTCCTGAACGGGCTGACAAGATGATGGCGGAGTCTGGAACGCCCACATCCTTGGGATTGATGATCTCGTACGTCGTTCGTTCCTTGAGCACACCGTCCTGGTGGATGCCAGAGGAGTGGGCAAAGGCATTCGACCCGATGATGGCCTTGTTGGGCTGGACTGTGATGCCGGTCAGGTTGCTTACGAGCCGGCTAACCGGATAGAGCCGCGTCGTATCGATGGCGACATCGACGCCGAAGTGGTCACGGCGGGTCTTGAGCGCCATCATGACCTCTTCGAGCGACGCGTTGCCCGCTCGTTCGCCGATGCCGTTAACGGTGACCTCAACCTGGCGTGCCCCGTTGCGCACTGCCGCTAACGTGTTCGCTGTGGCCATCCCGAGGTCGTTGTGACAGTGGACCGAGATCACGGCCTTGTCGATGTTCGGCACATTGGCTACGATACCCCGGATCAGCGCGCCGAACTCCTCCGGCGACGTGTATCCGGTGGTGTCCGGGATGTTGACGACGGTGGCACCAGCAGCGATGACAGCCTCGAGTACACGGTAGAGGTACTCCGGCCTCGCCCGGCCCGCATCTTCGGTGTAGTACTGCACGTCATCGACGAACTGCTTGGCATAGCGGACGGCCTCGACACCCATCTCGAGCGCTCGTTCGTGCGTCGTGCGCAGCTTGTGCAGAACGTGAACGTCGGAGACGCCGAGGCCAGTGTGGATGCGGGGGCGCGCGGCACCTTTCAGGGCCTCAGCGGCGGACTCGATATCACCCTTGCGGGCACGGGTCAGACCACAGATGGTGCAATTGCGGATCTCTTGCGACAGACGCTGCACGGCGGCGAAGTCCCCGGGCGATGAGATGGGGAAGCCCGCCTCGATCACGTCGACGCCCATAGCCTCAAGCACGCGGGCGATCTCCAGCTTCTCATCGACGTTGAGGGCTGCCCCAGGCGACTGCTCACCGTCGCGCAGGGTCGTGTCGAAGACAATGATCCGGTTCGGGGTGCCAATGCCGCTATCGTCCATCAGAGCTCCTCCGCTTATATGAGATCGGCCATGGAATCAGGGGAAGGGGGGCCACCGGATTGGAGCTGCGCTCCTTGCCCCCTTGTTCCCTGTCCGGTTCCGTCAGTTGCCCCAGTTGTCAGGACGTAGCGAACGCACGGCTGCGCCGGCTCGCCACATCTCCGATTCACGCATCGCCCTCAGCTCATCCTCGAGGCGCTCACGATAGTCGACGGCGCTATTCGCCTCCAGGACGATGCGGGTCTCCTCGCCTGACACCACACTGGCGTATAGGTCATCGAAGACCGGCGCAACCGCATTGCGAAATCGGGGAAGCCAGTCGAGCGCACCGCGTTGTGCTGTCGTGCTGCAGTTGGCATACATCCAGTCCATCCCGTTCTTGTCGACGAGGCGGATGAGGCTCTGGGTCAGTTCTTCGACGGTCTCGTTGAAGGCCTCGCTGGGACTGTGGCCGTGAGCGCGCAGCAGGTTGTACTGGGCTTCCATGACGCCTGCCAGGGCACCCATAAGGATGCCGCGTTCGCCAGTGAGGTCACTGTGAACCTCGTTCTCAAAGGTCGTTGGGAAGAGATAACCAGAGCCTATCGCGATGCCCAATGCAACCGTCCGCTCCTCAGCTCGGCCCGTAGCGTCCTGATGGACGGCGTAGCTGCTGTTGATGCCGCTTCCCGCGAGGAAGTTGGCACGTACGCTTGTTCCTGATCCCTTGGGTGCCACCATGATCACATCGACAAAGTCGGGCGGCACAACGCCAGTCTGGTCCCCATAGACGATGGAGAACCCGTGCGAGAAATAAAGGGCATCTCCGGGCTTGAGGTGCGGCTTGATGCGGGGCCAGGTCATCATCTGTGCGGCGTCGGAGACCAGGTACTGGATGATGGTGCCACGATCGGTCGCTTCCTCGAGACTGAAGAGCGTTTTGCCGGGCACCCAACCATCGGCTACGGCTTTGTCCCAGGCGGCCTTGTCGCCTTCCCACTGGCCGATGATGACGTTGATTCCGTTGTCACGCATGTTCAGCGACTGGGCCGGTCCCTGGACGCCATAGCCCAGGACGGCAACGACCTCATCCTTCAGGACCTCGCGTGCCTTGTTCAGGGGGAACTCGTCACGCATGACGACCGTCTCAACAACACCGCCAAAGTCAATCTTCGCCATGTTTCCGTCTCCTTCTAGTCAGATATGCGGGCAGTGGAAGACCAGGACTATGCCGCGATCTCCCCGCCGCCGCGCGCCATCGCTACTCGTCCCGTGCGCACCATTTCATCGATCCCATAGGGACGCAGAACCTCTACCAGGCCGTTGATCTTGTCATCGGTGCCGGTGACCTCTACCATCAGGCTTTTCAGACCAACGTCTACGACACGCGCACGGAATGTATCAACGATCTGCATGATCTCTGCCCGGGTCGCACCATCGCCCGCGCGCACTTTGACAAGTGCCAGGTCACGCATGACGGTCGGCACATCGGTGACGTCCTCGACGCGAATGACGTTGACCAGCTTTAGTAGGTTCTGGACTACCATCTCGACGTCGGTACGTGAGCTGTCGACGACAATGGTCATCCGGCTGATGCCGGGTCTCTCCGTGTGACCCACCGCCAGGCTCTCGATGTTGAAGGCTCGACGGCGGAAAAGGCTGGCGACCCGGTTCAGCACCCCGGGCTTATCCTCAACCAGGGCAATCAGCGTGCTCTGCATATCCGTCTCCTTTGCGTGGTCTGGGTGCGGGTCAGTGCGTAGTAGTGTCCGGGTGCGAACGCCGGATCATCTCGTGGAGTGCAGCGCCAGAGGGTACCATAGGGTAGACATTCCCTTCCTCGCCCACGTCCACTACCTGGAAGTCGATGAACGTCGGGCCTTCGTGTGCGCGCGCCTCGGCGATCGCTGTTCGGGCTTCAGCCCGGTTTGTTGCCCGCCACGCTGGGATCCCATAGGCCTCGACGAGTTTGACGAAGTCAGGGTTGACCAGCCGGGTGGACTCGTAGCGCTTGTCGTAGAAGAGCTCCTGCCACTGGCGTACCATTCCCAAGTAACCGTTGTCTGAGAGGGCGATCTTGATAGGTAGCTTCTCCTGGACGATCGTCCCGAGATCGTGCATGGTCATCTGGAAACCGCCGTCGCCGGCGATGACCCAAACCTCGCGATTCGGTTGGGCGAACTGCGCGCCGATCGCAGCTGGCAGACCAAACCCCATCGTGCCGAGGCCACCGGAGGTGACGACGGAGTGGGGAACGTCGTTGCGGTAGAACTGAGCGGTCCACATCTGATGTTGGCCCACATCGCTCACCACGATGGCCTCGCCCTGAGTGGCTTCCCAGATGTCGTTGATGAAATGGGCGGCCACGAGACGCCCGTTCTCGGGGCGGTTGAGGATGTTTCTGTAGGTACTGTCGCCGCGCCACGCCCCAATCTGTGATAGCCACTCGGGATGGGTCGCTGGCGTGACAAGGGGTTGCATCTGTACCAGCACCTCGCGCAGGTCGCCGAGGATAGCTACGTCGACCTTCACGAGCTTGTTAAGCTCAGCTGCATCGGCATCGATGTGGATGCGGCGGGCATTGGGTGCATAGGTTGCCAGCGTTCCCGTGACTCGATCGTCGAACCGCATACCAAAGGCCAGGATCAGGTCTGCTTCCTGAATGGCCTGGTTCACAAAGGCTTCACCGTGCATACCCATCATCCCCAAGGCGAGCGGATGTGACTCCGGGAAGCCACCCTTTCCGAGAAGCGTCAGTGCCACGGGGACCTGTGCCTTATCCACAAAGGCCTGCAGCTCCTGCATCGCTCCTGATTGAAGGACGCCCTGACCCGCAAGGATGACGGGGCGCCTGGCGGCATTGACCAGCTCCGCGGCACGCTGAACCGCAGTAGCGTTCGCCTGAGGCAGAGGACGATACCCCGGCAGGACCACTTCGCCCTCGGGTGGAACGAACTCGGTCGCCGCGATCTGGATGTCTTTGGGTAGGTCAATCAGGACCGGGCCAGGTCGGCCGCTGCGGGCGATGTGGAATGCCTCGTGGATTGTCGGGGCAAGGTCATTGATATTGGTAACGAGGTAGTTGTGCTTCGTGATGGGGAGTGTGATACCGGTGATGTCGATCTCTTGAAATGCGTCCGTGCCGATAAGATGGGTGTGTACCTGGCCGGTGATGCAGACAATGGGAGAGGAGTCCATCGCGGCCGTTGCGATGCCTGTGACCAAGTTCGTTGCCCCAGGCCCCGAAGTCGCGATGGCGACTCCTACCCTGCCCGAGACTCGGGCATAGCCATCTGCCGCGTGGGCCGCGCACTGTTCGTGCCGCATGAGGACATGGTGGATGCCGTAGTCTTGGCGGGGATGGTACGTATGCATGATGGCGCCACCGGGAATGCCGAACACGACCTCTACCCCCTCGTGTTCCAGCATTGCCCATACTATTTCTGCACCGGTTTTCTTCATCTGTGCCTCTCCTCCTCCTGGATACGAGCCGCGTGCCCGTCGGGACCTGGGCATAGGCTCAAACGACTCCCACAGAACCGCCACAGCGAGTCCATCGGCCGGAGAGGTACAAAAAAGAGCCGCCTTCTTGGGCGGCTCTTCTTGGCATTCTCTGGCTTCTGCTACTTCGGGTCCTAGTTCTCCCCTGCCAATCTAACCGCCCACGCTCCCGCTTGTAAGCAGGAGCACAACAATCATGACGACAATAAGGATGAGCATGCCCACAAGGTCCTTGCTGGGCAGCGTCTCATCCTGGCGTATGGCAGCGACGATTGTGTTGTCGCGTGTGCTTTGTCGTCGGATCGTGACGTTCATGGCAGATGGCTATCCCCTCAGTTAGGGGAGATTATACATTGCTCTATAAAACCTGTCAAGTATCACTTGTGCCTGTGGCGCATGGTATCCTAGACAGAATCGCGGCCTCGAAAACATCGGCTAGCTGCTCTCACCGAGGTACGACTGTTCGGCGTCAAGACCTTCCACGGGAATAGCGGCCACCTTCGGGCGGCCGGGTACAATCCTAACAAAATGGGCCTGCCAGTCGTTCAGGAGCGCCAGTGCTCTATGTGCTTCCTGTGACTGGTGGTTCAGCTGCAGCTCATGCGCATAGACCGTGAGCAGATCCTTCAGGTTCTCCTCATCTTGAGTGGACACGGGCTCGACTACGACGTCGGCGCCACGCGCGACGCGCCGCCGTAGGGCAGCCTCGTCAAATCCCAATGGCGGTTGAAGGCGGAGATAGAGGACGCCCCCGGTCATGCCGGCGCAGATCCACGGGCCTGGGTCACCCAGGACGAGCACGCGACCGGCGGTCATGTATTCGCACAGAAAGCCCTTGACGTTGGCCCGCGCACCAAGCAGGCTGAGGTCGTCCCTGAGGGGTTCCACGATTTCGCCGCCGATGACCACATCGGCGCCCGAGAGGCGAACGCATGCACGGCTATCCGCATTGCCCTGGACGATGATCGTGCCTTTGATGGCACCGTAGCCAAGTCCCTTGCCTACCGAGCCATCGATGCGTACCCCATCGTGGTTGTAGCCCTTCAGCACTACGATCTTGCCACCGTAGAGTCCTTTACCCACACCATCTTGGGCGCCGCCCTCTACAGTGATCTTAATCGGCGCGCAGCAGAAGGCGCCGAGGCCGTTGCCCGGGACACTGCTGGCATAGAAACGGAGGTGAGCCTCGTCCACTGCCCCGTTGCTGCTTCTACCTACCGGGTTACGCCAACTTTCGGCCTCGCCTCCCACGCCATTGTGACCGGGTAACCAGTCCCAACTCTGCTGATAGCGGCGGAGCGCTCCTGCCAGGTGCGTCCCTAGCGCCCTGTCGACTGGTGTAACGCGGCCATCCTCAAAGGCTACGCGTGTTTCGCCCGCGGCTACGGCCTCCATGACGACATTGCTGACCATTGTCGTGAGATGGTTGCGCGGCCTACGGAGTGGCAGTGGGCCGGAGGCATGGAGAGTCGACGGTGCTGTGGGCGGCGCTGGTGTGAGCAACTGCTGCAGATTGAGTTGCTGGAAGTGCGAGGCCTGTTTCAGCAGATCGGCTCGCCCAACAATGTCACTGAGGCGCCCGACGCCTAGCTCTGCAGTGATGCGCTTCACCTCAGCGCCATACGCCGAGAACAGGGTCACGAGTCCAGCGATTGCGCGGTCGAGGATAAGAGGTGTGAAGCTTCGGATCCCGCGGGCCGCGGCTTCCTCCTTGGTCTCGATCTGGGTGGTGATGCCCATCGGGCATTCCCCTGACATGCAGTTGCGGCACAGGATGCACCCGAGAGCTACCATCGCTAACGTGCCAAAACCGACCCGATCGGCTCCCAGACACATCAGCTTTACGACGTCATCAGGGGAGCGAACGCCGCCGTCGGCCCAGAGTTCTACCCGATGGCGCATGCCACTGGCCAGCAGTGCGCGGTGTGCCTCGACGATGCCTATCTCAGCGGGGAGCCCCACGTGGCGGATACTGTGAGCTCTGGCCGCACCGGTGCCGCCATCATAGCCCGTGAGGTTGATGATGTCTGCGCCAGCCTTCGTCACGCCAACGGCTACCAGCCCGATGTCAGGCACGATCGGTACCTTGACAGCAACGCGTGCTTTGGGGTTGGCCGTCTTGAGCTCTTCGATGAACTGAGCAAGGTCCTCGATCGAGTAGATATCGTGATTGTTCGAAGGCGAGATCAGGTCGATGCCAGGCAAGACGTGCCTCGCAGCAGCGATCTTGCTCGAGACTTTCTGGCCGGGAAGGTGGCCTCCCTCTCCAGGTTTCGCCCCCTGGCCGATCTTGATCTCCAAAAGGTTGCTGGCATTAAGCATTGTCACGTTGACCCCGAAACGCCCCGACGCAATCTGTTGGCCACGGTTGTGTGGATATCGACCCATCAGATCTTCGATCTCACCGCCCTCACCGTTGAGCGCGATGATGTTGAGGTTCTTGGCTGCCTCGGCGTAGGCGCGGTATGCGGTCTCGCTCTGTGAGCCGAATGACATGCTGGCGATAACGAAGGGCAGGTCGTGTCCCGTGATCGTGGCGTCAACCTGTTCTGGCCTTAGCCTGGTGTCTGTCGCTGGTGGATTGAAGCCGATGATGTGCCGCAGGGCAACCGGGTGCGTCTGCTCAAGCTCGCGGATGGCTGCAAATGATGCTGTCGGATCGCCCTGGCCTTGCGCGATCTGGCGCAGGCTCGGTCTTAGCAGAGGGTAAAGACGAGGGACGCGCGGTAGCGTGGTTACCTTTTCGGCGATTGCCTTGCGGCGGCGCTCCCCGTCAAGCCCCAGATCGTCCCACGTCAGGCCATCGTCAGCACCGCCGGCGAAGTTCGGGACGTTCAAGACTTCGGCCAGGCTGTTGCTCACTCCGATCGTCGAGAATATCCGCCCGTAGCCACGGAGGTCATGGATTCCCATTGTGCTCGTGACCTTCTCGATGCCCAGGCGCAGCGCGTGGAGTGTCCTGCTGATTTGTTGCGCGCGGTCTGCGTCATCTGTGTGCCCCATGCCGTTGGCGGCAACTTCGAGGAGGAGGTAGGGCGCGACGGCGTCGGCACCCAACCCGAGGGCCACGATGATGTCGTGAAGGTTGCGGAATGCGGCACTATGCACGATGAGGCCGACACTGCGACGGCATGTGTCCGGGCACGTTATCCCATTTCTGCTCGAGCGAAGTGCCTTGTCGACCATGGCGATGGCAAGATGTGGGGGAATCCACCCGCGGTCCTCGTGAAGGGCTGGACCGTCATCCAGGATGATGAGCCTGGTGCCTCTCTCCGCAGCTGCCACGGCATCGCGGACCAATCGGTTGGCTGCAGGCCGGACCGGTTCCCTGGGCCTTGTGGCCAGAGAGAGGACGCTTACCTCACTTCGATCGAATGTTGCCACTAGGTCCTCCAGACACAGCGTGCCATGCTTCGTGGCAAGTAGGCGATAGTCATCGCTGGGGAGTAGCGTCGTACGATGGCCTCCGACGATGATTGGCACGTCGAGGACGACGCAGGGTGCGGTGCTCGCGGTCGCCGGTGCGCGCAGAGAAGGTCGTGGACCGATGACGGCTTGCGTTGAGAAGTGTTCCTGCTCGCGCTCACGATCGATGGCCGGATTCGTGACGACAGCGATTTGCTCTTTGAAGTAGTCGCTCAGATTCGAAACGTGCTCGCCCAGCGATGCCAGTGGGCCATCATATCCGAGCGATGCGACAGGGTCCTTACCGTGTTTGGCAAGGCCATGGACCCAGGCAAGATCCTCGTTCGTCCACCCGCAGGCTATCAGATAGGGAGGTGTTGGCTCAATGCGGTGAAGCTCCTCGCCTCTAGCATCGGCCCAACTAACCTCGGTTGCAGGGCGGATGGTCGATGCGCGCAAGGCAGCGCTGGGTGTGCCGAAACGATTGCTCGCTCGATCCGCGACGTGGCGCTGGATTTGTGGGTAGTCGAGCACTTGGACGCCCTCATCGCGCAGCAGGCGAACCGCGATCTTCTCACCGGGTGCGAGCGGCTTGGGGTCACCGTTGAGCAAGTCAGTGGGCACCACACCTTTCTCGGATGAGAAGAAGCACTCCTTCTCTGTCTGTCCGAACCAGAGGGGCCGAAGCCCCAACGCATCGACACTACCGATGCAGGTGTCTTCGTGGCGAGCGATGATTGCTGCTGGGCCCTGAGCGTAGGGGCCCAAGGCGCGGCGGTAGAATTGGTAGACGCCCTGAAGGTCGTTGGGCATGCGCTCGATCTCGCTAAGGATCGGAGGGAAAACCACTTCGAGGGCTTCGATGACATCGAACCCGTACTGGTTGATCAAAGCCTCGATCAAACGGTTGAGGTCCTGGGAGTCGCTGCCGCTGCGGATGCGATCGGCGCCTAGCATTTCCATCTGCTCGCGGAGCCGGCTGATCGTGTTGATCTCGCCGTTGTGCCCAAGGAGTGAAAAGGGCTGGACTCTCTCAAAGGCTGTTGTCGTGTTGGTGGAGTATCTTGCGTGGCCGATGGTGATCGCGGATGTGAAATCGCGGTTGCGTAGCTCCGGGTAGTAGTGGTAGAGTGTCTCGACCGAACCCCGCACCTTGTAGATGACAGTTGCATTGGAGAGAGAGGCCACGTGGACCGGCGTCTGTGATTCGATAGCTTTGGCGATTCCGAAGAGCGTCGGCGCCACTGCCTCGACCTGACACTGGCTAAGCATACCAGCAACCTGCCAGAAGATGGGCTCCTGTGCACGCGCCAGGCGTCCCAGAGCCTCGCGGAGCGTCAGGCCGGGGCGCTCCAGCAGCATATCCGCTCCATTGGACGAGAACAGGCGCAAGACCCGGGCCTGCCACGTCGAGAGATGTGCACGCTGGTCTGCAGGGATGAGAAGGTGACCGACGAAGAATCGCTTGTCGCTTGCCAGCCAGGCGGGACGACCCACTGCATCGATCGCGGTAGCCCAGATCCTGCGGGGGATGTCGGCCAATATCCCACACCCATCTCCTTCGCTCTGAACATCACCCGACCGGTGTCCCATTTTGCCCAGAGCCTCGATCGTCCGTTTCAGGTTACCGTGGGTCGACTCACCGCTGGTACGTATAGAAGCCACAATGGCACACGCATCGTGCTCTTCCTCGCCTGGGCGCAGGTAAGCGGAGATACCGGATAGGTCTTGGGCGCACATCGATCTGTCCTCCTTGCATGGTGCGGTCGTCGGTCTGGTGCGGACACAAGCGCGCTCTGGATGACCGATGGTGTCGGCCACCTCGACGTATTGTCGATAGACTGCGCCATGCGGCGGCGTGCCTGATCGAGACCGAGCCCTCGGCGTTGGCGGTACGGGGCAGCTTTCCCCAAAGCCGACCCGTGCCACCGAGGGGTGGCTGGTATGGGCGGGGAGTATGCCACGGCAGAACCGCGTGTCAAGAGCGACGGGTAAAGCCGACCTGGACGACGCCAGCTTTTCGGCAGATGCGCAAGCACGCTTTGGTCCTGGCTGTGCAGTGCGCTTGCCCAGGGGGCGAAGTCGGCTATGATTGTCGGTTTATCGCGGATCGTTGCGGTTCCAGCCCCGCGGCGCCCGCCTCCACACCAGCCAAGGAGAAGAGACGTGTCTGAGGAACTGAATCCCTTTGAGATTGCGCAGAAGCAGCTTGATGCGGCTGCGGCAATCATGCAGTTGGAGCCTGGGCTGCATGAGTTGCTTCGTTGGCCCATCCGTGAGTTGCACGTGACACTTCCGGTCCGTATGGATGATGGCTCAGCCGAGATCTTCCACGGCTACCGGGTCCAGTACAATGACTCACGTGGCCCAACAAAGGGTGGGTTGCGCTTCCACCCTCATGAGACGATCGACACGGTGCGGGCGCTTGCTGCCTGGATGACCTGGAAGACTGCAGTGATGGACATCCCGCTGGGGGGCGGGAAGGGGGGTATCATCTGCAACCCGAAGGTCATGTCACCAGGTGAGTTGGAGCGATTGAGCCGCGCCTACATCCGGCAGGTGGGGCGTATTCTTGGCGAAGACATGGACGTACCCGCGCCGGATGTCTACACCACACCGCAGATTATGGCGTGGATGATGGACGAATATGCGTTCATGCGCGGGCATAATGTGCCTGGCGTGATCACAGGCAAGCCTTTGCCTCTGGGCGGGTCCGCTGGTCGCGGGGATGCTACAGCACGGGGCGGGATGTACTGCGTTCGTGAAGCCGCCAAGCTCCTGGGCATCGCGACTGCAGGCGCGACGATGGCGATCCAGGGCTTCGGCAATGCGGGGCAGTACGCTGCAACCCTCGGACCTGAGCTGCTGGGAATGAGGATCGCAGCTGTGTCGGATTCTCAGGGGGGGGTCTATAACCCTGCGGGACTTGACCCTGCGGCCCTGGTCGCGCACAAGCAGGAGACAGGATCAGTGGTTGGGTTTCCTGAGGGGGACACAATCACGAATGCGGAGTTGCTTGAGCTGGATGTCGACGTTCTGGCCCCGGCTGCCCTCGAGAATCAGATCACCGGTGAGAACGCATCTCGCATCAGGGCAAAGATCATCGCCGAGCTAGCGAATGGACCTACGACGCCTGACGCAGACGCTATCCTGCACGATGGTCGGCACTATGTGATACCGGATTTCCTGTGCAATGCTGGTGGTGTGACGGTTTCCTACTTCGAGCAGGTCCAGAATGCGTATGGGTATTACTGGAAGGAAGCTCAGGTCCACGAACTGCTGGACGAGAAGATGGTAACCGCGTTTCATGCTGTCGCTCAGACGGCGGACGACTACGGCATCGACAACCGGATGGCAGCCTACGTGGTGGCGGTGGGGCGAGTCGCAGAGGCCTGCAAGTTGCGAGGGTGGGTGTAGGAAACGGCCCTGATCTTCGGACCGGTGGGCGGGATGGCTGTCCCGCTCACCGGTCATGCCAAGATCAACGCCGCTCGGTGGTGCGAGACAGAGACAGGTAGCCGACTGCACGCTCCAGCTCATCGTTCATGATGATCTGCAGCGTGCGCCCCTGGGTAACAGCCGGTACATCGATTACCTGGACGTATGGACCAAAGGCCTCCATCTCCGGCACGAGGTGGGAGAGCACATTTGGTGCGCCCTCGAGGAATTTCGTGTTGAGCACGGCGCCACGGCTGTTCAGGGTGATCGGAAGCGGGTAGATGCCTGCTTCGACGAGGTCCTGGAAGAAGTGCGTGCCATAGGAAGGCTCTGCCTCAGTGCCTTCAGCAGCGGAAGATACCTCCACTAACACACGGGTGTTGTGGATGTCGGCGTAGGTGACCTTCACGCCCAGGTCGACATCTGAACTGCCCCAGCGCCCCGGCCCAATGAGGATGAAGTTGGCATTAGCCAGTCGCATATTGAGGCGACCGATGACGCGCGCAATATCAAGCTTGAGCTCGTAGGACGGGGCGTGGTGATACCGATCGGGGCGAACGTAGACTATGTAGCGGATCCCCGAGACTGCGCCGTGTGGTACCAGCTCTGTCGTCTGCAGGATGAGATCGGACGCCGCGATTGTGTCCGGAATGTCGACCACAAGGCGTTCCTTGTGGCTGATCTGAGGACGGCACTGCAACAGGTGGATCGTGTAATCGGTGTCGGGGTAGCCCTGGCCGATCTCGACGGTGAACTCAATATCCACGGGCCACTTGTGGAAGCGCTCGAGTTTCTCCAGAATTGTCCGCATCAGGCCGATGAACTCGGCATCCTTGAGCAGCTGGTCGAAGGTCAACAACAACCGGCCGTTCTCGTTACGGGGTACACGCGCGATGATGGGTGCAATGTAGTCACCTTTGTCCAGCGATGCCAGGTAGCGAATCCCTGGATAGTCGGCCTGGATGACCTCTTTTGCAGAAAGCGTCTTGAGTTGTCCGTCTTCGAGGTCCAGTAGGTCGATGTATCGCTGCGCGTACTTGCGAAGTTTGTCGGATCCCACGTGGGGGCGCAACTCAGGGTGGCTGAGCGCGACGATACGTGGAAAGTCGTTCGCGACGCGCTCGACGGCGCGCGTACCGAACCCTGTGACAAGCCTGAGAAAGCCATCGTCACGGCGTATTTTGGGGTTCCAGCGAAACGGATTGCGGCTGTATCCGACACCGGCAATCGCCGGGAAGAGGTAGTGCCGGTAGCGGGTCCCCTCAACTCTCTGAATGAGCACCGCCATGCGCTCATCGTAGTCCACGAGGCCCATCCGCTGCCGGTAGAGCAGCGCATCGGGGCTCAGGGTACTGGCGTAGACCCTGCCAACTGCCCGCAATAGGGCTTCGAGGTTCTCTTGCGCTGTGCCCTGGTTCGGGCAGAAGACACTCTCATACTTCCCGGCTAGCGCAGCCCCAAAGTGGACTTCAAGAAGGCTGGAGGAGCGCACGATCAGTGGCGCATTTCCCACCTCCTCGAGGAGTTTGCGCAGGCTGAAGATGATCTCGGGCGGGAAGTGGCCCTCAATGTAAGCTTGTCGGATGCGAGGGTAGTCAGTTTGGATCTCGCTCGCAGTTCGATACTTCTGGTTCATATAGCGGGTGAAGCCATTCACCATCTGGAATTCATAGAAGACGTCGGCACCGATGTAGTAGGACTCCGGGATCTCGACGTGCCGGTGGAGGTCCAGAGCATGCTCTGCTGCGTTCTCGCTTGCTGCATCCTGCAAGATCTTCTGGGCCAGGAGGAGTCCTGCAGCTTTGCCCCCGATCTTGCCTCGACCAATCAGGTGCTTCCGCACCTCCTGGAGGTCACGAATGGAAAAGACCTCCTTCGCGATGCCAACGAACTCCAATTGGTCGCTAAGCATGCTTTTGATGAGCACGACGATGATCTCGCGTAGATGGTGGCGAACCTGATCGAGTTGCTCGGGTGGAAGGGCCTCGTAAGCCTGTCCCTGTGAGAAGAGCAGGTCCATGGGGGCCAGCTCGGGGTTAAACGAGAGGGTAAGTGGGTGCTCTTCGGGAGATGTGGTTGCGGTGAGGGTTCGCTGAATCGCATCGTTCAGGCGGTCGGGCGGGAAGTTGTAGGCGAAGTAGAAGTCGGTCAGTTGGTCGCGGATGACCGCCAGCCGCGCATTCCATGTAGGTTCGGACTCCTGGCCAAATGGGTCGGCAAGGCCTTCGCGGTACTGCGAGAGTACAGCCTTTTGCCGGACCTCGGCCTCGAAAGCCTGAGCCGTGATGATGCCCTTCTCAAATAACTCACGGCGCATGAATTCACGGATCCTGGGTGCCAGGACCGGATACTGGGCCAACCGGATATGGACGCCGTAGACCTCGTGCAGTTGCTCGTAGTCGGCGCCGCCTGCTACAGATCGGTCATCAACCATATGGCCCTCCTGTCAGACTGCAGACATTCTACCAGATGCTGTGAGGGGCAGGTGAGGAATCGTGAATGGCAGACCTAGAGAAGCACGATGGCCAGGGAGGCTGCGAGGCATACGAAGAGAGCCGTGGCATCTGCGAGGCGAAAGTGGAGGATGACCAGTGAAGAACGCTCGCCGAAGCTGCGATAGCCCCGGGCATCCATCGCTACGGCCAGGCTCTCAGCACGATGGAGACTGACGAGGAAGAGTGGCACCAGGATAGGCAGTGCCTGGCGGACACGTCGTATAGGCCCGCCACGACCCGTGCCCCAGACGGCACCGCGCGATGCCTGCGATTTGGCGATGCGCTCCGCCTCGCGGGCAAGCAGTGGCAGAAACCGAAGAGCTACCTGGACCATTAGCACAAGATCCTGGACCGGCAGTCTGAGCTGGGCCAGCGGGCGCAGCAAGACCTCAAGGCCTCGTACCATCTCGGGCGTCGAAGTGCAGGCCGAGGCAGTGGTGAGGAGCAGAATCAGCGCCGGGAAACGCAGTAGCACGCGCGCGCCGTTGGCCAGACCGAGTGCCGAGATCTGTAGTGGCCCCCACGCCCATAGGGGCGGTGTGGCGTTCTGGTGTGGCGCGAGAAACGCCTGGAGCAGGGCCAGGAACGCGATGAATGGGATAGGTGCGAGCAGCCCCTTGAGGGCATAGCGCAGGGGCACGCGAGCTATCCCGGTCAGAGCCCCTACGACGACCAGGCCTATGCCCAGGCCAGCGAGTCCTGGTGTGAGCGTTACCGCGAGCAGGAGTGCAGCTGTGCCGAGGATGCGCGTACGCGGGTCGAGCTGGTGTATGATCGACCCCGTCGGGATGTACTGTCCGACGGTGACGTAGCGCTGGAACTCGAACTCGCTCATGTAGTTAGCCTGAGGCAGCCCTCCAAGGCGTCTACGAGCTGTCCCTCATCGACGATACCGGGGGGCAGCTCCCAGCCCTTCTCGATTAGCGCGTCCGCCAAGCGGGTTGCGACCGGTGGCTCCAGATCCCAGCTTCGGAGAACATCGCGTTGGCTAAATACCTCCACCGTCGTTCCATCGAGGGTGGTGGTGCCTTCTGACATCACCGTCACCCGCCGGGTGAGCTTGGCGATGTCTTCCATCTGGTGGGACGAGAGCACGAGCGTCATCCCTTCGCCCTGAAGTTGCTTGAGCCTGTCCAGTAGATCGTACCTCGATGCTGGATCGAGCCCTGCCGTGGGCTCGTCAAGGAGCAGCAACTCCGGGCGCAAGGCAAGCGTGGACGCCAAAGCGACCTTGCGCTTCTCGCCGCCACTGATCGCGAAGGTGAATCGGTCCTTGAAGCTCTCGAAGTCCAATCCCACGAGGCCCATCGCCCAGCAGACACGCTCGCGCAGTCCCTCGCCCTGAAGCCCCGCAAGTTTGGGTCCATAGGCGACTTCGTCACCGACATATTGCTCGAAGATCTGTACCTCTGGCATCTGGAAGACGAGGCCCGCCATCCGCCGGACTGCAGCAATGTCGACGTTCGGATCGGCGAGATTGTAGGGGCCGATGCGGACAGCACCCTCTTGAGGGCGAAGAAGGCCGTTCAAGTGCTGGAGCAACGTGGACTTGCCCGAACCGGTTGCCCCGATGAGACCGTGAGCCTCGCCCTCGCTGACGCTGAGCCGTACGTCTTCCAGGGCTCGCCGGGCGAAGGGAGTGTCCTGCATGTAGGTGTGACCGAGCTCCGAAGCTTCGATGATGGCAGCTGCACCACGAGCATTGGGCCAGCCCTCCGGGGAGATGGACTTCGCGCTCTTAGCCTTGCTATGTGGAAGCGTATCAAGTGCTTCGACAAGAGCCGCCAACGATAGGCGTCCACCCGGCAGCGCAGGAACTTGGCGCCGCAGGGTTTCCCCCAGCCTCAAAGCTGGGGGAAGGTCAAGCCCAAGCTCGTGGAGAAGCGCTGCGGCACCAAACACCTCTTCGGGTGTGCCAGCGATCGCAAGGGTGCCTTCGTGCAGCACGACGACCCGGTCGGCGTCCAGAGCCTCCTCCATCAGGTGGGTGATGGTGATGATCGTATATCCCTCGTGGTGGAGGTGCGTCATCAGTGCGCGGGCTGCGCGTCGCCCTGCAGGATCGAGCATCGCCGTTGCCTCATCAAAGACAATGCACCGCGGTCGCATCGCCAGAACACCTGCGAGAGCCAGCCGCTGCATCTGGCCGGCGGAGAGCATGTGAGGCGGTCGATCGCGATCATCCCAGAGATCGACTGCTCTCAGTGCTGCCTCGACGCGTGTATGGATCTCACCTTGAGGCAGGCCCAGATTCTCTGGTCCGAAGGCGACATCGTGGCTGACCAGTGTGGCCACGATCTGGTCCTCGGGTCGTTGAAACACCATGCCGACAGTACGGCGGATCTCGGGAAGGGACCGGTTGTCACGCGTGTCGAGGCCAGCAATGATCACCCGGCCTCGATCAGGTAGAAGGAGCGCGTTCAGGTGGCGTGCCAGCGTGGACTTCCCGGAGCCGTTAGCCCCAAGAACAGCTACATATTCGCCTTCCTGGATTTCCAGAGAGATCTCCCGCAGCGCCGGACGTGGGCTCTTGGGAGCTGCCCAGGAGCCTTCGGGCAACTTGTATTGATAGGCAACATGATCGATGGTGACCAGGGGCTTCACACGCATCAGTATAGGGGACCGCACGCTGCGGTCAACGTGGACGGCTGTATAATAGAGCCGCACTGACCAGCGCGTGCACCTCAGAGGGGGGATCACGCTCGGGTGGCGCAGACCATCACCGCACCCATCATCAATTGGGGCCGAAGGTTGCGGTTGCGCGTCTTTGCGGCACCCTGGTCCAACATCACTGAACGGAGTGGTTATGTCAAGCGAGCGGACACGTAAGGTCGTGATTGCGGGAGTTCTCGGTGCGATCTCGGCGCTGTTGGGCTGGACGCGTTTGGGCTTCATCCCGTGGTTTTCCGGGGCATCGTTGACGATTATGCATGTACCAGCGATCATCGGCGCTGTCCTGGAAGGGCCGTGGGTTGGGGCCGCGATCGGGATCATCTTCGGTGGTTTCAGTATGTTGCAGGCGGCCATCGCACCAAACGGGCCGACGGACGTTTGGTTCACCAATCCGTTACTGGCCATACTACCGCGCTTGGCGATTGGCCCGCTCGCCTGGCTGGTACACCGGGCGTTGCGGCGTTGGCCTGTGCCTTCGCTGATCGGGGCGGGCGTGGCAGGAAGTGTGACCAACACCGTTCTGGTGCTAGCCATGATTGGCGTGCTTGGACACCTGCCGTGGGTGGCCCTGCCGCCCATAGCATTGGCGAATGGGTTGCCCGAGGCAGCTGCGTCGGCGGTTATCACCCTCGCGGTCGTCGCCGCGTGGCGCCAGATCCGGGTCGGTAAGCGTGAGGGTTCGCGACTGTAAGCTATATCCTGGCGGTCGTACTCTTGTGCCTGCGCCCTGACGACAGCACGGACGCCCAAGACTCCCTGTGAGCCTTGGGCGTCTTTCATGGTTGCTTTCCCCCAAGGCCCTTCCGTAACTACTCTGACCCAACCGTGTATTAACGTGTTGTGAACCGTCCGGCTTCATGGTGCATCAGAGCAGACCACTTCGGACGGCGACTCTGCGTTAGAGGGTGGTCACGAAACTATGGCTGACAAGACGATGCCGATCTCGATGGACACAGCCCCTACCGGGGAACACAGTGCCGGCCCCGGCCTGGAAGAGCGGCGAACACGGGCTCACCACGGGGGAGGGGCTGACCGGATCGAGCGACAGCATGCCAGGGGCAAGCACACCGCCAGGGAGCGGCTTGAGATGCTGCTTGACCCGGGCTCGTTCTGCGAAGTGGGTCTGTTCGTAACTCACCGCGCCACCGCTTTTGGAATGGATGCGTCGCATCCAGCAGGTGATGGCGTAGTTACTGGAACCGGCCAGATTGACGGGAGGCCGGTGTGTGTCTTTGCCCAAGACTTTACCGTTTTCGGGGGGTCGGTGGGTGAGGCTCACGGCCAGAAGATCGCTCACATCATCGAGCTTGCACACCGCATCGGCGTGCCGCTCATAGGTCTGAATGATTCGGGCGGCGCTCGGATCCAGGAGGGCGTCGATGCGCTGGCGGCATATGGCGAGGTCTTCTATCAGAACGTCCAAGCGTCCGGCGTGATTCCTCAGATCTCAGTCATCTTGGGTCCCTGCGCGGGTGGGGCCGTCTACTCACCTGCGGTCACAGACTTCGTCGTGATGGTAGCGGAGACTGCTCATATGTTCATCACAGGACCCGAGGTCATCCGTGCTGTTACTCATGAGGATGTCAGCTTTGAGGATCTTGGAGGTGCCGCAGTTCACGGCGAGGTGAGCGGCGTGGCACACCTCACCGCCAGTGACGAAGATGCCGCGCTAGCGCAGGTCCGTTGGCTTCTATCCTATCTACCTCAGAACAACCTGGACGCTCCTCCCACGGTCGTCTCGAGTGACGAACCGAGGCGTGAGACGCCTGAACTCACTGGTATTGTCGATGGCGACCCTCAACAGCCCTACGACGTGCGGGCTGTGATCAGGATCCTTGTAGATGACGAGGAGTTCCTGGAGGTTCAGGGTAACTATGCCAGAAACATCGTCGTGGGTCTGGCCAGGCTGGATGGACAGACCGCAGGCATCGTTGCCAATCAGCCTGAAGTGTTGGCAGGTGTGATCGACATCAACGCCAGCAACAAAGCCGCGCGCTTCATCCGTTTCTGTGATGCCTTTCACATTCCTGTGGTCACGCTTGTTGACACCCCTGGATTCCTGCCGGGTATCGACCAAGAACAGGGTGGAATCATCCGCCACGGGGCGAAGCTGCTCTACGCCTATGCAGAGGCGACGGTTCCGAAGGTGTCGCTGATCCTCCGCAAGGCCTATGGTGGTGCCTACATCGTGATGGGATCCAGGCATCTCCGAGGCGACATGGCGTTTGCATGGCCGGGCGCTGAGATCGCGGTGATGGGGCCTGAAGGCGCGGTGGCGGTGTTGTTCAGGAAGGACCTTGAGGCGATGGAAGGAGTGCAGGGCAGACGCGATGCTCTGGTACGCAGTTACCGTGATGAGCTGGCTAACCCCTTCGTGGCTGCGAGCCGTGGTTACGTCGACGATGTGATCCACGTTTCCGAGAGCCGCACACGGATCATTTCCGCTCTGTCCCTGCTGAGAAACAAGCGCGAGGCTGCGCCCAAGCGCAAGCACGGCAACATTCCGCTATGACAGGTGAATCGTGATGAAGGTGCTGGTCGCCAACAGGGGAGAGATCGCAGTCCGAGTTCTACGTGCCTGCCGCGACTTGGGCTTGCCCAGTGTTGCGGTCTACTCGGATGTCGATCGTGATGCTCTGCATACCCGATACGCTGATGAGGCTCTGCCGATCGGACCTACGCCGGCACATGAGAGCTACCTGAGCATTGGGGCGATATTGGAGGCAGCCAGGCGCAGTGGGGCACAGGCAATCCACCCAGGCTACGGCTTTCTTTCTGAGGCACCAGCCTTTGCAGAGGCCGTTGAGGCAGCTGGGATGGTGTTCGTAGGCCCGCGGCCTGAGACGCTTAGGGTGACCGGGAACAAGGTTGCCGCGCGTCGTGTGGCGCGGGAGGCAGGGCTGCCGGTTCTGAGTGGGCCAGACCGCCCGTGGGTGGAGGCTGATGATGAGCAGAGCGTCGGGCTGGACCTCGGTTATCCGCTGTTGGTCAAGGCCGTCTCTGGAGGAGGCGGACGGGGAATCCGACTCGTCGAGCGTGTAGAGGATCTGACGATGATGGTTTCGGCGGCACGCCGTGAGGCACTCTCGTCATTTGGCGACGACGGTGTCTACCTCGAGCCGTTGATCGACAGGGCTCGTCATATCGAGGTTCAGATCCTCGGCGATGGGACGGGCCACGTTGTGCATCTAGGTGAGCGTGAGTGCTCGATTCAGAGGCGACGGCAGAAGCTCATTGAGGAGGCGCCGGCGCCGAGTCTGTGCGAGGGCCAGCGGCAAGCGCTAACTGATGCAGCTGTGCGTCTAGGGCAGATGCTGCGATATCGCAGCCTGGGTACCGTGGAGTTTCTGCTTGATGGACATGGTGGATTCCACTTCATCGAGATCAACCCGCGCATCCAGGTGGAGCACCCCGTGACCGAGTTGGTCACGGGTATCGACCTTGTCAAGGAGCAGCTGAGGCTGGCTGCGGGTCGCACTCTGTCGCTGGGCCAAGAACAGATCGAGCTACGTGGCGCAGCGATCGAAGCGCGGGTCCTGGCTGAGTCGGCTCCAGATGCGGACATCGGCGGCGATTTCTTACCCACGACCGGCGAGATCACCTACCTGAAAGAGCCAGGTGGACCCGGCGTCCGAGTCGACAGTGCTCTCTACCAGGGGATGCGTGTCACTGCCGACTACGATTCACTCCTGGCCAAGGTCATCGGGTGGGGGGCCACGCGAGCTGTCGCCCTGGTGCGGTTACGTCGTGCGCTCCGGGAATTCCAGGTGGGTGGCCTCACCACGGATCTGAGCTACCTGCTTCAGATCCTCGAATCTGCGGCGTTTGTGACCGGGCAAGTCCACACGATGTTCCTTGACACATATCAGCCGCCGCGCCAAAGGCCAGCGGCAACACTGGATGCTGGGATTGCTGCTGCGGTCGCTTATCTAACGCATGCCAATCGCCGGATGCCCACTGCGAGGCACCGTGATCCGTCGGACGGGATATGGCGTGCGGCTGCCTGGCGTGAGCAGATGGTTGGGTGACCCTGCACGGGGGCCTGGAGAGATCAAGATGGCGCAACACGTCAGACCCGTAGGAACAGCGTATGCCGTGTCGGTAGGTGACAGGCATTACCGCGTCGAAGTTCGGGACTCGCAGTTGATGGTCGACGGCGAGCGGGTGGACATTGAGCTCACCTCGCTTAACGGAAACGGTTTACATCTTCTGCGTCAGGGCGTCAGGACCACGGAGATCTACCTAAAGACGCTTGGGCAAGGCGACTGGGAGGTGACCATCCACGGACGGGCGGTAGCCGCCCAAGTGGACGTGGCCTCACGCAGACGGCAGCTGGCCGGCACGCGCAAGGCCGCCGGCGACATCAGGGCTCCGATGCCCGGCCTGGTGGTCGACGTACACGTCGTGTCGGGGCAGGTGGTGAGTGAAGGAGACGTTCTCTTGGTTCAGGAGTCGATGAAGATGCAGATGTTGCTTCGGGCTCCGTTCAACGGACGCGTTGAGAGTGTCCAGGTGCGACCGGGCGTGCAGGTGGAAAAGGGCATGCGTCTGGTTCTACTCACGACAGAGGCAAACAGCGGATTAGCGGCTGGGCAGGCCAGTGACCCGGCGCAGTAGCCGCTACGCGATCGACGTATCGTGGTACCGAAGATGGCCGGGGACTTGTGCCGGCCCGGCTATGTAAGGAGGCAGAAGTGTCCATAGATCGATCTGCACAGAAGCAGCCGCCCGTCGCAATAATTGGCGTGGCGGGCATCTTTGCTGAGTCACACAATGCACGAGAGTATTGGGCCAACATTGTCAGCAAGGCCAACTGCATCAGGGAGGTACCGCACTCACGTTGGGCGGTCGAGGACTACTATGACCCGGATCCACGAGCGCGGGACAAGGTGTACTGCAAGCGAGGGGGCTTTATCCCGGAGATTGCGTTCGACCCGGCTGCGTTTGGGATTCCGCCGAACCAGCTGGAGGTCACGGACACCTCTCAGCTCCTCGGCCTGGTGGTCGCTCGAGACTTGCTGGTGGACGCAGGCTATGGGGAGGAGTGCGGCGGTCGTCCGTTTGACCGAAAGCGGACCGGCGTTGTCCTGGGCGTGGCAGGTGGCCAGAAGCTGATCACACCGCTGACAGCTCGGCTTCAGTATCCCATCTGGGAGCGTGTCCTGCGCAGCCACGGTATCCCGGAGGACGCCGTCACCGAAATCGTCGATGGCATCAAGCTTGCCTACCCCGAATGGAATGAGAATGCGTTTCCGGGCCTTCTGGGAAATGTGATCGCCGGTCGTATTGCCAATCGATTCGATCTTGGCGGCCTGAATAGCGTGATAGACGCCGCGTGTGCGAGCAGCCTGAGCGCTCTCAAGATGGCCGTCAGCCTGCTGACTGAAGGCAGTGCGGATATGATGATCACAGGGGGCGTGGACACAGACAATTCGCCCTTCACGTTCATGTGCTTCAGCAAGACCCCTGCGTTCTCTCCAGGCGATGTGCCAAGGCCCTTCGATGCCGGTGCGGACGGAATGATGGTGGGCGAGGGCATCGGCATGGTCCTGCTCAAGCGTCTGGAGGATGCGGAGCGAGACGGCGACAGAGTCTACGCCGTGATCCGTGGTATTGGCGCCTCCAGCGACGGCCGATTCAAGAGCATCTATGCCCCGCGTCCCGATGGTCAAGCGCTAGCGACACGACGTGCGTACGAACAAGCTGACATCTCTCCGTTGAGTGTCAAGTTGCTGGAAGCCCATGGTACGGGCACGAAAGCGGGCGATCCAGCCGAGTTCTCAGGTCTCGTGCAGGCCTTTGGCTCTGCAGACGGCACGGGACAGACCATTGCCCTTGGTAGCGTGAAGTCGCAGATTGGCCATACGAAAGCAGCTGCCGGGGTGGCTGGCCTCATGAAGGCCACTCTCGCACTGCATCATAAGCTCCTCCCGCCCACGAACAATGTGGAGAAGCCGAACCCCAAGCTAGAGATCGACAAGACGCCGTTCTACATCAACACCGAGAGCCGCCCTTGGATCCAACATGAGGGCGAAGGACCGCGGCGGGCCGGTGTCAGCGCCTTCGGGTTTGGCGGGACCAACTTCCACGTGGTCCTGGAGGAATACCGGTCAGATCACGACGGCCCCTATCGTCTCCACCCTGTCGCGCAGCCTATCCTCCTGCATGCTAGCACCACGGGCGAGCTTCTGGCCCAGTGCAGGCAGGCTTCGGAGGCACTGCGGTCCTCGGAAGGTGGCGAGGCATACAAGAGCAGGGCCGCCGCCAGCAAAGCCCTGGTGGTTCCGTCGACGGATGCCAGACTTGGTTTCGTCGCTGCCTCTGTTGAGGAGGCAGCCGCTTTGCTGGATCAGGCAATGGGGATGTTTCAGGCGCAACCTGATGCTGAGGTATGGGAGCACCCACGGGGCATCTGGTACAGGCAGTCGGGTTTCGACTGGGAAGGCCATCTTGTGGCCCTTTTCCCGGGGCAAGGCGCTCAGTATCTGGGGATGGGGAGCGACCTCGCTGGGAACTTCCCGCCTATGCGGGAGCTGATTGGCCGTATGGATGAGCTTTTCTGTGGCGAAGGAGCGCGTTCCTTATCGTCTGTACTCTATCCACCGCCCGCCTTCGACGAAGCAACTCTGCAGGTGCAGGAGACGGCGCTCGTGGCGACAGATTACGCGCAAGCCGCCATCGGTGTCATCAGCGCGGGAATGTATTCCCTTCTGGCTCAAGCCGGGTTCCAGCCCAGCTTCACCGCGGGTCATAGTTTCGGCGAGCTCTCAGCGCTATGGGCCGGCGGCATGCTTAGCGATGTGGATTTTCTGAGCCTGGTCAAGGCCAGAGGGAAGGCAATGCGCCCCCCTGTTCGATCGGAGAGCAATCACGAGGCTGACTCGACCACGAGCAAGTCTCAGGAGGACTTCGACGCCGGCGCCATGGCTGCGGTTCAGGGCCTGCGCGAGGGTATCGAGGATGTAATTGGGCCCTTTGAGGGTGTCGTGGTTGCCAACGATAACTCGAACTCACAAGCCGTGATTGCTGGTCCGACTCCAGCGGTTAGAGCCGCGTCTGAAGCGCTGAAGTCCAAAGGTTACAGAGCTACTATGCTGCCCGTATCAGCAGCATTTCACACCTCATCGGTCAGCCACGCCTCGGAGCCGTTCTCCGAAGCTGTGGCGCGTGTGGAGTTTCACGAAGCGAGGGCCAACGTCTATTCCAACACGACCGGTATGCCGTATCCGGATGATCCCGAGGCGGCCAAGGAGCTTCTTGCCGGGCACATTCTCAAGCCGGTCCTGTTCAGAACGCAGATCGAGGCAATCTACGCAGCTGGCGGCCGGATCTTTGTTGAATTCGGACCGCGTCGCATCACGACGGGTCTGGTTGAAGACATCCTGTCCGGCAGGCCGTTCGCTGCGATTGCGCTCAACCCCAGCCGTACAAAGTCGAGCGATCGTCAGTTCCGCGAAGCAGTTGTGCAGTTACGTGTTTTGGGCGTCCCACTAGGCGATGTGGATCCCTACGAGGTTGTCGACTAGATCGGCAGCACTCTGCTTGGCCGCAGTGAGGTCAGGGCAACGGTACATAAAGAGGAGGTGCGCGATGCTTCATGAGATCAGGCTGAACGGTGCAAACTACGTGAACGAAGAGCGCCAACGAGCGTTTAGAGCGGTACTCGAGCCGAGCCACCCGATGGCCTCGCCGCTCGACAGCGAACTGCCCACCGTCGATGAGGTCACTGAACAGACTCCGGCTGCGACGAAGGGCGATGGGTTTTCCCTCCCGACGCCGCCGGTGGCCTGGAGCGTTCCTGTGGATCACACTCGCGTCCTGGAGAGCCTTGAGCGAGGCCTTGAGCGGTCGTACGATCATCAGAGCGAGACGATGCGCGTGCACCAACACTATCTCACCAACGAGGCAAGCTACGCCAATCTGTTTGCACAGCTGTTGCACGACCAAGGGACGCTCGTCGCTCACTCGGGGTCTGAGCCGGTTCAGCAAGAGCTGGCCCTTGCCATCCTTCAGAGCCTGGGCCAAAGTATCGCCAGATTCCACGATCACCAGGCGCAGACACTCTCCGTTCACAGCGAGTTTCTCGAGCAACAGGCTGCGTACGCCGAATCCTTCGTTGAGCTCTTGCAGCATCAGTATGGGGCAGTGCTTCATAACAGAGCCATACCAGACGCTCGCGTCGTTCCCGCCGGTGTGCCTGGAAGCAATGGCAACGGGAATGGCAATGGCAACGGCAACGGGCACTCCAATCCTGCTTATGCTGAGGTCAGCCAGGTCAAGGAACCTGTGCCTCCACTCCCAACAACTATGGAGCCCGCAACAGCCACAACGACGCCATCAGAGCCCAGAGTGTCCCCTGCCAGCGAAGGGCCTCCGGCGCCAGACCAGTCCATAGACATAGCTCGTCTGACCGATGCTCCTGCCCCGATGCCGTCTCAAGACTCCTCACGCGGGGTAGGCGTCGAGAGTATTGCGACCTTACTTCTGAGCATCGTGAGCGATAAGACAGGGTATCCAGTGGAGATGCTGGACCTGGAGATGGATCTGGAAGCCGACCTTGGTATCGACTCGATCAAACGCGTCGAGATCCTTGGGGCGCTCGAGGATGCGCACCCAGAGCTGGGCGAGATCGAGCCTGAAGCGCTCTCTGAGCTACGTACGCTGGCAAGCATTCTTCGGTATGTCACTGGCTTCGACTCCGAAGCCTTGCCGCCCGCGGAGCCGGCTTCTCCAAAAAAAGCCTGATGCGGGCAGACTCCGATGCACCGCACCTCCGACCACTCGCGGTGCGCCTTCGGGGTTTGCCCGCGCCTGACGCGCTGGAATGTGCTGCGCCTGAAGGGCATGTCTCTCTCGTGATCGACGATGGCACCGATCTGGCGGCGAGTCTTGTTCGGGAGCTGCTTGGCAGTGGACGGCCCGTAGCCGTGATGGGGTTCCGACATACGTTGTGCTCCGGTGATCCTGATCGGTTTCCATCCGGTGTGGTCGTTGAGACAGCCGAGAGCCTTCTTGAGGACGATGTGGCCAACGCCCTGGGTGCCATCCGATCTCGCTTCCGCGGCATAGATGCCTGCATCGTGGTGGCCGCGCACGATCCGCATACGTCCCTGGACAGGGAGCTCGATCTCACAAGCCGTGAGGCGCTACGCAGTGCGTTCACGGTCGCCAAAGCGCTGCACACTGCTCTCAGTGAGTCAGCGCAGACCGGCCGGGCAAGCTTCATCACGGTCACGGCGATGGATGGGGAACTCGGTCTGACGGGAAGGTCGGGCAAGGCCGTCATGGGAGGGCTCTTGGGATTGACCAAAACGTTGCGGCTGGAGTGGCCAGGGGTCTTCTGTCGTTCCGTGGATCTTGATCCTGGAATCGATGCTAACCGTGGGGCAGAGCTGGTGATGGCAGAGTTGTCGGATCCTAACCGCCTGATCTCGGAGGTCGGCTACGGACCGCGCGGGCGGGTGACGCTTATCACGGAGCCCGTACTGGGAGGCACACGATGGTAGGCACCCGCCGTCTCACTGTGCCTGACGAGAACACGGTGTTCCTTGTGAGTGGTGGGGCCAAAGGGATTACGGCTAGCTGTGTTGTCGCGCTGGCGCGCCGTTTTCGGTGCGGTTTTGTCCTGGTCGGTCGAACTCCCTACGACGGGCGCGATGACCCTGACTGGGCAGAAGGTGCCACTGATGCGCCAGCACTGAAGCGGGCGGCCGCAGCTGGCCTTGGACGCGATGGAGTGCAGCGGGCGCTGCGCGAGGTGCAGGCTGCTGTGGAGAGCGTGCTGGCTCAACGTGAGATTCGGAGCACCCTGGCAAGCGTTGCGGCGGCCGGTGGGACGGCGGTCTATGTTTCTGCGGATGTCACGGATGGCGAAGCACTGCGTCATGCCGTCGCGGACGTTTCCGGCGGCGCGGGGCAGATCAATGGGATTATCCACGGCGCTGGCGTGTTGGCTGATAGGCTAGTCCACCAGAAGCGCCTTGTCGACTTCGATCGGGTACTGTCGGTGAAGATCGATGGGCTCCGTAACCTGTTGGCATGCGTACCGCTTGGACAGCTGGATCACCTGGTCCTTTTCTCATCGGTCGCGGCGTTCTACGGGAATGTGGGTCAGGCCGACTATGCGGCAGCCAATGAGGTACTCAACAAGGTAGCGCACTGGGTCAAGTCACACACACGGCACTGCCGTGTGATGGCGGTTGACTGGGGGCCCTGGGACGGAGGAATGGTTACGCCGGAGCTCAAGCAACGGCTCAAGGCCCGCGCCGTCGATGTGATTGCTGTTGACGAGGGGACTCGCATTCTGAACGAGCTAGTGCAGGACGATGGGAATGCGGAACAGCAGGATGCTCAGGTTGTCGTGGGAGCGACGCTGTCTCCGCTCCCGCCGTCTGCGGCGGCCGAGGACCCTGGAGCGCCTGGGCGTACTTTTCGGATCCGGCGCAAGCTTTCGCTTGCAGACAACCCCTTCCTTACTGACCACGTGATCGGTGGCCGCGCCGTGCTTCCCACGGTCTGTGCTGTGAGCTGGATGGTCGGCGCGTGTGAGGGGCTCTATCCAGGATACCAGTTTCACAGAGTCGACGACTATCGCGTGTTGAAAGGCGTTGTTTTCGACCAAGAACTCGCCGACGCCCATATCCTCGACATCACGACGAAGCCTTCTTGTAACCCTGACCAGGTGGTGCTGGAGACAATGATATGGAGCCAACGTGACGATGGCGTGCCGCGATACCACTACCGAGCACAGGTTACACTCAGGCGCGTAACGTCAGACGATGTCGGTTCGGGGCCCTCTCCAACCATTCACCGCGTCACACCTCCCGACTATGGCCTCTACCAGGACGGTACCCTGTTCCACGGGGAAAGGTTGCAGGGTATCGAAGCCATTCTGAATATCGATGAGTCCGGGCTGACGATGCGTGCGTCGCTGCCTCCACTCTCGTGGGGGGATCAGGGGCAATTCCCGGTCGGAACCTTCAACCCCTATCTTGTCGATGTGCATCTACAGAGCCTTCTGGTCTGGGCGAGGCGCTATGTTGGTCACGGCGGTCTTCCGCTACGCATTGAGCAGGGTGTCCAGTACCGGGCCATGCCGTTCGGTGCGCCAATGTTGACAACCATGCGCGTACGGTCGCGGAGCAACCAGGCTCTGGTGGCTGATGTGAAGATGCGAGATAGCCGCGATGAAGTGTGCATGGTTGTCAGGGGAGCGGAGATCACCCTGAGTCCTCGCCTGAACACGCTGTTTCTGCAGAACCAGCTCGAACTTGGCCGTGCGGGATTGGGGCTGTCACTTGGTCAGCGAGCTGATCCTTGATCCACAGCAACCTGTCAGGAGGCCCAGTGTGATGGAGAAGGCTGCAATTATCGGTCTCGATTGGGCTGGCGGTCGCGTGGAGGGGCTGGCAGCCTTCGAGCAACTGACGTACAGCGGCGTCCCGATGGCTGAGCCCGTCGCTGGATGGCCTGCTGTAGAGGTCGCGGGGCGGCTGCTGACTCAGGCCGTCGGCGAAAGATCTGGAATCCGAGTCGGCGCCATCATCTGCGGGGCACACAACAGCGCAGAGACCGCCAGAGGCTTGCTGGCCAGGTTCGGAGGACAGGGAGGTGACCGTCCGGTCCCAGAGACAGACGCTTGCGCGGCCGGCTTCGCAAACTCAAGTCCTCTTCCCGCGATCAGGATGGGACAGGACTGGCTGGACAAAGGGCTGGTGGATGTGGTCGTCATCGCGAGCGAGGCCCAGGGGGGCAGTGGGGCGGTGCTTCTGGCGCATAGGTCATCCGTTGCTCCAGAGCGGGTGTATGCGTTGGTGGACAGCATTACCATCGGCGGCGTGCAAGATGGGAGGGATTGCTGCCGGCAAGGGCTGATTGCTGCAGGGGTGTCCCCGAGCCAGATTGGGTACCTTGATACGGGTTCCTGGCCTCCTCCGGAAGCGGTTGTCGACAGCTATCGGGCTGATGGGATGTCCTGTGCGGTTGGTTCAGTGGCAACCGTTGTGGGGGCTCCATCGCCCATGGGAGCACTTGTCAACGCAGTCCTGTGTCTGCATCGCCGGCGATGGGTGCCCAGTTCGGCGAACCATCCCGTGGATGCAGACGTCACCTGGGACGGATCGCCCTTTCACGTTGTGGGGGAGGCACGGCCCTGGTTCCTTCAGGCTGGCGAAAGCGTACGTCGCGCAGCCATATACCACAGCGATGCGACGGGCACAGGCCACGTGGTGCTTTCTGAGGCGGATCCCCGTGGCGGTGCCCCGACCTTGGTTCGCCAGGTATCAGGCCCAACGCGAACGTTGATGCCGGTGTGGGGAAAGTCGCGAGATCAGCTTGTTGCCGGATTGGACACGGTCAGGCGACGTCTGCAGGAAGGGCAGTCGCTGGCATGCGTGGCGCGGCAGGCCCATGCGGAGTACCTGCAGAATGAAGCTGGCAGCCATTCGGCGACAGGGCGCTGCGACGGTTACGTCATCTCGGTTGTGGGGCGCGCCTGTGAGGAGGTGTTGCAGGAAATTCGGCATGCCGTTGATGGTGTGGGATCTGCCTTTGAGAGGGGGCGCGACTGGTCCACGCCTGGCGGTAGTGCTTTCACCACGGCTCCGCTCGGAAGTGCAGGGGTTGCCTTCGTCTATCCAGGCGCATTCAACTCGTATGTTGGCATGGGCCGGGACCTATTCCAGCACTTCCCGAGGTTACATGACCAACTCGGTACGTTGGTCTCGGACCTGGGGAGGGCCATTGCCGAGCACAAGCTGTATCCAAGAAGTCGGGCAGTGCCATCAGAAGATGATCTGGTGCGGTACACGCGGGAGCTGGCCCTGGATCCTCCGGCCTTGATCGAGTCGGGCACCATCCTCGCCGTTGCCCACACGCTGATCATGCGTGAGCTCTTCGGCGTCCAGCCCAAGGTGGCTCTGGGATACAGCCTCGGTGAAGCCAGTATGCTTTGGGCATCCGGCGTATGGGCAGACGGGGATGCCGGTGGTGCCGTGTTGCGTTCCAGTCCGCTATTCAGAACACGAATCTGTGGGCCAATGGCTGCCGTCAAAGAGTCCTGGGGGCTTGGACTCGAGGAGGCGGTATCATGGTCCAGTTATCTCCTCAAGGCCCGCGTCGATGATGTGCAGCGTGCGATCGAACACGAACCCCGCGTATACCTGACGCTTGTCAATCAGTCTGACGAGGTCGTCATTGCTGGCGAAACTGAGGCCTGCAGTCGTGTTGTGGCGCGGTTGGGCTGCCATGCGTTGCCGATCCCTTACGGGGTTGCCATACACACGACGGCCGTAGCCTCGGAGTACGAGGCTTTCAGAGAGGTATACACGAATCCCGTGGTTAACCGGCCTCCGGTCCGCTTCTTGTCGGCTGCAGACTATGGGCCTCTGCTGCTTGAGACTGGCAGCTTAGCTGACGCAATGGCCCGGATGACGTGTGCTCCTGTCGACTTTCCACGTCTGGTGGAGCGGGCCTATGCTGACGGCGCGCGAGTCTTCGTGGAACTCGGGCCGCTAGCGACTTGTACCCGGCGTATCAGGCACATCCTGCGCGGAAAGGCCCACCTGGCAGTCGCGACGAATCCTTCACCAGGGGGGGACTTCGATGGGATCGTCGGGACGCTCGCGCAACTGCTAACCCACCGTGTGTCTCTGGACCTTTCGCCACTCTATAGCGAGGGTGACCCCATGGGCGGCCCTCTCGATCTGGTGGGTACCGCAGACCAGAACCGCCATACTGATGCCATAGTCCAGGTGCCCCCGCGCCCCCACGAGACAATCGACGAGAGGCGTGGAGTGAAACCTGCGGGCCAACCTGACCAGCTGACCCGCCGTTCTGTTGTGCTCGACGAGAAGGCACTGCGCGAGTTCGCGTCAGGTGATGTGGAGCGCTGCTTCGGATCGGACTTTGCAGTCTACCGGGGGCGCCGGCTCCCACGAATTCCCAACGGCGACTTGATGATGCTAAGTCGTATCGTCTCCATTGACGCACAGCCGGGCGTTTTCACGGGCACACCATCGTTGATCAGCGAGTACGATGTACCGGAAGACGGCTGGTACTACAGAACACTTGGTGCTCGTGGTCTGCCACCTGTGGCCATCCTGATGGAACTGGGCATGCAGCCGTGTGGTGTGCTCTCGGCCTATCTGCGTTCGTCGTTGATGGACCCTGAGGCCGACCTTTACTTCAGGAACCTTGATGGTCGCTCGAGCGTGCTTGCTGAACTCGACCTAAGGGGAAAGACAATCAGAAACGAGGTCGTGCTCAAGTCGTCTGTGCGAGGGCCCGGTGCGCTCCTGCAGAGCTATGGGTTTGCCCTTGACTGCCAGGGGGTCCGGTTCTACGAGGGGGAGGCGACGTTCGGCTACTTCGGCCGGGAGCAGTTGATCCGTCAGACGTCTTCTGGCAAGTCCGAGGTGTCGTCGCAGGGATCGGACCGGATGGCAGCTCAGCGCACTATAAGGATACCGGCGACGCCTGGTGCTGCAGTCCAGCGGCTGAACCTGGTTCGCGAGCTCAAGGTCGATCGCGACACCAGCGAACGAGGGCGTGTCCAGCTAAGGGGCTTCGGCGCGATCTCACCGACCGACTGGTACTTCGCCGCTCATTTCTTCCAGGATCCGGTGATGCCCGGGTCCCTTGGCGTCGAGGCTGCGGTTCAGGCGCTGGTTGCGTACGGCTGTTGGCGTTGGCCGCACCTCGCCGCACAGCCAGTGCATCACCGGATCAACCATCCGCTGGATTGGCACTACCGCGGGCAGATCACGCCCGAAGACGATGGCTTCCAGGTGCAGGTCGACGTCTCCAGTATCGAGGAGACACCATCAGGGGTGGTATTGAGTGGGGATGCAAGGGTCTGGCGAGAGTCAGCGGGGCATCGTGACGCCGAGAAACCCGCCTCGCTTATCTACAAGGTCAGCGGGTTGGCAGTCCAGCTTGGCAGCACCGAGGATCATTCGCTGATCGGGCAGGTCTGACATCTCGTTGTAAGGATGGCTGGGAACATGATCGCATTCGAAGGCTTGAGTAGAGGTATCGCCGAGATGGTCTGGAAAGGACCTGTCGGCTCAATCGCTTACGACGGAGAGGGGGCACTGGCCAGGATCGGCGACCTTGCGCTCCCGTGTTATGTGGTGCGGACTAGCCA
>JAXDDP010000216.1:0-4672 GCA_034676785.1 Anaerolineae bacterium | reverse complement strand
GGGCTCGCTCCATTATGCTGGCGGACCGGTTTCCGCGTCCTCTCTTGGGCGTAGCGGCGGGAGATCCTCAGGTCTTTCGAGGCCGAACTGCTGCAGGAACTCGAACGTGGTCGCATAGAGGATCGGGCGACCAAGTGACTCGGCCCGACCGGTCTCCTCGATCAGTCCGGCGGAGAGCAATGTGCGCAAGGTGCTATCTGAGCTGACACCGCGGATGGACTCAACCTGGGGTCGCGTCACAGGCTGGGCGTAGGCCACGATGGCGAGCGTTTCCATCGCCGCCTGAGTCAGCCGAACGGTGACGTCAAGGCCAAGCAACGTCTCGACGTAAAGGGCCGCAGCGGGCGCGGAGACGAACTGTAGCCGGTCACGGCTGCGCTGTAACCGTAGTCCCCCCTGCGCCAGACGGACCTCCAGGTCCACCAGCGCGGCTTCAGCCTCTTCGATCGATAGCCCTGAAGCCGCGGCAAGATCACGAACCGCGACAGGCTGTGGCGAAGCAAAGATCAGCGCCTCCAGCAGCGCTGAAGGTGTCAGCTCAGCATCGTCACTCACGCGGCATCACTCTCTGGCTGGGCCTCTTCCTCGAGGTCTTCCTCTCTGGCATCGAGCGCGGGCGGTAACGGTGGCGGTGTGAGCGCAGGTGTGGGTGCGGGTGCCGCGGCAGCCGTTGGCGTGGATGCCTTTCTGGCCTGCAACTCCAGAACGTTGACCCGGACTGAGGGCACGCCGGCGATCTGCATTCCCAGCTCGTCGGTCAGAACAGACTGGACCTCAGAGATCAGCCGACTCGCAGCCTGCGGTACGTTAGTTCCGGGGCTCACACCGACGTCGACATGGGCATCGACCTTGTTGCCCTTGGCGCGGATCGTGGGTGTGATCCGAATCACGCCAGGCAGTGGGTCGAGCCGGTGCTGGAGCATCTCGGTGACACTCTCGATGCTGATCGTCGCCATACCGCCAGCGACCTGTTGGACCCGGATGTAGCGGCTGCGCGAGCGACGCACTTCGGTGAAGACGACAGCCAGGAGAACCAGATCCACCACAGCCGCGAGGGCGATGCCAATTCCCAGGCGGGTCCATGGGTCCTGCCTTGCGAAGTAGTCACCCCAATCCGCCATCCATCTGCCGACCGACGGGAGCGCGACGTGTGGGAGTAAGAAGAGTGCTGTGAATGCTACCATCAGTACCAGGCAGGTAACCACAATCACGATGCGGTTCAGTGTATTCAGAAAACCCATGTCATACCTCCTCTGCGACTCATTGAGACTCCAGAATCAGGGGTTCGTATGGGACCCGCAGATACCCATCGTGCGGCTCACCCCAGGGGATCGTGGCGTCCAGACCCATCTTGGCCGTGCGCGTTTTCTGCCCCGGTATCTGGCGCGCACTTGGGTCAAGGCTCGAGCTGGGCTGGTCTTTGAGTACGACCAAGTCGCGGTCGGCCTGGAAACGGGTGGCAATGGCCCATTCGATGTCAGCAGGATTGTCAATGTCCACGTCCGTATCGACGACGACAACGTGCTTGAGTGATGTGTGGCCCCGAAATGCTGCCTCGATGGTGTGGCGTGCGTCATCTGGCCCTTGGGGCACGATCTGGATGACTGCGTGCAACCACGAACAGCCTCCTGGCGTGATCCGGACGCCGGTACAGGTCGCCACCTTGCTGACCTCAGCGAAGATCGTGGGTTCGCGGGGCATGCCCATCAGATTCTTGTGCTCCAGCCCAGCCGGTAGCAGGGCGTGGAAGATCGGGTCGCGCCGGTGGGTGACTGTCGTAACCTTGACCACCGGTTGTTGGCGGATGCCGTCCATCGTCCCCGACAGGTCCGGGAAGGGGCCCTCGTCCGCAAGTTCGTGAGTCAGTACCCCTTCGAGCACCAGCTCGGCGTCGGCGAAGACGTCGAGTGGCACAGTTTTCGCCCTGGCGATGGGCGTGGGTGCGAAAGCCTGGGCAATTCCTACCTCGTCGATGCCCTTGGGCGGCGACATTGCGGCTGCCAGCAGGACGTGGGGCGGAAGGCCGATGCACACCGCGATGGGTAGCCCCTCAGGTGCCTTGCGCCAAGCGGTATCTGTACCGCGCTGCTCCACAATGCGGCCCACAAGGCGATCAGGGCCGATGCGCATCAAGCGATGGAACGAGATGTTGCGCCCATAGTCGGGGTCGACGATGATGGTGACGCCGGTGGTCACATAAGGCCCGCCGTCCAGCGGATGGTAGCGCGGAATCGGGATCTGCCTCAGATCACACTCGGGTAGCACAACTTCCTGGCACACGGGGTTGTCGACGATCACGGGGGGCTCGGGGTGCGCCATGGCACCTGCCATCCTTTCGACGAGCTCGGTGACCTTGCATCCCAGAGCGCGTGCGAAATGCGCCCGCTGGGCGACGTAACCCGCTGCCAGGCGCCAACCAGGATAGCCTAAGAGGGATTCGAAAAGCAGCGGTGTGCCATCGCGCCCTGCCATCGCGCGGGCGACGTCGAGTTGCGGTGAGATGGGGGTGCGGATGTGCTGGAGCTCTCCGGCGGCATCCAACTCGGCAAGGAATGTGCGCAGATCCATGACGTGGGCTCCATCCTACAGCATAGATGTAACGCTAGTATAGCAGAACGGGCCTGATTGGCGATGGCGACGGACTTAGGTAGGATGCCCTAGAATGTGATCCTGATCTCCTCGACGTGGCTCGCCAGCGTCTCCTTAAGTAGCATGTTGACGTCGATCTTCTCTTCCACCGCGAGCACGTCCTCTGTGCGTGACCAGATCGACGGCCGTTGGGCGTGGAGCGAACACGGGTCCTGATAGGGCTGGATCGACAACTCGAAGGTCCCGATGGCCTGTGCCACCTCGATGATCTCCTCCTTGTCCATGCCGATGAGCGGGCGCAGGATCGGCAAAGTCGTCGTCTGAGCGATCACGTGGATGTTCTTGAGCGTCTGCGAGGCCACCTGACCCACACTTTCGCCTGTCACGAGCGCCGGTATCCTGCGGCGGCCCGCGACCACCTCCGCGGCGCGCATGATGAACCGGCGGAAGACCACCGTCGCCACACGCGAATCGAGCGTCGCCATCGCCGACTCGAATGGTGCTGCCGAGATCATAGTGAGACGACCCGGCGCACGGTGGGGCTCCAGCAGTGCGTGCGCCATCGCTACGATTTTGGACTCGCGGATCTGCTGCTGGCTGCGCAGGAGGTGGAAGTGGACGAAGTCAACGGCACACCCGCGCTTCATCATCAGATGAGCCGCCACCGGCGAGTCGATCCCGCCGGAGAAAAGCGCGAGAACCCGCCCGCTTGATCCATAGGGGAGCCCCCCTAGCCCAGGGATGCGCCGTACGAAGAGGTGTGCCTCCTCGTCGTAGATCTGGACGGTCAACGTGATCTCGGGGGTATGGAGGTCCACGGCAGCACCGGTTGCCGCGACCACCCGGGCACCGACTTCGCGGCTGACCTCTGGTGAGGTGAGCGGGAACTGCTTGTTTCCCCGGGATGTGGTGACGCGGAACCGGGTGTCCGGTGTGATCACGCCTTGGCTGAGTTCGACAGCGGTCTCGCAAATCGCGTCCATACTTAGCGCTGTTGTGGTGACCGGGGCGAAATAGGCGATGCCGGGTATGCGGCGCAGGCGCCCCTCAAGCGCATCTGCATCTATGCCGTCAGGAGCGGCGACGAGGATGCGGCTGTAGCTGCGGCGAACTTCCGCGCGTCCCAAATCCTCGAGCGCACGCTGGATGTTCGATACCAGAATGCGCTCAAAGGTGATTCGATTACGCCCCTTGAGCCCCAATTCGCCGTAGTGAACGATGTAGGAGTGTGCCATAGTGCCTCCAGGAGCATGATAACACATTTGGGTTGTCGTTTATCTTCGATTCAGGTATGCTGGGTCCATCGCAGCTGGAGGTGCTCGATGAAGATCATCATGCCCGAGTTTGTCGTACCGCTCTTGGAGGAACGGACGTGCGCGTTGATGCAGAGCCGCGAGCTGCTCGGAGCATGTGATATTGTCTTGATCGAGGATCTCGGTCGTGGTCCGGGCGACGTCGCTGAGGCCGTGGCCGGTGCGGAGGTGGTGATGGTGCCCTGGACGATCACCCCGGAGCTATTGCGCCAGGTGCTTGGCGTTTCCACTTTGCGTTGGGTGCACACGATGACCGCTGGAGTGGATCACGTTGTCCGCCCGCTGTCTGAGCGCTCGCTCTCTGAGCGCTCGCTGTTGGGCGAAAAGATCATCATCACCAACGCGGCGGGCATCTTCGATGTGCCGATCGCCGAGATGGTACTTGCCTGGATCCTTGCCATCGCCAAGCGCTTGCCCGATTTCCTGGCGCAGCAGCGCGCGCATCAGTGGCGCCTGCTGCGGCTCCGCGAGGCGTCAGACTTGACTGTCGGCATCGTGGGGCTGGGCAGCATCGGGTCTGAGATCGCCCGTCGCTGTCACGTTGTGGGGATGCGAGTCCTTGCGACGCGACGCCACATTGACCGCGGATCACCCTTCGTCGACCAGCTATTCACGCCAGATCGTCTTTTCGAGCTTCTGGTATCGTCGGACTTCGTGGTGATTGCCGTCCCGCTGACGCCCGAAACGCACGACCTGATCGATGCCAGGGCATTACGTCAGATGCGCCGCGACGCCTGGTTGATCAACATTGCGCGTGGTGCGATCGTCGA
>JAXDDP010000075.1:0-4484 GCA_034676785.1 Anaerolineae bacterium | reverse complement strand
GGTCGAAGCCCCGAGCGTTCAGCGTTGCGAATGAAAGGAGGCCCACGAACTCACCGTGGGCTTCGAGCGGGATATCGAGGACCTGGGTGTCGCCATACCCGAGTTCGCGCATGGTCGCCCTATGTGGGCCGAGGATAGTGCTGTTGGCGGGATGCCAATGGCCGATCCTGTCGGCGAGTCCTGGTCCTGCATCGGCCAAGCGTTGGGTCAAAAGGTCTGCGGCCTCGGCGCTAATGCCATCCGTTCCGGCAAGTGCCAGCGCTCCTGTTAGGGAGTCCCACAGGAGGAGCAGACTGGTCTCGGATCGGAGGACCGCGCCGATCTGGGCCAGCGCTCGCGCTGCGACCTCTTGCACCTGAAGCGTCTCAGCAAGTGCGTGCGACAGCGTGTTGAGCAGCCGCAAGCGGTTGCGTTCAGCTTCGAGAGACGAGACAAGGCGGAGGTGCTGCAGCGTAGCGGCAACGTGGTCAGCAAACAGCCGGAGGTGCCTTCCGTCCTCCGCTGTAAACTGCTCGGTTGCGGACGATTCCGCGCAGAGGCAGCCGAACACTTCCCCTCTGACGACGAGGGGAGCGCCGGCGAAGGATCCCGCCGGAGTCCCGTCATCTGCGGCAAGCGACTGATGGACCGCGTCCAGAACGACTGTATCGCGTTTGCGGATCACGGGATCGATGGCCTGAATCTCCCGCCACGGGACGCCAGCATCGACCAGACTGGCGATGCCGCTGGGCACGTGGGGATCTGCTGATCTAGCGGCGATGTGCGCTGCATCGTGATCAAGAAGTACGATGCAAGTTGCATCGCAAGGCAGAATGCTGGGAAGCTGTTCCACGGCCATATCGAGTGCCTGTTGGGGCGTCTGCGCTGCCGAAAGCGCAAGTCCTGCAGCGGCAAGTCGCTCCAGGCGCCGACGGGACGCTTCGCGTGCGGTCACGTCCAGGATCGTCGCGATCACCGCCAGGCGTTGCGCATGGACTGTCCGCGCGCCGTGCTCCTCAACATCGAAGCTCCTGCCATCACGGCGCAAGCCGCGATACTGCAGGCTTGCGGCCCTGACCTGGCCCTGGACGCGTTTTTCGATGGCCTCAGATACCATGGGCCGGCTCTCCGGTGCTGTGAGATCGAGAGGACCCAATCGGTCGATGATGTCGCGTGGCGCATCATAGCCGAACATTTGCGCGAAAGCGGGATTGACGTAGCGATAGAGATCGTTCTGGATGAGGACAATCCCCACGGTGGCGTGCTCAGCAAGGCGCCGGAAACGGTCCTCGGAGATTCTGAGGGCCTCTTCTGCCATCTGCGTTCGCCTGGCAGCCTCTATGGCGTCCAGGGCGTATCCAGCATCGCTGGCCGTTTCCTGAAGCAGACTCACCTCTTCAGCCTCGAAGGTCTGACCGGTGCTCTTGACCACTACCAGGGCAAAGGTGAGGCTTTGCCCAATCGGCGCCGGGAGTATGGCTGCTGGCCCAGCTGCTCTGACAGCTCTATCGAGTCCCAAGTCGGCGCTATGAGCCAGCCGCGGGCGTCCCTGCGCGGCCGTGGCCAGCACCTGGACTGTGAGTGACGGGGGCGGCGCCTTGAGGATGCCTGACACGTTCTGTTGGCCCTGGCAGGCTGCCCGAATCACGTCACCATCAAGACTGAGCTCGGCTGCCCAGACCACCTCATATCCTAGCTCGTCATAGATAGTCCTGGAGATTTCGCGTAGTAAACGGTCGGCGTCGTGGCGTACCCGTGAGATCACCTGGTTGATGTGGCTCAACGCGACCAGGAGCCGATTCGGCCCGTATCGACTGGTTGTCTGTTCCATCGACCCTCGCGATCCTGACCGAAGTGGGTCTACGCCGCTGCGGCGTACAGGCGGCGCGCGCACTTGTTGTGTCGCTCAACCACGGTGGGAATATCCATCGTCAGTAGCTCACCGTTCTGGATGACGACTCGCCCATTGATGATTGAGAGGTCGACTGTTCCTGGCGCGCAGAGGACGGCTGCTGCCACTGGATCGTGAACAGCGCCACCTGCTTGGCCGAGAGTGTCCAGCCGTAGCGCGATGATGTCAGCCGCCATCCCGGGCGCGAGGGCGCCGATGTCGTCGCGCCCGAGCACTTCCGCTCCACCGCGCGTCGCCATCCAGAGCGCCTCGTGCGCGGTGAGGGCAGCAGGCCCTCCAGCCACACGCTGGAGGAGCATCGCTGTACGCGTCTCGGCCATCAAGTGTGAACTATCGTTGCTGGCCGAGCCGTCAACCCCGATCCCGACGGGAACCCCGTTGGTCAGGTAGGCGTGCACTGGCGCGATGCCTGAGCCGAGCCGCATATTGCTCGACGGGCAATGCGCGATCCCGGTGCGAGTCTCCGCGAGCCGCTTTATCTCTGTTGGACTGATGTGAACGCCGTGCGCGAACCAGACATCGTTGCCGAGCCATTCGAGAGCTTCAGCATACTCGAGGGGACGTCTGCCAACTGTTTGCAGGCAGAATGCTTCTTCGTCCTTGGTCTCCGCGAGGTGTGTGTGCAGCTGTACGCCGTAGGCGCGTGCCAGACGTGCCGACTCTCGCATAAGGGTCTCGGTCACCGAAAAGGGGGAGCACGGTGCAACGGCGATGCGCAACATGGCATACGGATGCGGATCGTGGTACGTCTCAATCACGCGTCGCGTATCTCGCAAGATCGCTTCCTCGTCCTCGACGACCTGGTCAGGGGGAAGGCCGCCACGGCTCTCGCCAAGGCTCATCGACCCTCGTGTAGCGTGGAACCGTATCCCGGTCTCCTGTGCCGCGCGAATCTCGTCATCCAACGTGACATCGTTTGGGAGGATGTACAGGTGATCTGAGGTTGTCGTGCACCCGGATAGCAGTAGTTCGGCGATGCCCGTGAGGGCGCTCGCGTAGACGTCCTCCGATGTCAAGTTCGCCCAGATAGGGTAAAGTGTCTTAAGCCAGGTGAAGAGCTCTGCGTTCTGTGCGCCAGGTATCGCCCTTGTCAGTGTTTGGTAGAGGTGGTGGTGTGTGTTGACTAAGCCGGGCAACAACAGACGCCCTCGCACATCGATTACGCGATCAGCCGTAGGCGGCATCTCATGCGTCGGCCCCACCTGCTCGATGACGTTGTCGCGTATGAAGATGCCGCCATCGCAGATCCTACTTTCGTCGGCGTCCATCGGCGCGATGACGTCGGCGTGGGTGAGCAAGAGCGTTGTCAATGGTCGATCCCTCCGGTCGTGTGCGTCCCTAATCTATTGCCCCTCAGTGCATCCGAGCCCGCGTGGCGGAGCACAGTGTGGATTCTAGCACTATCGACGCCGCTGCACAACCCAGGCCTGTTTCCCAACCAGCGGCTGTATGTGCTATCATAGCGCTGTGCGACATAGCTGCCGTGCTTTGACGACGTGGTTCGACAGGATCAGGAGGCCCACATGAATTGCCGATGGCACCGAACTCTGATCTGTGTGGGTGCCCTGGTTCTCATTGGGGCAATCCCTTCAGCCCTTGTCGCGCAGTCTCCTCCCGGACTTCACGCCGCCGCAGCTGCGCTCTTGTCCACGACGCCTCGCGATGGTTACTCGATTCGCGATGTCGCTTCCGAGGGAGATGCACTCACGGTTTGCCTCTCTGTGCCTGTAGAGGCTCTGTCGGCCGATAACTGGATGGGAGCAGAGAGACTGGTGGACGCCGTGCGTGCGCGCCTCTTGGCGCTTCCGTGGCAGAGTCTGTCGGTGCAGGCGTGGGATGAAGAGTCGGGAGTCTGCAAGCCGCTATCGGATTTCGCTCTTCATCCAGACGTCGCAGTGCCGCCTCAGGATCTCATGGCTGGGATTCCTCTGTCGGTTCCGGACCTGGAGAGCGCCGGGACGAACACGCAGGTGGCTGCCGACGCCTATCCGCTTTCTTTGGCCGGCAAGACCGTCTATCTGAGCGCGGGCCACGGCTGGTACTGGACCGGATCGTCGTGGCGGACCCAGAGGCCCGTCTACCAAGGGTTCATCGAGGACCACAACAACGCCGAGGTCGTGACTCAGTATCTCATCCCCTACCTCGAGAACGCTGGTGCCACCGTAGTCTATGCCCGTGAACGCGACTGGAGCCTGGCGCGGGCTATTGCGGACAACGATATGGGCTCTCCGACTTTCACCAAGTCCGGCTGGTGGGTTCCGGGGATCAGTGGCCCCGGCTATGGCGGCGGCAGTTATCTCTACGCGCTCACAGATGCCTCGGGGGCGCCGACGGCCCAGGCGACGTGGTCGCTCTCCGCGCCCGTTCAGGGCCGCTATGCTGTCTATGCGTGGGTATACCCGGGTGATAACCGTGTGCGCGATGCACACTACACGGTGAACCATGCGGGCGGGGCTACTGAGGTCATCATCGATCAGTCCGTGCATCCACGAACCTGGCGCTATCTCGGGACGTTCCCGTTCTTTGCTGGCACTGCCTCAGTGACTGTCGACAACAGGACGGCGGACCCTTCGATTGCGCGTGCGGTGATCGC
>JAXDDP010000215.1:0-15186 GCA_034676785.1 Anaerolineae bacterium | reverse complement strand
AGCTCAGCCTACTACTACCACATTATCGGCATCGCCGAGGTACAGATCACGGAAATCGACGGCAAGTCGATTTACGGGGTTTTCCAGGACGCAACGATACAGCCAGGCGAAATCGTACCAGGCGCCGGAATGTCAAACCCACAGTGCCTGCCGATGACGGTCGGTGTGATGCTCTGGGAATAAGGTCGGCCCAGGCAACCGCTTCGGGCAAGCACAGCACGGCCGCCGGATGTCCTCCGGCGGCCGCGCCCATTTCACAACTCGACGACGTCGCCTACACCCGGATCTCACCTTCCTGTTTGCCGAAGTTGATGCGCGTACCTACCGCGAGGGTGACGCTGCGACTGGGGGCGACATCCTGGTAGGTCTGTCCGGCGTCAGTCGTAACCGTCCACTTCTCTGTGCCCAGATTGCGCAGCCCCCAGATGCTCGGATCCTTTGGGTGACGCACGACTTCTGCGATTGGGGCGCCGAAGTCGTAGAGCCGGTCATCGTCGACATGGTGCAGATAGAGGCGCGTGTCGTGGTTGAGCATCACGACGGCATCCCCAACCCGGATGCGTGGCGGAAGCACGAGGGCGTTTCCACACGACCAGCATGACCCGGGCAACCCGCCTGAAGCACGCAGAGCGTCGACATCGTAGAAATTCTCCGATCCGCAGTGACCGCAGTAGAAGATGCTGTCGCGCAGGCGCGACATGACCGAACGCCATTCGCTCTCGCGGACCCGTCCATTCACAGGATCGGTGAGTCCCGTGGTGAAAGATCGAGTGAACAGGTCGCGCACGAACTGTGGGTAGAGTGGCCAGAAGACAAGGGCGTTATCATGTACTCCACCGACCGGACGATTGGAGACATCGACCGGATCGTAGATGAAGAGAGGGTCTGTGCCATAGAGCTTGTTCATCGCGGGCAGATCCAGGCACTTGATGTCGAGCTCCCTTTGCCCCTCGAGGGGATGATGCATCATCAGCATGTAGAACAGCAGGACTGCCAGCGAGAAGAGGTCCGTGTTGGCGCTGGGTAGCGCCTCACCCCGGACGATCTCCGGTGCCATGAAGCGAGGCGTACCCAGAACACCGGCCTCCCCCTGCCCGTCGACAGCCACGTTGTCGTTGTCACAGATGAGGACCTCGCCGGAGTCCGGATCGAAGAAGACATTGCCAAAAGAGATGTCGCGATAACACAAACCCATCGCGTGGAGGTCGAGGAAGCTGTGCGCGAGCTCGAGGCCGGCGGTTGCCAGTGCGCGGAAGGTAGGTTCCGCGCGTCGCTTCATCAGATCCACGATGCTCTTATATCGCGCCTCGCGCAAGGGCATCACGTAACCAAACCCGGGCACCCCTGGGGCCTCAGTCAACTCCATCGGCCAGAGGAACTTCGCCGTCGGTGGCCCCTTCCGTGCGAGAATCTCCAGCGCGCTACGCTGCTCTGGTGTGGCCTGTGCTGGGAAATACCACTTCAACGCCACCACCTGGCCATCGAGGCGTGCACGGTAGACCTCGCCCTGACCGCCGCCCCCAATGAAGCTCTCCACCTTACAGACGAGGCCTGACGTCGCCGTCTGGACCTCCTGACCATCTCGTAGCATCGGCATCTCGACCTCCTTATCCGCCAATAGCGTGCGTTTTCCTAGCGCGACACGGTCACGCCAGACTCCCGAAGCTGCCTCACTCCCTCCTCAGTGACCTTTGGACAGAGCGCCAGATCCACGTAGGTCACGTCACTTACGCGCTGGAGTAGCTCAAGTCCCCTGTCGGTCACCGACGTGCGCCCCAGATAGAGCCTGCGCAGGTGCTCGAGCTCACCAAGGTGTACCAGGCCCGCATCGCGGATTGCTGTTCCTTCCAGGCTCAGGCTTTCCAGAGCGCCCAGCATGCCCACGATCCTCAGCCCGGTATCCGTGACGCGCGTGTCGGAGATGTCCAAATCCGCCAAGCCCGGGAGTGTTGTAAGGGACTGCAGCCCGACATCCGTCACCGAAGCGCCAGCCAGAGCGAGCGTCCGCAACCCTCGCAGCGCACTCAGTCTTGCTACACCGGCATCCCCTACCCGCGTCCAGCTCAGGTCGAGCTGAACCAGTCCAGCAAGCTCAGCCAAGTAGATCATACCGGGATCACCCACTGCCACGCCCTCCAGGCTCAGCTCCGACAGCGCCCGCAATGCACGCACGTAGACCATAGCGCGATCGGCGAGGAGCCCACACCGCCCCAGGTTCAGGCAAGAGAGCGTGCGCAGCGAACGGAGCGAGGCCAGGGCATCGGATCGCAAGTGTACACACCCATACAAGCTGAGCGACCAGAGGTCTTTGAGCTCCGAGAGTGACGAGAGACCCGACCCAACGATCCCGGTATGCGCCAGATCGAGACTCCGCAGGGTCGGGACTCCGCGCAACACAGCGAGCCCATCGTCGTCAATCCCCGTCCCCGACAGACCCAAGGAGACCAGTCTCGGCAGTGCCATCAGAGCCCGCAATCCTGCCCCGGTGACGAAGGGACACTGGCCCAACTCAAGACGCTCCAGCCACGCAAGCGCGACAAGGTGGGGTAGTCCCCCGTCCGTGATCCGGGAGCATCCCCACAGGCTCAGCTCCCTAAGCTGCTCCTGCAGGGCCACTGATGCCAGGGCCTCATCGACCACGTGCGTTCTCGACAGGTCAAGCGATAGCAGCCCACGCAAGCTTTCCAGTGGCGTCAGAGTCTCGCCGGAGACCGCGGCATAGCTCAGGTCGAGACGCTGTACCGGTCCGAAGGTTGCCAGATCAGTCAGAAGACGCCGCAGGCCATCATCGTCCGTACGCGTGGCGATGCGCACTTCGGTGTCGCCTGCGACGCAGACTTTGCCAGGCGTCGTGCCTAGCTCAACCCAGGCTTCCTCCGGATCGAGCCATCCGCGCGCGAACACCTGCACGGGCACATCCGACGCAAGGATCCGCACCTCAGCGCCGCTCGCATCGGCGACGGCTTGGCCCTCATAGGCATCCACGCATGCCGTCACTGCCCACCGGGCGGCTTCTTCAGGTAGATAATAGGCGTCCCTCAGATGCTGCACCAGCCGTGCGATGACAAGGGCCCGTGGGGCGTGGGACGCCGCAACGACGTATTGGCGAACGACCTCCTCACGTAGGGAGATCTCCAGCAGGTTGACCTCGGCCCTGTACTCACCACACAAATCCAGCAAGAGCGCACGGCAACGACGCGGATCATGCAGCACGTCCCGTCCATACTGGCGCACAATGTCCCGAAGCACCCGGCGTGGAGCGTCGTTCAACATGCACTCCGAGTCTTGTCGTCAGGGAATCGAGCACGCCACCGGCAGCGTGTCTGCCCGCTGATGGCATCGCGCCCGAAGTGCGCCGCCGGTCCAACGCGCGGCACAGCTACGCCTTGGCAGAGGAGTCGGGCCGGCCATCGCCCGGTTCGTCATCGGCGAGGGGTCCCAGGTCATCGGGGCTTCCGCGCTTACTCGGCTCAGTGGGGCCACGTTGCTTGATGCGAGCCACGAACCGGCTGCGCAGCGTAGCATCATCTGGCGCAGCGTCGGCCGGTTGGGTCAGGGGCAGCGCTGGGGCATCCTCCAAGCAGGAGACCTCGTCGGTGGCGGCCAACTCCACCGCTCCCGGCGTCTCCTGAGCCGAACTCGTCACCTCGTCGCGGAAAAGGACCCCTACCGATATGTCATCACCGCTGCCAGCGACAGAAGCCTGTGCCAACCAGCCCGGCAACGCCTCGGAAATGGACTCGGCACCCTCGTCACAGAGCATGTCCAGTAGATCCGAGCCTACCTTGAGGAAGGCCTCTTCGTTGATGAATGAGTTGGCGTAGCCATCTGTGGAGAGCAAGATGAGAGAGGGACCGCGGTCGACAACGGCCTCAAAGCGCGTCCGAACCTCGTGCGCAGCGTGCTCCATACACAGAGATGTCGTCTCGTTTGCCATCAATCGCGGGTCATGCGCGAAGGGTCGCACAACCGACCCGTCCGTGGTTACCGTGAGGATATCTCCGTCACCAAGCTGCAGATAGGCGATGTAGTCAGCGGCAACAAGTGCACCCAGGACCGTCGCACCATAGGCAAGCCGGGGGTTGCTGGAGACCTCCTGCAGCCCTGTGGGTCCCCGTTTGGCCTCGAGGCGCGCTAACTCCGCCTCCGAAAAGGGAGTCTCGGTAAGATGACGATCGACGGCGGCCCTCCACTCCTTCACGATCTCGGGTGGAAGACGCTCCTCCAGAGCACGCTTGACCGCAGAAAGGTGGCGCGCGGCTGGCCGGAGCAGAAGGAGTTCCCGCAGCAGCGTCAGCGTGCACTCGACGGCAATACGTGAGCCAATCTCACTTCGGAAGCTCTTCTCACTACCGTGGCCATCGGAGATCACGAGGATCAGCGGCGGCCCTTGCCGCTGATCAGGCCACCATAGGATAGCATCCTGATTGGGCAGGCCCGCCCGCTCGTGCGATGCACCACGCACTGTTGCGCCGATAACGCGCCAGTCCGACGCCTGTGACATAGCTTGCCTTCCAGTTCAGCAGACTACCAGACGTCGTCCGCGGTAACAGGCCCACCGCTTCCATCTGCCGGTGCAACCGTGGGCACCGCCGGTACTGGCACGTTGGTCGTTGGTGCAGCAGCCGTGGACTGACTCGCCGGAGACGATGCGGACTTGAGGACAGCCGTGGACACCCACTTGATGTAGTTGACCAACGACTCAGGATTGTTGGCCTGCAAGGGTTTGATCTCGACGTGGCCAATGAACTTCTGCAGGACATCATGATCAGCATCGGCACCGATGGCGATGGCGATTCTAACAGCTTTCTTACCCCAAGGCTGATCCATCAGTTCAGCAAGCCCCTTCTCGAAGCTGTCAGTCGGCTGACCGTCAGAGATGAGGACCAGGACGGGCGGAAGGGCACGATCGGTCATCGGCGGGATCTTGAGCTGCTCAGCAATCATCGACAGCGCCTTGCCCATGTCGGTAACACCATCGGCCTGCAGATCCACCCACTTGAAATCCTCGACAGGGGTCGGCTGCGAGATATGCCACTGAGCACCACTTGAGAACTTGATCGCGCGCACCAGAACCTGTGCATTGGGGTTCTCAGCAGCGACCTTCTGCATGTGCGGAATCGCTTCGCGGATTGCCACGTTCAGCGATTGTATTTTGCCATCGGTCTTCATCGATCCAGAGCAGTCCGCGATCCAGATGAAGTGCAGGGGACGGGTCGCAAGCTCACCACCAGGTCGTCGGTTCATTCAGTACCTCCTTGCTGATCGGCATCGGCCCTGCCGGCGCCACGGTCAGATGCGCCGCAGGCAACCGATCGCCGCGAATGTGCATACACAGCATAGTATAGGCTCCGACCAGCGGAGTGTCAACGTGATCACCATCACGCCGCCGTTTCTTGCTCTCTGCGCCCTTTGGGGTATGATGAACACTGCTAGACAAGGCCAAATGCTTAGGATCGTGTAAGGTAATCCACTGGAGGTCACTATGTCGTATATCGAAGATATCGTCGCCCGCGAAGTTCTTGACTCCCGCGGCAACCCGACGGTTGAGGTAGAGGTCACCGTCGTCGATGGCAGCGTCGGTCGGGCCGCCGTGCCATCCGGCGCATCCACTGGCGTTCACGAGGCTTTGGAGCTGCGTGACGGTGACAAGGGCCGTTACCAGGGCAAGGGTGTCCTGAAGGCGGTTGATAACGTCAACGACACTATCGCCGAGGAGCTCGTCGGCTGGGAAGTCACCGACCAGAAGGGCATTGACGAGATGATGCTGTCGCTGGACGGCACGCCCAACAAGTCGAAACTGGGCGCCAATGCGATTCTCGGTGTCTCTCTCGCCGTGGCCAAGGCCGCTGCAGCTTACGTGGGGCAGCCTCTCTACCGTTATATTGGGGGAACCTACGCACACGTCCTCCCGATCCCGATGATGAACATCCTGAACGGCGGCAAGCACGCCGTGGATGGACCGGATCTCCAGGAGTTTATGGCGATGCCTGTCGGCGCGCCATCCTTCGCCGAGGCGCTCCGCTGGGGTACGGAGACCTACCACGCACTAAGGACCGTGCTGAAGAGCCGTGGCTACGGTCTGGGCATTGGCGACGAGGGCGGTTTCGCGCCCAGTCTCAAGACCAATGAGGAGGCCATTGAGGTGATCCTCGAGGCCATCCAGAAGGCCGGTTACACGCCAGGCAAGGACATCTGGATCGCAATGGATCCAGCGGCCTCCGAGATCTACGAGGACGGGAAGTACAACCTTCACAAAGAGGGGCGCATCCTGACCAGTGAGGAGATGGTCGACTTCTACGCCAACTGGGTGGAGAAGTACCCGATCATCAGCATTGAGGATGGACTAGCCGAGGATGACTGGGAAGGTTTCGCGATGATGACCGCACGTCTGGGTGACAAGCTGCAGATCGTGGGCGATGACCTTCTTGTAACGAACACCGAGCGCATCCAGCGCGCCATTAAGGCGAAGGCAGCCAACTCGGTTCTGATCAAGCTCAACCAGATTGGCACACTCACAGAGACGATTGCTGCCGTCCGGATGGCGCAGGCCCACGGCTGGACCGCTGTGACGTCTCATCGCTCGGGAGAGACCGAGGACGCCACGATCGCCGACCTGGCTGTCGCGCTGAACACCGGCCAGATCAAGACCGGCGCGCCCGCACGATCCGATCGCGTCGCCAAGTACAATCAGCTGTTGCGCATCGAAGAGGATCTCGGATCGCAGGCAACGTTCCCGGGCCTGGGAGCATTCACCAACCTGAGCCTGTAGTTGCTACTAACGTTGTCTTGAGTCTGAACAGGGGGCCCCTAGTGCGGGCCCCCTGTTGTGTGTCAAAGTGGTCAGATTCAGCGATCTGCAGCTAGCCGAACTGCGCCACAACAGAAATCGCCGGTGGGTTCTCGAGGTGCCGCTTCACAGCACACAACTCGGCTGAACGAATCAGGGCAGCTTCATACTTCCTGGGGAAGTCAGCGGGTACGTGAATGGTCAGCTTCACTTCGCTGACCATGTGTGTGTTTGGATCCATCTCAACCACCTGGGTAAGGTGGACGTCTTCAGCAGAGACACCGCGTTGCTGGCAGAAGCTCAACACATAGATGCCAGCACACGTTCCCATCGATGCCAGAAACAGGTCAAACGGTGTCGGTGCGGATCCTGCCCCACCCCCACGCACGGGCTGATCCGTTCGAATAACGAAGTCATCGGTGGCTGCGTCGACGCACGCACCGCCAGGAAAGGTGATCAAGAACTCTCGGGCCATCTGTTGTCTCCTTGTTGACCAACGCTTCGAGATGCTCCCATTCTACCACAGCGACCGTCAACCGAACGAGTAGTCAGATGCCACCGAGGGGCTTGCTGCCTGTCCAAAGTGACAGTTGATAGGGCACTTGGTGACCATCGAGCAACACAAAGGGCATAGCGCGCTGGACAACGATCCCAAGGCTCCGTAGATGGCTGGCGTCGGTGAGCCTTCCCTTGCGGCGAGCCTGCATGACACGATCTGCAGTGACCGGTCCTATGCCAGGCACACGGATGAGTAGGCGGCGATCGGCGGTGTTCACCTCAACCGGTCGTTCGAGCAGATTGGTCTGGGCCCAGGCCAGTTTTGGATCCCTGTCCAGTGGCAGGTCGCCTTCCTCTCCAAAGGGTAGTTCCTCCACATCAAAGGCATAATCGCGCAACAGGAACGATGCCTGGTAGAGCCGGTGCTCGCGACGCGCCCGGATCGGAGGGAGATCTTCCAGCGGCGTGCCGGGCACGGGGCCAAACCCGCTGAAGTAGGCGCGGGCCAGTCCCAGTTCCCGGTAGAGATAGGATGATGTGAGCAGGAGCTCCAGATCTGATTCACCGACAGCTCCGACGACAAACTGCGTCGTAAGGCTGGGACGTCGCCCATTTCCGCTCCGCTCGGTTGCCAGTTCGTGAGCCCAGCGCAAGCGCTGCAGCAGGTCGGATGAGAAACCTTTGCGGGGCGCGAGCGTCGACAGCCGGTTGGCGTTGGGCGCCTCGAGGTTGAGGGATACTCGATCAGCCCAGCGCATAGTCTCGGCCACCTGAGCCCTCTGAGCACCAGGCATGATCTTGGCATGCAGGTAGCCTGAGAAGTGATACTTCCGTCGCAGCAACTCCGCCGTAGCGATGATGCTATCCTGTGTGTGAACACCGCCACCCACCAGGCCCGAGCTCAAGAAAACCCCCTTGACGATGCCGCTGCGCCACAGTTCGTCACTCAGTCTCGCCAACTCGTCGGGTGAGAACGTGGCACGACGCACATCGCGTCCTGAACGGAAGGCACAATAGCGACAGTCGTTCTCACAGGCTGAGGACACAAGTGTTTTCAGGATTGGGATGCGCTTGCCGCCAGGCAGAACAGCGTGAGACACGCACCTGGTGAGGTCCCGTGGCGTTCGCGGTGGCGGCAGCTTGCGGCCGCCGATCGCAACGTCTTCAGCACACTCGTCCGCGGCAGCCGGGCCCAGGATCTGAAGCTTCTCGATCGCGTTCATCATAGCACCAACTCCATGATACGAACTAATGTTCTATTTGTCAACCCTTTTGCACTGAGCCGTTTGGCTGTACAATGCCTCGCATCCGGTAACGATTCCATGGTGAAAGGAGCTCCACATGCGCTCGGTTATCGTTGGCGGGGGCGTTGCAGGCATCTCAGCGGCGATGGATGTCGCACGACGTGGCCTCGGCGAGGTCATCGTGCTTTCTGATGAGGCATACCCTTACTACTACCGACCCCAGCTGACGGAGTTCCTGGCTGGCAACCTGACTCTGGAGCGCCTGATCCGACGCCCCCTACCCTGGTATCAAGAGCGTGGGATTGATATCCGGCTCGGCACCAGAGCTTCAAAGCTGGTACCGGACGCCAAGACGGTGATCCTCGACGGTGGTAGTGAGATCGGCTACGATCGGCTGCTTCTCGCGATGGGCAGCGCTCCCATAGTCCCTCCTGTGAAGGGTGCGGACAAAGAGGGTGTCTATACCTGGCGAACGCTCGAGGACACGTTAGCTATGGAAAAGATGGCCACCATGTGCCAGGACATCATCGTGATGGGTGGCGGGCTGCTGGGCCTCGAGCTAGCGCGCGGCTTGCGTGGATTCTGCTCTGACATCACCGTACTGGAGTATTTCCCGCGCTTGATGCCGCGCCAGCTCGACGAGGATGGCGCTCGATTGCTACAGCAGTTTGTCTCCTCGCAGGGAATCAAGGTCGTTGTCGGAGCACAGATCGACGCTCTGACGGGCCAAGAGCACGTCACTGGCGCCCATCTGGTGGACGGCCGCGAGTTTGGGGCCAACGCAGTAGTCGTTGCCGCGGGTGTTCGCCCCAGCGCAACCATTGCCAAGGATGCCGGGATTATGGTCGATCGTGGGATTGTGGTCGACGAGCACATGGCTACCAGCGTCCCGGATGTCTATGCCGCCGGCGACGTGGCATCTTTCAAAGGTTACTCTTGGGCGATCGCCCCGATCGCCCAGGCTCAGGCGCGGGTCGCTGCTGCCAACATAGCAGGCGAACCGCTTACTTACGACGCTGTGGTGCCCTCAACCACACTCAAGGTCATTGGGATAGATGTGAGCTCGGTGGGCCTCGTGAACCCAGAGAACAGTGACTACCTCGAGGTCCGTGCGCTCGATCAGGATTTGGGCACGTATAGGAAGATCGTGATCCACGACGGTACCATTGTGGGAAGCATCGTCATCAATGGCCGGAAACTGGCCCAGGACCTCGAGGCCAAGATCGCTGCTCGCGCAGCGATGACGGTCGACGAGGCCCGTGCCATGATATCCTAGGAGATTGGCTGGCAGAGATGGCCCATCCAGTTGCTGGGCGCAGGCGTGATGTCAGCGCTGCTGAGATAGTCTTCTCAGCAGCACTGGCGGACGCTGCCGCCGCCGTCAGTAGCTCACTGCGTGTCGAGCAAGTCCTCGATCACATCCTCGAGCAGGTGAGCCACGTCGTGCCGGCAGATACCTGCAACATTATGCTCATCGACGGTGATGGCGCTCGCATCGTCAGATGGCGTGGATATGAGGCCATCGGCATTTCTGACGATGACATCGCTCGCGTCCGCCCTTCGATCACTGCCTACGGCACGTTTCGGGCCATGATTGAGACAGGGCTGCCCGTCCTTATCGGCGACACTTTCGAGACGACGACATGGGTGGCGACTCCGGGGCGGGTCGACCATCGCTCATACGTAGGGGCCCCCATCTGCGTTGACGGCAAGGTGGAAGGTTTCATCAATGCCAACAGCTCGCGACCAGGCCAGTTCTCCCAGCGTGACGCTGACCGCCTCAGGGCGTTTGCGAGTCACGCTGCGATCGCTCTGAAGAACGCCCGGCTGTACGAACAGACGCATGAGTATGCAGCGGCGCTGGAGCAGCGTGTTGAGGAGCGAACAGCAGAGCTCCGCGAGCGTACGGCACGGGTCGAGGCGATCTTGCGCAGTACGTCGGACGGGATCATCGTGACCAACGCCGATGGTGACATCACCGAGCTCAACCCGGTCGCCTCGTCCTGGCTCCATCACAGCCTTCCCGAAGCCGACATCCAGGTTCTGCGTCGAGCCGTCCGGGCGGTGGTACACCATGCGGAAGAGGACAGTCTCCAACTCGTCGAACTGACTGACCTTGACCTTGAGCTGCGCGCGGCCCCGATCTCCGGAAGCGACGCGAGGTCAGCCATGGTTGTTGCCGCCCACGATGTGACGCACCTGCGTGCGGTAGAGCGCATGCGGTCACAGTTCATCTCCGACATATCACATGAGCTAAGAACACCGGTCACGACGATCAAGCTCTACGCATCCCTGTTGCGCGCTGGCTCTCCTGAGAAACAGGACGTATACTTTCTGTCACTCGAGAAGGAGACTGAACGCATCGCCGATCTCGTGGGGGCGATCGTGAAGATCGCCCGCATAGAGTCTGGCCGCTTCGAACTGGCACCGGTTCTGGCAGATATGAACGTCGTCATCTCCTGTGAGGCACAAAGTGCCACGTCGATCGCCGCGGCCAAGGGCCTGTCTGTCATCGAGTCCATCACGGACGATCCTCTGATGGTGTATATCGATTCAACGTGGTTCATCGAAGCTGTCAGTGGCATCGTCAAGAATGCCCTGCTCTACACAGACAGCGGCGAGATCCGCATCTCAACAGAAGCAACGACTCAGGAGGGCACTGCCTGGGCCACGTGCACGATCGAGGACACAGGACCTGGGATTCCCTTCCAGGAGCAGGCTCACCTCTTCGAGCGGTTCTTCCGCGGCGACGCCGCACGTGCTGCAGACATCCCGGGAAATGGCCTCGGATTGGTGATAGCAAAAGCAGCCATTGAGCGCCACGGCGGGGCCATCGCCATTTACAGCGTTCCCGGCGCTGGTACGCGCGTCACGATACGGCTACCTCTCGCCGAGGTAGCTGAGCGGCACCTCACATTGAGCTCAACCCATACCCACGGAGTCACCAGTGAGCAATAAGAAGATTCTGGCAGTCGAGGACCACGAACTGCTGTTGTTGGCCATCCGCGACATTCTGCAAGCCGAGGGCTACGAAGTCGTGACCGCCGTCGATGGTGTGGACGCCCTGGAGAAGTTGCAGGCGTTTACTCCCGACCTGATCATCGCAGACATCTCCATGCCACGGATGGATGGCTATCGGTTCTTCGAGGAGGTACACAGGCGACCAACGTGGGTGCCGATCCCGTTCATTTTCCTCACGGCCCGTGCAGAACAAGAGGATCGCCTGAAAGGTAAGGCGATGGGCGCGGAGGACTACCTTGTTAAGCCCTTTGACCCGCAGGAGCTGCTCGTCGTCGTCAAGTCGCGCATCGGGCGTGCGCAAGCCATCCGAGAGGCCAGCGAGATCGAGTTCGACGAACTGAAGCGGCGCATTGTGACACTTCTAAGCCACGAGCTCCGGACACCCCTCACGAGCGTATACGGTTACACCGAATTGGCACTTGAAGAAGCCGCGACCCTTCCCACTGGGGATTTCCAGCAGTTCCTCGTGGGCATCAAGCGGGGCGCTGACCGTCTCACCAAAATGGTGGAGGATCTGTTGCTGGTGGTGCGCCTCGAGTCTGGCGAGCTTAAGCGTGAGTTCGAGCTCCTGGGTTCGGTCGAGCATGGCCTGGCCCGCATCATCCGCAATGCCGCGACCGCTGAGGCAGGCAGGATGGCTAACCGGGGTGTCGTGCTCGAACTTGACGTGCCAGAGGAGCTCCCGCCGGTTGCGGTGCACGAGTATTTCCTCACAGATGCCCTCGCCCGCCTCATCGATAACGCCGCCAAGTTCAGCCGGAGTGACGTGAAACGGGTTCGGCTCAGCGCACGCGGCGATAGTGAGGTCGTTAAGATCAGCGTTCGGGATTGGGGCGTAGGTATCTCAGAAGGCAAGATTGGCTATCTCTTCGAGACCTTTGGCCAAGTGGACCGCGACAAACAGGAGCAACAGGGCGCTGGACTTGGACTCGTCATTACAGAAGCGCTCGTCACCAGTATGGGCGGTGCCATAGAGATCGAGAGCAGCCAGGGAGAAAACAGTGGTACGACGGTGACCATCTCCTTGCCAGTTGCGCAGGACGCCTGATCTGGACCATCGCCACGTGGACGAAGCCTTAGAAACTAAAGATGCCCACCTAACGGTGGGCATCTTTAGTTCTCCATCATTGTCCTGTCGGGGCGGACGGATTTGAACCGTCGTCCTCTACAACCCCATTGTAGCGCCCTAGCCAAACTGGGCCACGCCCCGGTCAACGGAGGTGATTATACAACAACACCGCTGTTTGTGCAAGGCCTGAAGCGCGCTGCTCGACGGCTAGATTCTGATGGGCGCCGATCCACGCTCCAAAGCAAGCGTAAGCGCGCGTTCAGGCGTCTGAGGCTCATCGGCAAAACGATAGGCAAGGTAGCGGTACACGTCCCGCAACACCGCCGTGAGGATCGGTGCCAGCACCAGTCCAGCAAAACCGGCGATCTCGGTACCGATCACCAACATCACCATCATCACCACCGGGTGCAACCCGATCGTCCGTCCGAGGACGCGAGGCACAATCAAGGAGTTCTCCACTTGCTGAACCAGAACGGCGGCCCCAGCCGTGAGCAACGCGAGACCCGGGTTCCGTGCCAAAGCAATCAGAATGGCCGGCACTGCTGCAACTGTTGGTCCGATACTCGGCACGATCTCCAGCAACCCGGCGAGAGCACCGAGGAGCAGCGAGTAGTCCACCCCCAGGATGGTCAGGACAAGGGTCTGCAGCACGCCCATAATCGCCATTAACAGAATCTGCCCACGCAGATAGGCCCCGATTGTGCGGTCCAGCATTCTGGCAACGCTGCGGACGTCAGCTTGGAGGGCCTCGGGCAGAGACTCATAGAGCGAGCGCCTCAGTTGCACGTGATCGCGCAAGATGAAGTAGGTCCAGAAAGGCACGATCGTCACACCCAGAACAAGACTAGTCGTATACGATATGGCTGTGACCGATCCTTTGAGGGCCTGCTGGAAAGCGTCGGTGACAAACGTAGAGAGGTTCCGCAAGGCTTCGTCAATCTGCGTCTGCACGCGATCCGGAAGCAATTGGTAGCGGTGGAAGACATCCTCGCCCCACTCCGTGAGTTGGCTCCAAATAGCATTGCGGCCTGCCCACAGTTGCTGCGCTTCGCGGTTGATAATCGGCACCACGAGCGCTATAAAACCCGCGATGAGTGCCGCCACGGTAAGATAGCTGATCAGGATTGCTATTGACCGAGCAGCCCTGGAAAGAAACCGCAATCGCGTGGTCCGTGCGAACCACTCGATTCCGCGCTGGACGGCACCAACGATGGGGGCCAGAATGTAGGCCAAAATCAGACCTATCATGTAGAGGCCCAGCACGGAGCGGGCCGCCCACAGGGTGAGGCCCACGGTGATCGCGGCTACCGAGAACAGTACGATGCGCTTACGACGCTGTACCGGGATGCGCTGCCAGAACCAAGGCCCCCCACCCATCTGCGCTACCTCCCGTTAGTCCTCATCGATCCGCAGGATGGCGAGGAAGGCCTCCTGTGGAATCATAACACTTCCAAGCTGTTTCATGCGCTTCTTCCCTGCCTTCTGCTTCTCCAGAAGCTTCCGCTTGCGCGTGATGTCTCCGCCGTAGCATTTCGCCAGGACATCCTTGCGCAGAGCCTTCACGTTGACCCGCGCTACAATCTTCCCACCAACGGCTGCTTGGATTGGCACCTCAAACAGCTGACGTGGGATGGCCTCCTTCATTTTCCGGATCAGGGCGCTACCCTTCTCGTAGGTCTGGTCACGATGGACGATGATAGCCAGAGCGTCCACAGGTTCCTGATTGATCAGCACGTCAACCTTCACCAGGTCATCGACCCGGTACTCCAAAAAGGAGTAATCCATTGAGGCAAATCCGCGTGTTGCCGACTTGATCCGGTCGTGAAGATCGATCACCATCTCAGCGAGAGGCACCTCGAACGTCAGCAGGACTCGTTGTGGATCGATTGTCTCCGTGAGTAGGAAACTCGCCCGCTTGCGCCTGAAGATCTCCATCAGCGAACCCATGTACTCGGTTGGCGTGATGACCTGCACCTTCATCCATGGCTCGCGCACCTCAGCGATGAGTGCCGGATCGGGCAGGTCAGCGGGACGGTGGATCTCGACTTCGGCTCCGCTGGTCTGCAGCACTTGGTACGCCACGCTCGGGGCTGTCACGACGAGGTCCTGCCCGTACTCTCGTTCCAGGCGCTCCTGAGCGATCTCCATGTGGAACAACCCCAGGAAACCACAGCGAAAACCGAACTGCAGGGCTTGCGACGTCTCGGGCTCGTACGTGAGCGCGGCATCGTTCAGCTGTAGCTTGGAGAGCGCGTCGCGGAGATTCTCGTAATCGTCAGATTCCGAGGGGTAGAGGCTGGCAAACACCATCGGCTTGGCCGGCTGATAGCCTGGAAGCGCGTCAGACGCAGGTCGCTTCGCATCGGTCACCGTATCGCCCACACGAGCCTCGCGCACGCTCTTGAAGCCTGTGGCAATGTACCCGACCTCGCCGGCGGACAGGCTAGCCACCGGCGTCATATCGGGTCTGAAAACGCCAACTTCCACAGGCTCGGTCCGCGCTCGTGTCGCCATCATCAGGAGCTCGGTCTGCCGGCTGATCTGGCCCTGGTAGATGCGCACAT
>JAXDDP010000214.1:0-9056 GCA_034676785.1 Anaerolineae bacterium | reverse complement strand
GTAAGGGGGGTCGGGTGCGTCTTTCGGACGCGCCGACGAATGCGACCATTATATTTTATAAGGTTTAATTAGTCAATATAGTAGTTATTATGAGAGACCCTGTGGCCATTGTGTGGTGACAGTCCCGGCAAAATCACCAGGTGACGGGCATCCGAACTTCTGCTAGCCTCAGTCTCTGCTATCGATTGCAGCAGACGGGGGCTGATATGTCACTATCCACAGGTCACCACGCCAGACCCTAAGAGGACAACCCGCGGCGCCGTTTCCTCGCGCTGATCTTTGCCGCCCTCGCGATCCTGGCGATTGGGATTCTGGTGGGACTCGTGATCGGGAACTGGGTGCTGACGACGTAGCTCGCCACACTGGCGACTCCGGTTGCGTCATCCCCGCGTCGGTCCATAATCAGGGCCGGGGAGCGGCTCCACCGGCCACCTCCTCAATCCTGTTGACATCGTATGGGAGCCTATGAACGAACTAACCGGCATCGAGCGCATGACCCGCATCCTGGCCCGCGAGCCCGTTGACCGAATCGGGCTGTATGAGCACTTCTGGGGCGACACGCACAAGGTGTGGACCAAAGAGGGGCACATCCAGCCCAGTGAGAACCTCGCCGACCACTTCGGCTTCGACATGCAGGAGTGCTGGCCCTTCACAGTCACTGCTGATCTAGACTTCGTCCCTGAGGTGCTGGACGAGACGGAGGAGACGATCCTGACGCGCGACGGCAACGGCGCCGTGCTACGCCGGCATAAGCTGCACGACGCTACGCCTGAGCACATCGACTTCCTGGTGAAGAGTCGCGAACCATGGGAGACGCAGGTCAAGCCGCTGATACAGCCCGAGCGCCGGCGTATCAACTTTGAAGCCTACCGCGAGGCCAAACGCGATGCTCGCGAGGCCGGACGCTTCTTCGTCTGGTCGGGCGTCAATGTGTTCGAGATCATGAAAGACGTCGCCGGCCATGAGCACATGCTGGCGGGGATGGCGCTCGATCCGGACTGGGTGTTGGATATGGCGATGACCTATGCTCAACTCACGGTTGATCTCCAGGAGATTCTCTTCGCCGAGGAGGGCTGGCCCGACGGAATCTGGTACTACGAGGATATGGGGTTCAAGCAGCACCCGTTTATGTCGCCGCGCATGTACCGCCAGATTCTCCAGCCTGCCCACGCGCTGACGGTGGGCTTCGCCAAGGCGCACAATCTGCCGGTGATTATGCACTCCTGTGGATATGTCGAACCCCTCCTGCCGGGCATGATCGAGGCGGGCATCGATTGCCTACAGGTCATCGAGGTCAAGGCCGGGATGGACTTGCTCAAGCTCTACCGTGACTTTGGCGACCGGATCTCGTTTATGGGTGGCATCGATGTACGGGTGCTCTATACCAACGACCGTGCGCGCATCGACGCCGAGCTGGAGGCCAAGATCCCCGTTGTGATGCGCAACAACGGCTATGCCCTGCACAGCGACCACTCGATCCCCAACACCGTGACCTACGATACCTTCCGCTACTTTGTCGATAGAGGGTTGGCGCTGGGGACGTATTGACACCACCCAATCCTATGATAAGGTGGAGCTGTTCCTGCCGACAGAGGGTTGAGGCCATTACGCCGAATGGGCCGGCTGTGAAGTGGGTGTGCGGCCGGGTGCGCACGGCAGGGTGCGCGGCAGCGGGGGACCCAGTGGTACCCGGGGGCGAATCGGTGCAGCTGTGCTTCCGAGCACAGCCATCGTAGGGCCAGCTTCTTCGGTCCGAGCCCGTCAGCTAACCTCGCAGGCGTCGAAGAAGGACACCTTGTGTGCCAGGGTGTCCTTTTTGTGTTGGGTCAGAGCCAAGAGACGGATGGGTGCCAAGGATGCGTGAACGGTTGAACGGGTTGTCGGCGGGGCTGTCCCGCTACTGGGCGGGCGTGCGGTACAGGCTGCAGGGGATCACCCCGGCGAGCGTGTTCCGCGGGCTGCGCTTCGTCGAGCGCCTGCGCGGGCAGACCGAACACAACATCTGGTACCTTTACGTCGAGATCCTCTGGGCGGGCATCCTCACGGCTGTTGCGTCTTTCAATGCCACGTATGCGTTGCGCCTTGGTGCTTCGAATACGATGATTGGTTGGCTGTCATCGATCCCGGCGCTCCTGGCGATCGCGATGCTAATCCCCTCCGCGCGGTTCCTGGAGACCAAGTCCGACCGCGGGCCCTATGTGCGCGGCAGCCTGGGCCTTTCCCGTGTTCTGTACCTCGGGCTGGCACTGGCCCCGTGGATGGCGCGTGACCGTGCGGCCGGATGGGTCATTGCCCTGCTGATCTTGGGTGCCATTCCGAGCAACTTCTTCAGCGCTGGATGGGGCCCGATGTTCGTGGACGTGGTTCCGATGCGCGATCGTGCCGTCGTGATGTCCACCCGCAGTGTGGTCCATGGGTTGACGGTGGCCGTCTGCACGTTTGCCTTCGGAAAGTGGCTCGATCTGGCGGGAGAGCCTTCATCCGCGCCTGCGCTTTCCTGGGTCCGATTCCCGATCAACTACCAGGTGATCTATCTCATCGGGACGATTGCAGGCATGGTAAGTCTTTATTACGTTGCCCGCATCCGAATTCCAGAAACGCCGGTCGTGGCGCGTAAGGAGCCCGGCAAGAAGGCACGTACGACGCTGCGGGGGACCTTTGCGGGAATGCGGGGAATGGCCAGCGAGAACCAGGGGTTCTTCCGCATCATGGTCGATACCTTCGTCTTCAACTTCGGTGCCTGGTTGGTCGGACCGTTGTACATCATCTTCTTCGTGAAGCAGTTGGGAGCGTCCGATGGGTGGGTCGGCCTGAACACGACGTTGTCCCAGGTTGGGCTCATCGCCGGCTACCTCATCTGGCGCCGTGTTACGGAACGCAGGGGGTTCCGCTGGACGCTGCTCATAGCCATTCTCCCGGCAGCCGCGTACGCTTTCCTGGTCGCGTTGATGCCCAATCTGACGTTGATCCTCGTCTTTGGCATTATCATCAGTTTCATCAATGCCGGTGTTGATCTGAGCCACGGGAACACGTTCTACCAGGTCTGCCCCGTCGACCGGCGTGCTTCGTACATGGCGCTGTACGGAACGGTCGCCAATATCGGTGCCTTCGTAGCCCCAATGATTGGTGTAGCGTTGGCCGCTGTCATTGACATCCGGTGGGTCCTCGTCATCGGCGGCGCGATTCGGCTTCTGGGTGCGACGATGTTCCACTGGAACAAGATACCGGCAGTGGAGGGTGAACGAAGCTAGATGCGGATGATGCCGTCGACCGCTGCGGAGGCGTGGGCCGGCTTTCGCTATCGCATGCTGGAAGTGCCGTGGGCGCGCTCCCTGAGAGTCAGGTGGGCGCGAAGTATGCGCCCGCTGGCCCAGAGGAGTGAGCTCGAGCGCAACGTCCATTACCTGTACGTGGAGGTCTTCTGGGCCGCGATCTTCAGCGCCGTCTTTGCTTTCAACGCGACGTATGCCTTGCGTGCTGGTGCGACCAACCAGATGGTGGGATGGCTCTCGTCGCTGCCCTCGTTGTTCGCGATCTTCCTGATGATCCCGGCTGCCCGGATCATGGAGTCCAGCGACAAGTCGCGGCTGTGGATGCTCTTGGGATTGGGGCTGGGGCGGTTCGGCTTCCTGTGGGCGGCGTTCATCCCGTGGATCTTCCCGAACCGTACGGCACAGGTCCTGGTCTATCTGTTCATCCTCAGGACCATCCCGATCACGATCTTCAACACGGCGTTCAGCCCGATGCTGGCGGATGTGATCCCTGAGCGTGATCGGGCGCGCGTGTTTGCCAACCGGAGCATCATCTCCAGTGGCGTCGCGGCACTGGCCACATTCGCGGCAGGCCTCTGGCTCGACGCGGGCGCGAAGTGGCCCTGGGCTGCCTTCCCCTTCAACTACCAGCTTCTCTATGTTGTTGGGGGTGTAGCGGCACTCACGAGCGCCTATTTCGTGTCGAAAGTCAGGCCGCCGGCGGGTGCACTGGGTGCGCGGGTGAGCGCAGAGGAGAAGGAGAGCAAGCAGGACGGTAAGCGTGAGGCGCGTCAGCCCTGGACCATAGCGAGAGTGCGCGAGACCGTCCGGATGATGGCGTCGGAGCGTCAGGACTTCGTGCGGATCACGGCCAACACGCTTGTCTTCAACCTCGGCGCATGGTTCGTGATGCCCCTTTACACGATCCTGTTCGTCAAGCAACTCGACGCGACCGACAGCTGGATCGGCCTGAATTCGATGCTGGCGAACCTGGGCGTGATCGTGGGCTATGCGTTGTGGCGTCCGTGGATCCATCGCCTCGGTGATAACAAGGCTCTCCGGCTTTCCGTACCGTTGGCTGCGAGCTATGCCTTTCTGGTCGCGTTGTTTCCAAATCTGACGCTCATCCTGGTCTGGGGTGTGCTGATCAACCTGATCAACCCTGGTGTGAACCTGGCGCACACCAACGTCTTTTACCGGGTATGCCCGCAGGAGCGGCGGGCCAGCTACATGGCCATCTATAGCTCGGTGATGAACGTTGGCGCCTTTGTCTGTCCGATGCTCGGGGTGGCGCTTGCGGACGCTATCGACATACGCTGGGTGCTGATCATCGGGGGCGTTGTACGCCTTCTCGGCGCGATGTTGTTCTGGGTCTGGCGATTGGAGGAACGCAGCGAGCGGCAAGCGGTCAGCGCTCCGCTCTAGCACAAGGAGACACACTATGGTTAAGGCGAAGGATTATGCTGTTCGTGCTGTTCATTGCGATCATCGCGCGACCGACGATGAGGTCTACGAAGCGCTGGTCTACGCCACCGCACCGCTGACCCGGGCCTGGGACAAGCTGGTGGGGGCCAAGCGGATCGCGATCAAGTTCAACCAGGACTGGCCGATCGACACGGTGGTCATGCACGCTGGACAGCGCCAGCAACTGGTGAGCGATAGCGTGGCCCGCGCGACGCTAAGGTTGTTGCGCGAGAAGACCCACGCCGACCTCGTCTGCGTTGACGCCAGCTATCACGTGATGTACGACGTCAGGCCTTCGATCGAGCAGACGACGACGTTGGCCCACGTTCTCGAGGAGTACGATGTCCCGCTCATCGACGGTACGCAGCCACCCTACAAGGTTGTCGAAGTGCCTGGTGGCGGGCGGATGTTCGAGCGCTACACGATGATGGAGGCGCTGATCGACGCCGACGCCGTGGTCTCGGTGGCCAAGATGAAGAACCATGCCTATATGGGCACCACTGCGTGCCTCAAGAACCTGTTCGGACTCATGCCGGGCGCCCCCCACGGACGGCCCCGCCACTACTATCATCACCTTGTCCGCATGCCCTATATGCTGGCAGATATTGGCCGGATCATCGACCCTGCGCTCAACATCGTGGATGCCTTGGTCGGTCAGGCTGGCCAGGAGTGGGGTGACGGTGTGGAGGCAGCGCGTGTGGTTGATGGGCTGGTTGCGGGAGATCAGGTCGTGGCGACTGACGCTTGTGTGGCGCACCTGATGGGTCACGATCCAGCCGCGGATTGGGGCGTCGAGCCGTTCCACCGCGATCGAAATGCGCTGTTGGTCGCCGCCGAGGGTGGATTCGGAACGGTTAGCTTGGAGGAGATCGACTTTGCCTCCGAGCTCGCGCCGCAGCCGGTGGGGACCTTCTATGCCGTGAACCGCGACTCTCGGGATACCGTCGTCACCTGGCGACGGACGATGGCGGAGCAGGGGCTCACCTATCGCGACAACTGGCGGTCACTGTTGGACTACGCCGGCGAGTACATCCTGCTTCAGGATGGCGAAGTGCGCTGGCATGCTGCCGATGGCATTATGCGGGAGAGCCGGCGGACGTTGGCCGGGAAGAATCGGAACCACGCGATGTTCTTCAAGTACGTCGATCCCGAGGAGACTGAGGGAGAGCACTTCGAGGTCTACGAGGCAGCGTTGAAGGACATGCGGTCTGCTGATCACTGAAACCAGATAGTACCCATCTCATTCACCCGGAGGGAACCTGTGACTTCAACCAAGGATTACACCGTTCGCGCCGTACATTGCAATTACCTTGCAGAGGATGAAGCCGTCTACGAGGCGTTGAAGCGGGCTACGGACCCGCTGGACCGGTCCTGGGCGCGGCTGAGTGGCGCCAAGAAGATCATGATCAAGTTCAACCAGGATTACGATCCGGAGCGCTCGCCAAAGTTCGAGGGGGAGCGCCAGCAACTGGTCAGCGACCGTGTTGCACGTGCGGTTCTGAGGTTGCTGCGCGAGCGCACGAACGCCGAGCTATTCTGCGCCGACACGACCGTGTTCAAGCGCGACCTCGAGGATGGCTACCGGTTCTCCACGCAGCTCTCACCCGTGCTGCAGGAGTTCGACGTTCCTTACATTAACGTCGACGGCGGGCCCCAGGCGGTCTACCAGGTGCCAGGCGGCGGACAGATGTTCCGGCAGTACATTCTGTCGCAGCGTGTGTTGGAAGCTGATGCGTTGGTGGACGTCCAGAAGATGAAGAATCACGCATTTATGGGCATCACGCTAACGCTCAAGAACCTCTTCGGGCTGATGACCCAACCGCCTGCGGGAAAGCCGCGCCACTACTTCCACCACCTGGTGCGCATGCCGTATATGCTTGCGGACCTGGGGCGACTCTTCGACCCAGCCCTGAACATCATCGACGGGTTGGTGGGTCAGGCGGGAATGGAATGGGGCCGTGGAGACGGGTTGGCGCGCGTGGCCAATACGCTGGTGGCGGGTGACCATCCCGTTGCGACCGACGCCGTTGGGGCTCATCTCATGGGCCACGACCCGATGTCGGACTGGCTTGCCGAGCCGTTTCACCGTGACCGCAATCCACTTATCGTCGCAGCCGAGGGCGGGTATGGCACCGTCGACCTTGGCGCCATCGACTACACGTCGGAGGTCGATCCCCAACCTGAGGGGACGTTCTTCGCCGTAATGACCGACTCGCTGGAGACGGTGATCAGTTGGCGCCGTACGATGTGTGAGCAGGCGTTGTACTACCGTGATCACATGGCCGAACTCACCAGCAAATACGCCGGCGAGTTCATCTTGCTGCAGGACAACGAGGTCCGGTGGCATGACACGGATGGGCACATTCGCGTGAGCCGGCGCGAGTTGGCGGGCAATAACCCGGACCATGCGATGTTCTTCAAGTACGTCGACCCCGATGAGGCCGAGGACGAGAAGTACGTGGTCTATGAGTCGGCACTCGCTCACCTTCGGACGCTCGACCGTATCTGCAAGATCAGCCGTCCGCCCGTGCACGAGGTGGACTGGCAGCAGATGCGCGGGTGGGCATAGCCCAGCCGTTTCTGCAGCAGAGAGGAGGCCATGTATGAGCCAGAAGCCGTGGCGCGGTAGCTTCGCCATTCCGATGACGCCGTTCGATGAGGACGATGCCATCGACGTGGACGTCCTGGCTGCGGAGATCGAGTTCTGCATCGAGTGCGGCGTCGGCGGCATTCCCACACCGTTGATGGTCAGCGAGTTCCAGAACCTTTCGGAGGAGGAGCGCAAGCTGATGGTGCGGGTGGCCGTGGAGGTTGCCGCCGGGCGAGTCCCCGTGATCGCGAACGTGGCGGCGGTCAACACGCCTTTGGCCGTGGCGTATGCGGCCTATGCCCAGAGGCTGGGCGTCGACGGTATCATCGCGATGCCTCCTTATATCTACAAACCCGACTTCCCATCGATCAAGGCCTACTACCAGGCGATATCCGACGCGGTGGATGTGCCAATATGGATCCAGAACGCGAGTGTCGCGCCGATGTCACCGGACCAACTGGTCACGCTCTGTGAAGAGATCGAGCACGTGAGTTGGGTGAAGGAAGAGGTGCCCCCGAGTCACAAGAACATCACGGCGTTGCTCTCGAAGGGCAGCGCTGCTGTGAAAGGGGTGATGGGTGGGGGCGGCGGCCGGCCGATGTTCGCCGAGCACGCGCGCGGCGCCGCCGGGAACGTCCACGCGTGCCAGTTCTGCGACCTCGTCCAGCGTGTCTGGGAGCTTCTCGATGCCGACGAGGAGGAGTCTGCGGCAGACCTCTTCGATGCGCTGCTGCCATCGTTGATGTTGGAGGGGATGATGGGGATGGCCTATGCCAAGGAGATCATGATCCGGCGCGGGGTATTCAGGAATCACCGCGTGCGTGGCAGTGCACGGCCTCTGGATGACTACGACATGGCCGAGATCGACCGGACGTGGGAGCGCATCGAGCCGTATCTGATCTGGCATCGTCACTGATGGTCCGGTGAGTTGGTTTGTCGTAACCGATTCATCGGTTCTGCTGCTGCCCAGTGTGCTGGGAGAAAAGGAGCGAGATGAGCAAGGGAAGCGAGCCACTGCGGGACACGGTCGAGAACGCAATCAGCACATTCTCCAGCCCGTCCGAGCTGCGCATCACCGACCTGAGGACGGCGACTGTCTGCTCGAACTACGACTATCCAATCATCCGCATCGATACCAACCAGGGCGTCTATGGCATCGGCGAGGTGCGCGACGCCGGGCACCGTGAGAATGCCCTGCAGTTCAAGAGCATACTGGTCGGGAAGAACCCCTGCAACATCGACATGATCTTCCACACGATCAAGTCGTTTGGCAACTTCGGTCGTGAGGGCGGGGGCGTCTCGGGCATCGAGATCGCGCTGATGGACCTGATCGGCAAGGTCTACGGGATCCCCTGTTATCAGCTTCTGGGGGGCAAGTACCGGGACAGGATTCGCATCTACGCCGACACCCCCGAGCCCGACGAGCCCACGCCGGAGGCCTATGCGGAGCGTGTGCTGAGCCGTAAGCAGATGGGCCTCACCTTCATCAAGTTCGACGCTCGCCTGCAGGCGCTCCACGACGTGCCGGGCGCGATGGTGGGCACGCCAACCAAGTTCGAATACCCCATTGACGCGCGCAGCCGTGCAGCCGGCACCGGACCGGTGGTCAAGATCACGGAGAAGGGCTTTGAGAAGTTGGTCGAGATCGTAGCCCTGGTGCGCGAGACCGTCGGCTGGGACGTCTCGCTCTGTATCGATCACTACGGGCACGGATACCTCACCGTGAAAGAGGTCATCAAGCTGGCCCATTA
>JAXDDP010000211.1:0-5071 GCA_034676785.1 Anaerolineae bacterium | reverse complement strand
GGCTCTCTTCTGTCTTGAGCGCCCTCTAGTATACCACATCCGCGCGCCCCCGTCAAGCTCACTCCCCCTGCCGGCCCCGCGCCCCTTAATGTGCTCGCTGCTCTTGCCTTCACCGCAGCTCGATCCGGGATTCTACCACTTCCCCCGTCCCTGTCAAGGCCCCCAGTGCTCCCCCACTCCCGCGGTCGCTCCCTGTGTTCCCCTCCAGCGGTCGCAAATCATACCACCTCCTCCCTCCCTGTCAATCCCCAGTTTGCACCAATAGCGCGTCTAGTGCCGATCTGGCGACGCCGTCACCAACGGCCCAATCCCTGCCATCACGTGGGCAGCCTCCGCATTCGCAAAATGGCGCCAGTAGGCCGCAGTCTCACCTAGCGCTTCCTGTAGTCGGTCAACCGCCTGGTTCATCTGCGTGTCATCCGCGATGCCCGGTGCAGCGAGGGACACCGACTGATCGCCCCGTTCCTCAACGTGCACGATCCCCTTGGCCACCAGCCAGGACAGGCCCCACCGCACAGATACCTCGCGATGGCCCATATTGGCGGCCAAATCCGCGACATCGACTATGCCACCCGCGTGGCCGATCGCGTACTTGGCCAGCCCGGCAAGATACTTCAGAAACTCAGCTCTTTCAGCCGCCACACCACCCCGCCCAACCAACACGACCCGCGTGGGAGCAACACGCTCCACGACTGATCTCAGTACAGCGGGGCTCGGAGGGCGCACCCACACGACAAGTGTCTCAGCCGTAGGCAAGGAAAACCGGTGGTGTCGTTCTCCAGACCACGCTCTGGACACCTGACCTTCATCCCACACAGCAACGGCCGAGTCGCGCGCCAGCAACTCAGCTAACCGATGTTCAGCATCTGCTGCGCCTCGCCAGTCCTCGACCCGAAGCGGTTCGGCGGGCTGGGCACTGACTTCCACTACCTCGGCCGCACAAGCGCGTGCATCCCGCCATACCAGCCGCACTTCGGTCTTCCCCTTGAATTCGTTCACACCCGCCGAGAACGCAAGGTCCACTCGCCCCGCGGGGATGGACGCCCCATCCCAGTTCCACCAAACGACGGCGCGCTGGTCCTTCTCCCGGTCCTCGATCGTGACCCGCACGTGGCGTTCGTTCCGCCCTATGGGTCGCTTCCCGACAACCTCCACATCGCGCGCGACGAGCGTCAGAGGGGGATTGCCAGGACCAAACGGCCCAAGGCGGGCCAGATCACTAACCAGCGCCAGCGTCAGCTCCGACAACGCCACGTATCCATGAACCTCGAGGGTGGGCTCCACCTCTTGGCCCGCCAACTGCGCCGAGACTGCCCTGTTCAGACCTCTGCGAAAGGACTCGATGTGCGCAGGGTCGAGCGCAAGCCCCGCCGCCATCGCGTGTCCCCCAAAACCATCCAGGAGCTCACGTTGGGTAGCTATTGCCTCCGTGATATGGCAACCCTCAACAGACCGAGCAGATCCACGCGCACGCTCTCCCGGAGGCGATGACAGGAGAACCACTGGACGCCGGTGCCGTTCTGCCAACCGATTCGCGACAATGCCAATGATTCCAGCCGGCCAGTGAGGGTCAGCGAGGACGATCGCTGCCCCTCTCAACTGCTCAGCATCTGCCTCCAGGCGTTGCTCGGCCGCAGCTTCGACCTGGTCGCACATCATCCGGCGGCGTGAGTTGAGGGACTCAAGCTCCGACGCCAGAACGCGAGCCCGCGTCAGGTCATCGGTAGTAAGGAAATCCACAATGGGGTTCGCATCGGACAGACGACCCAGGGCATTGAGGCGGGGAGCAATCGCAAAGCCAATGCTCTCCTCATCAAGACTGTCCGCCTTGACGCCGGCGAGCTTCATGAGCTCCTGAAGTCCCAGCCTCCGCGTCTCGCGAAGCGCCTTGAGCCCACGCTGCAACAGGTACCGGGTCTCTCCCCGCTGAATGGCGACATCGGCGACGATTCCCAGTGCAACCAGGTCCAGTAGGCCAAGTACGTCTGCACCACGTCCGGCTCGCGCGTAGAGCGCCTCCGCAAGCTTGTAGGCCACGCCGACACCGGGCAAGTCGCCAAGCGGATGACCCTCTGCGAGGAAGTGTGGATTGACGATGGCACTTGCCTGCGGAAGCGAGCTAGGCAGCTCGTGGTGATCGGTGATCACGACATCGACACCGTGCGCCATCGCATAGGAGACAGCCTCTTCCGCATCGATGCCCGTGTCACAAGTAACGATCAGAGAGACGGACCTGGAAAGCTCCTCTGCAAGAGCTGTCACACGGATGCCGTGCGACTCGGTCTCTCGCACCGGAATGTGGTGCCGGACATCTGCTCCCAGATCCCTCAGGCACGTCACGAGCACAGTCGTGGCGGTCTGCCCGTCGACATCGAAATCGCCCCAAACGAGGATTGGCTTGTGGTTCTCAATTGCGTGCCACACGCGTGCCACCGCAACCCCAATGCCCGGTAGGTCCTCAGGTGGCGCAGGTGCATAGGCATCTGGATCCAGAAACGCCTGTGCTGCGGCAACCGAGGTCACGCCACGGTGCATGAGCGTCTCGGCGATGAGTGGATGCCCGCCGACGGCTTCTCGAAGCAGTCGAGGCACCTGAACGGGCTCGGGCTCAAGCCATCGCATCGTCAGCTGCCGATCGTCACAGTGGGCCAAGCGACAGCCGCCAGCGCGGGCGCTGGCGGCTGTATAGATTGCACATAGGCCGGCTAAGTCTAGCCGCGGGCCTTGCCCTGGTTGGCCACCGCCTGCTGGGCAGCGGCTACGACATCTGGATCAGCCAGATAGTAATGGCGGATAGGTCGCACATCCTCGTCCAGCTCATAGACCAACGGAATGCTCGTGGGGATGTTCAGCTCGGCAATATCCGCATCCGAAACGCCGTCAAGCGTTTTCACCAGAGCACGCAGACTGTTGCCGTGCGCTGCGATCAGCACTCGGGCGCCAGACTTGATCTTGGGCACAATGACACCCTCCCAATAGGGCATCACCCGGGCCACGGTATCCTTCAGGCACTCAGTCGCTGGGATGTCCGCTGGATCCAGGTCCTTGTAACGCGGATCGTGTCCTGGCCAGCGCGAATCGGACGTCTCGAGCACCGGCGGCGGTACGTCGTAGCTGCGCCGCCACACGAACACCTGATCATCGCCGTACTTTGCAGCAGTCTGAGCCTTGTTCAGTCCCTGGAGCGCACCATAATGCCGCTCATTCAGGCGCCACGATCGGTGAACGGGGATCCACATCAGGTCCATATCATCCATGATGATCCACAGGGTCCGGATGGCGCGCTTCAACACCGACGTGTAAGCCACGTCAAACGCATATCCCTCAGCCTTGAGGGCAGTTGCCGCAGTATGGCACGCCGCGATGCCCGCCTCGCTGAGGTCCACATCCGTCCAGCCCGTGAACAGGTTCTGACGGTTCCACTCGCTTTCACCATGACGAACCAGTACCAGTTTGTACATTGTACCTCCTATACAGGTCTAATGGGACACAGAGCACAGCAGCGTGCTCAGCGCGATCCTTCGACCATATCTTGTCTATATGTACCCATTCTACCGCGATGCTGAACGATCACAACCCAGCCAGCTAGAAGGCTATCTCGGCAATCTGCTCTAAGTCAATATCGATGTCACCAGCGGTCTCATCGAGCTGCCATTCAGCAGCCAGTGCGTCAAGGCGACCCGCCGAGGTGCCGCGGTCACAGTAAGATCGGTAGACGCAGAACCGGCACCGATCACGATCCTGCGTCATCCAGAAATCGCTGTCGCCACTCACTGCGATGCGTTTGATCAGATCAGCCAGGTAGTCGCCATCGGCCTCGTACTGCGCTACGCTGTAGCGCATCCGCGCCGGCGCCAGGGGTGATTCAGGGAACCAGTACACGAGCTCGACATCATCAGGGTTGATCGCCTTACCCCTATTGAGATATGTACCCGCCTGGACAGCGAGGAAAGGATAGACTCGTGTCTGCAGTCGCGCGTGCAGGGCGTCATCGGGAGTACGCTTCATCGAGGTCTTCCAGTCCAGGATGGTCACCTTGCCTGCTCCAGAAACGCCCAGTACGTCATACTTTGCCACCAGTCGATGTCCAACCACCTCGCCATCCAGGGCATACTCACTTCGGATCGTCGTATCCTCTGCATCACCACAGAACGACGAGACCGGGTGATAGGCCAGGAAGCTCTGCCACCAACGGAGCAGATCAGGGTCCGAGGCGGCGCGCGAGATTGCCTCCTCTGATAGACCCAAGAACCATTGCTGGACCATACGATGGAATGCCTCACCCAAAGCCATCCGCTGTTCATTCCTCTCAATGGGTTCAGCTTCGACAGCCGGCCACTTAAGCGCCGCCAGGTAACGTAGTTGGAAACGCCGCGGACAGTCTACATAGTCCTGAAGGCTGGCTTGGCTGAATCGAAAACCGGTCGGCAAGCTCATGGCTCCCCTCCCGCCCGGGCTCCTTGTAGGCCTGAACTCCCCTTCATCGGTTCTGCTCCTCCCACCACGTCTGTAAAGCAATGAGGGGCACAGCTGGCTGCGCCGTGCCCTGGCGCCCAGTGTTCCAAGTAACAGTTAAGGCCCTCCGCGCTCGCGTTATACCTACGAATAGCAGCCGTAATCTCTCAGCAGCATAGTCACGCCGCGCCACAAGGGTCGGGGTACCCTCATCGTAGTCAAACAAGTCCGGATTTGCATCCAGCGCTTCCAGCTGTGCAAGGGCCTCAGCCTGTAGATTGAGTTGGTCACGAACGTACCACGGCTCTGATATGAAACGATCCTGGGGCAGGGCTGACGGGAAGTCATAGTCGTTGACCGAGACCAGGTAGACCTTGTCCCACTCGAGGCCCTTAGCTTTGTGCATCGTCGTCACCACAACCTGACCCCTATACTGCTCTGGATCGAGCCCCGTGTCAGCCTCAGCGAAGCCTATGAAGCGCCGCTCATTGCGGGCAACAGTCCCGAGCTCCTCTGCCAATTCAGGAAGGCGCCAGTCCAGGTGGCGATCTGCCACCTGCCGCAGTGAGAGGGCCAGCTTGTGTGCGATCGCCAGATCGGCTGGCTCCGCGAACAG
>JAXDDP010000210.1:0-5235 GCA_034676785.1 Anaerolineae bacterium | reverse complement strand
AGATCGACCGCTTCGAAAATAGCGGGGTACTTGTAGGGCTTGTCGTGCCCCTCAGGGACGCTGATCAGGCCGACGTTGGCATCCTGACCCAGGTCAAAGGAGACCGGACAGATCAAGTTTCCGACGTTCTCGACGAGGACCAACTCCAGGTCCTCAAGGGGAAGCGCCTGCATGCCGCGCCGGATCATCGGCGCATCAAGATGGCAGGCGCCGCCGGTGTTGATCTGGACGACAGGCGTGCCGGTTGTCGCGATCTTGTCGGCATCGACCTGAGAGGCGACGTCACCCTCGATCACGCCAAGCTTGCAGTTGGGCATGGCAGCGATGGTAGCCATGAGCAGCGTGGTCTTGCCAGCGCCTGGCGAGGCCATGATGTTGACGACCCTGGTACCGTGGGACTTGAACTGGGCCCGGTTGTCGGCTGCGACTTCCTCATTGGCGGTCAGCAACTTCTCGACGACGGACACACGGCTCGGCTGAGGCAACTTGTCAGACATAGACCTTCCTCCTCGACTTCGATTCATTCGCAATCCCAAGCCCGCGTGACGCTGCGCTCACGCCGTGATCTCAATGCTTTCGACGTAAAACTCCTTGCCAGCGATGACGTCTCCGCCCAGCGCCTGGCACGACGGGCAGCGCCAGTCCTGCCCATCGGGTTCGAACTCCTGCCCACATTTGCGACAACGGAAGCGCGTCTTCACCCGTTCGAAGTGTAGGGTCGCGCCCGCAGCGATCGTGTTGGGTGTGAGAAGGTCAAAGTAGAACTGGATCGAGTCATCGACGAAACTGCTCAACTCGCCGATCACGAGATGGATGTCGGTCACCTTCTCTGCCCCGCCGCGTTCCGCGTAGTCCTTGACGATGCGGAGGATGTCCTCGGTCACAGCCATCTCATGCATGGTCGAGCTCCCGCGACGCAACAGTGCCATACAGGGCAGATGCCGCCAGCTCCAAAATGCGGTCCACGGCTGGCTCAACCAACGCTGCCGTCTCATCCGATAGCCCCGCTCCAAAGTCGAAATCGTGACCCAACAGCGACAACAGAATCGCGCGTGGCGCCCTGTCATAGAGATGCATTGTCAGCGCCAGAACGGTCGATGGATGCGTCTGGTGGTAGACAAAAGGCGCCTTGTACACGACCTCGAGCAGTTCCTCGTGGACCGGCTCAGGAATGCCAGATGCCACGTGAGCATCGACGAAGATCACAAGGTCGTAGTTCTGCAGATCCTCAGCCAACTCGGGGACAAGCTGATGGAGGACCACGGTATCCACGGGATGACCAAGATCGCCAAAACCATCATCCATCTCGTCCAGAGGAGCTCGACCCAATCGCTCTCGCAGAGCGTTGACAACGAACCGGGCAACACCATCGTCCCGACGATAGAGGTTGCCAAAGCCTGCAACCAAGACGTGAGATCCACTGCTACCTGCTAATGCATCCACAAAGACCCTCGATCCCAGATTCACCTTGACGCCAGGAGGCGCCTAAAGTGCGATATTTCAGCATGTTATCTGATATTCGTTACAGTTCAAGAACGCACCCTCTGTGGCCCATCAAAAGCCTCCGGGGCCTGGACGAATTGGGATTCGTCTCGCCCCGGAGGCTCTTGCGTCGGTATCAGCCGGCCCCACGACAGGGGCCGGCGAGAGATCACAGATAATCAGTCGCGGCGCAGCGTATCCAGGACCTCGCCATCGGGCCCGACCAACTCGATATTCAGCGGCATCTGCCCCATCGCGTGCGTTGAACAGGAGAGGCAGGGATCGTGGGCGCGGATCGCACCCTCGACGCGGTTTAGCATACCTTCCTGCAGGCGAGTACCATCGACGTAGCGCTTGGCCACCATGTTGACCGAGTGGTTCATCGCCCAGGCATTGCCCGCTGTTGCGACGATCATGTTCACCTTGGTGATCACACCGTTGTCGTCAGTCCAGTAGTGGTGGAACAGCGTACCCCGCGGAGCCTCCAGAACACCGACGCCCTCGCCGGTGATCTGACCCTGTGGATTGGCCACATCCTTGCCAAGGATTTCGGGGTCGTCCATCAGCTCCTTGACCCGCTCCAGTGCATAGACAGTCTCGATCAGCCGGGCATAGTGGTAGTAGAGCGTACCCTCCACCGGCTTACCCCCATTGATCGACTTCCAGATCTTCATCTCACTCTGCGCGATTGGCGTGCTGATGTGGCTGGCTGTATTCAGGCGCCCAAGCGGACCCACCCGGTACACACCGTCGGGATAGCCCCGCTTCAGGTAGTAGGGTGCCTTCAAGTAGGTGTAGTTGTTGACGTGCTCACCGATATAGTCCAGGTAATGGCAGGGATCGAACTCCTCGAGCGGGGAGCCATCGCGATCCACCATCCGCAGGGTGCCGTCGTAGAGCTCGAGGGCACCATCTTTCTGGACCAGGCCCATATAGGCGGTCGGGAAGACCGCAAACTCGGCCACCATCTCGGCATGGCTCATCGCCCAGTCTTTGAAGAACTCAATGCCCACCTGTGTGGTGGCAATTTGGCGGTCGACCTCGCTCAAGATCCACTCGCGATCCTCGGGGAGCAACGGCTTGGTCACACCGCCAGGCACGCCGAAGATCGGGTGAACGCGGCGCTCACCCAACAGCTTGATGATCTTCTGCCCGTATGCGCGAAGCTGAACGGCCTTGACGGCAAGGTCGGGGTTCGCTGCAACGATACCACCAACGTGCCGGATCTTGGGGTCGGCATCCCATCCCAGGACGAAATCCGGGCCAGCCAACTCGAAGAAGTGCATGCCGTGGGACTGGATGACCTGCCCCATATGCATGAGGTCACGCAGCTTGTGCGCTGTCGGCGTCGGTGTGGTGCCGGCTACAACATCACAGGCCTTTGCCGAAGCCAGGTGGTGACTGACAGGGCAGATGCCACACGTCCGCGGGGTGATCTGCGGCATTTCATAGAACATCCGCCCTTCACTGAACTTCTCGAAGCCGCGGAACTGCTCCACATGGAACAAAGAGTCCGCCACCTGTCCCTGCTCGTCGAGATAGATCGTGATCTTCGCGTGGCCCTCAATGCGGGTCACGGGTGAAATCGTGATTTTCTGTGCACTCGCTACCATTATCCCTACCCTCCATCGCTCCCGTACTTCAACACATTACCTTCAAGCTTGGGCATCCGGCCTTCCAACAGTTCAGTCAAGACAAACCAGATGGCGTCGGCTGAGGGGGGACAACCTGGCAGATAGATGTCCACGGGAACGACATCACCCACACCCGAGACCTGATCGGTGAGCGGCGTCAGCTCTTCATGAACGGGGATCTCACCATCAACCGTGCTCTCCGTCTCGATGTAGCCGCGACGCAGAACATCCTCCTTGTCGAAGAAGTTGCGCATCGTGCAGATCCCACCAGTCACGGCGCAATCACCCATGGCAATCAGGATCTTGCAGCGCTCCCGCATCAGCTTGGCTTCGTGCGCTTCATCTTCGTTGCCAATGCCGCCGGTAAGGATTCCTACAACAACACCTTCCTCCGGGGGATGCTTCATGTCCGTGATCGGCGATGAACTGAGCTCAACGTACTTCAGGAGCTCGACAATCCGCTCGTCGATGTCAAGAAACGACATGTGGCAGCCAGCACATGACTCTAGCCACTGTGTCGCAACAGTGATCTTCTCACCCATAGTAAATCTCCTGCCTTTCCGACTCTCCGTAGGCCGGGTCCATTATAGCATAGCGGCGAGATCTGCGAGCACTTCCGCATCGTCGCGTACGGTTGCGGGCTTGGGCAGGACCTCAGCCACAGGCTTGACAGCGCCCGAGTAGTCAGTCACGTGACCGGTGCGCTCGTACCATACAGGCGCAGGAAGAACGACATCGGCCTTCTCGACCAGCGCAGACACATAGCTAGCCTGAACGACTGTAAAGGCGCCGTTCAGTTTTGCCAACAAGCCCTGGTCCTCGCTCTGCTCACCCATGAGGAAGAACTGGGTCTTCGCACCGTTGGGCTCGACAGCCTTCAGCCCGAGAGCTGTGGCGCCCTTCTCGTTACGGCCAGGACTGAGCGCGAGCGCGAACAGACGATCACCGAGCTGACGGAACGCCGCAATCACCTTGCCCTTGATTCCTACGCTATAGACCAACACGATCTTCTTGGCAGCTGCCGCTGCTTTAGCGACCTTGTCCGCCTCGGCATAGGAGACCGTCATCGCAGCGCGCTTGCTCATACTGTTCTCGGAATCGGCAATCACGGCAACGGTTGCGCCCTTGTCTGCCGCTCGGTGGATAAAGTAGCCGACGACCCGCTGATAGTCCAACGGCTGCGCTCCAGCAACTACGATGAAATCAGCATCGAGGATGTCACTGAGCTTGGCCGTCACGCCATATCCCAAGGCAGGAGCAACGGGCTCCAACAGCCCCACTTCGCCCCTTGCCTTCGTCAGAAGCCCGGCAAAAGCTCCCAACGCCTCGTTGGTCGTAGCGCAGGTGGCCAGGCCCTGAACATCGCCTTCCTTGAGCTTGGCAGCCACGGCACCGAGAGCCTCATCCCAGCTGGTCTCAACCAGCTTCCCGTCCTTACGGACCATCGGGCTGGTCAGGCGTTTGCGCTCTTCGTAGAGGGGCGTGAAGCGGCCATCGACGCACAGCAAGCCATCATTGGGCTCGGAGCCCCAGACGCCATCGACACGGAGCAGCCGATTGTAGCGAGTAACCACATCGAGCGTACACCCCACGCTGCACTGCATACAAGTGGTCTCGGTGTGGACAACATCCTTCTCCCGTCCACCATAGGCACTACGGGCGTCAATCAGAGCCCCCGTAGGGCAGACCTGAAGACAGGTACCGCACTCCACGCAGCTCGACTCGCCAAAGGGCACGTCGAGATCGGCCATAATCATGGAGTCCGCACCCCGTGCCCGCAGATCCAGCGTGTGATTCGCAACGATCTCCGAACACGCACGGACACAGCGCGTGCAGAGGATGCAGCGGTTGTGATCCATGATGAAGTACTTCCGCGATGCATCCACGTTGAGCTTCTGGTAAGGCCGTGGATACGTGAAATGGTCAAGCCCATAGCGGTATGCGGCATCCTGCAGCTCGCAGTCACCACTCATCTGGCAGAACATGCAGTAATGGTTGCGCTCAGAGAAGAGCAGCTCCAAGACGAACTTGCGCACCGAAACCGCAGACTCTGTCTCTGTCTGGACTTCCATACCATCCGCGATGGGGCAGGTACAGGCTGTCTGCAGGCCGCGCATGC
>JAXDDP010000209.1:0-3563 GCA_034676785.1 Anaerolineae bacterium | reverse complement strand
GATCGTCTCGGGCCGAGTCGACGTGGGCGACTCGGGTTGGCCCAGTGGTGAGATCCTGGTCAGTTGGGGGGCCAGCGGCGACTGCAGGACAGCGCCAGAGGCCAAGACATCGGTTGGGGTGCTGGATTCCGATAGCCCAGAATGGGCGACGGTGTCGAAGTCGGTTGATCTCGGCGATGAACCTCCGGATTTTCTGCGCATCTACCTGCGTTCTATAGACCTTGATGGAGGGTCAGTTTACTATGATGATCTGGCGGTTGAGGTTCACAACCCAACGGTCGTCAAGATCAGTGCGGTCGAGGCGTGGTCGGGATCTGTGCCGGCGGGGGTTGCCGCGCTCTTGCTTGTGATCGCGCTAGCGCATCTTCTGGCCAGGAGATCGCCGCCCGCTAACTGAACGGCCCCGTATGTGGCCGGGGCGTATCTACTCGTTGCCGAACCGGTGAAGGCCGGCAGCACGGGCTGTTGACGTCGCGGCGGCGAGCTCCCCTTGCGTGGGCCGGCGGTCGATGGGGAAAGCCTCGGTGGCGCACGCCCGGGCACGGTAGGCAGGGCGGTACTGGGCCATGATGTTGACATAGGTATCTGGGCTGATCTCGATAGCCAGGAAGCCCGCCACCCCATCGGTGCCGGCTAGCCCGCCCGGCAGCACCAGGTGTCGTACGAGCAAGCCCCGCAGCGCCAGACCTTGGTCACTGACGATCAGGTCGCCGACCTGGCGGTGCATCTCCGTGACGGCTGCCCGATTCACAGCCGGGTAGTTGCGTATGCCCGACAGTGCATAGGCGGTCAAGTCGTTGCTGTATTTCATGTCAGGCATGTAGATATCCACCAGGCCGTCCATCAGCGCAAGCGCCTGCGGGGCATCGTACCCGCCGGTGTTATAGACGATCGGGATGGTGAGGCCGGCATGGTGAGCCAAAAGCAGGGCGGGCACGATCGCGGATGCGACGTGCGTCGGCGAGACGAGGTTGATGTTGTGGCAGCCATGGTCCTGCAGAGACATCATGATCGTCGCGAGTGGCTCCGGGTCTACCGCGATCCCGGCGTGTTCCTGGCTGATGTCGTAGTTCTGGCAGTAGACACAGTGAAGGTTGCAGCCGGAGAAGAAGATGGTGCCGGATCCTCGCCAGCCGCTGAGCACTCGTTCCTCACCGTGGTGGGGGCCGTAGCTGGCTACATAGGGCGTGGCGCGAATGCCACACGGCCCGGTTGTGGTCGTCCGATCGAGATGACAGGCGTTGCCGCACAACGCGCAGTCGTGGAGTGCAGCAGTTGCCGACGCGAGCCTGGTGGTCGCTGCCGGTGACTTACCGTGGTCTGAGCGGGCCGGCTCCATTTGCGATCACTCCTTGTGCGGGTCAGGCCGGCGACAGTGCCGGCTGGTGGCCCTATTCTAGCGTGGGCGGTCGACGGGGCAATCGCGGCTGAGATCGGGCGGCCAGTTGGCCTGAGGGGATCATACGTCGAGGCTGCGCTTGACCTGTAGCTCGCCAGCAGGTAGAATTGCGCCGTGGCAGATCTTGCGGAGTTCCCATACCCTAGGCGGCGCTGGATCAGGGCTCTGATCCAGCGGGTCACTCGTGGCATCTTCGCCGTAATATCGGACTTCAGCGTTCTCGGCCGCGAGCACTTCCCCAAGCAAGGTCCCCTAATGGTTGTGGCCAACCATTTCAGCTTCCTGGATCCGGTCGCGATGTTGAGCGTGACCCCCTGGCCGATCGAGTTTGTCGGCGGACTGCACACGCCCAACGCTCCGGGAGGCGTCAGCTGGCTGCGCAAACTCTGGGGATACTATCCGGTCTACCGCGGCACCGGTTCGCAAGTGGCCTTCCGCGCGGCCGAGGCCGTCTTTGCTCAGGGAGGGGTGCTCGGGATCTTTCCGGAAGGGTCGAGTGCCTATGCAGTTCTGCGTCCCCCGCGTGGCGGTGCTGCATTCATGGCCGCGCGTTCGGGCGCTCCCATACTCCCTGTTGGGCTCGACGGGTTTACTGAGGTCTTCCCATCGCTCAAGCGTGGGAGGCGCGCTCGCGTCACAGTCAGGATAGGGGAGCCCTTTGGACCCTTTGCCCCTCCCGGTCGGGGACGCGAGCGGCGCGAACGCGTAGCCGAGATTGGCGACGAGATCATGCGCCGGATCGCCGGTCTCATATCTCCTGAGCGGCGGGGTCACTACTCCGATGACCCTGCCATCCGTGCCGCGGCTCAGGGCACGGAGTACTTCCCCTGGGACGACGAGCCCGAAGGCTGAACCGCCCCTCGCTCTTGCTAGACTGACCGCCTACCCGGCGGTAGTTACATCTGTTACCCCCTGATGGTTGCTACGGCAGCATCGCGACGGTGCGTCTCTCCCGCTCTTCTGTTCGCGTACCTCGCATGGGCGCGCCGCTGCTGAACCCTGTCAACACGTAGTTGTATTGACATTGATCCTCTGTTTACAGATATCAAGCATGCAGTTGACAATTATGAAATCCTCGTTTAAAATTATCCACAGGTGTTCATTGACATTGACAAGGGGGTTGGAATGGAGCAGCCTGTGGCAACGCCGTTTGTGGACGATGTCGTGATCGAGGGGCAGGGCGCCGAACGCGTACGGGCCTTGTTACAGATGGGTAAGGGCAAACTGAGCGTCGAGGGTGGCGCGGATACCCTCTTCCGCGGACGCTTTGAGTATGGGGCGCCCCAATGGAAGCCTGAGGTGCACTACACGGTGACGGATGGTGTGGGCCACCTCCAGGCTAGGGGCCCGCAGTCCTGGAGCCAGCTGGTCGATGACCCGCGCTATGTATGGGATCTTGCCCTAGGAGATCAGCTGCCCCTTGGACTCACAGTGCATCTGGGGTCAGGTGAAGCGAACCTGAACCTGAGCGATACGCGGCTTGAGGGGCTCGACGCTGCGGTGGGGAGTGGTCGGTTCACAGCCGATCTCTCCGGTGATATGCCCGATCTTGAGCAAGTCTCCCTCAAGACCGGGAGCGGTGTAGCCGCCATCGTGCTGCGCGGACGGTATGCATCTCTGTCAGACGTGGGAATCAGCCTTGCCAGTGGCGACACAGACCTGGTCCTCGATGGAAGCTGTCCGCGGCTCAAGCAACTGAAGGTGAGTGGCGCCAGCGGTCGTATGGACGTTCATCTAGGGGGCGACTGCCCCGCGCTCGAGCGGGTGGCGCTCAACACAGCGAGCGGAGTTATGACTGTGGATCTGACCAGCGGACTGGTCCACGACCTGGCTGTGGGGCTGAACTGCGTATCCGGCGTTGGGAGGGTGATCTATCCTGAGACGCTTGGCATCGCTCTGCGCCTCACGGCTGTCAGCGGAAGATTGGATGCCCCGGGGTTCACGCGCAGCGGCGACCAGTACACGAACTCTGCCTATCGCGATGCCACCGTCAGAGTCCACATCACGATGTCCAGTGTCAGCGGAAAGCTCACCGTGCAACCGGCCGCCGGCTGAGTGCGTAGTGATAGTGAGGCAAGACACGACCAAGTCGCCCTCGGTGTGAGTCACACCGTCCGTATGGGACTGCTGTCTCCACACGTGGGTTCGCGAAGGCTGCCTTCTT
>JAXDDP010000073.1:0-26897 GCA_034676785.1 Anaerolineae bacterium | reverse complement strand
ATGCGGGAAGGGGCGTCTACATCCACTGTGGTGCGGGTGTCGGCAGAGCTCCGACGATGGCAGCGGCGTACCTCGTCCACAAGGGCGCGACCGCAGAGGCCGCGTGGGAGACCATCCGGCGCGCGCGGCCGTTCATCCGGCCGACGCCGCCGCAGGTCGAGGCGATCGAGGCGATCGAGGCGCTCGCAGCGAGCGCGGCAATCGCGGAAACCGCAGCTCTCGAATTGCGAACGCCTGGGTCCCCGGCGCGTGAAGCCCAGACGCTTGCGCCCGGAAAGCGGGCAGGGGCTGTCGACCGCGCACCGTCGGGCGAGACGGCAGAGGGTGACCTGACCGGACTGGCGAGGCGCGAGCAGCTTGCCTACGAGCGCATCAGCGGCGACCCGGCGCTGACGGGGGACCTGACCGACGACGAGGCCCAGATCCTGCTGGCGTGGTCGCGGCAGGAGGTGCACAGGCTCGTCGCAGCCACCGCGGGCAAAGGTGAGGCCGAGGCGTGGGACACGCTCGATGGCCAGTTGCGGCAACTGCGGCTCGAGATGCGCGCCTATGCCCAGCAAGGGGCGGGGGAAGGGACCACGCTGCGTGCACTGCTGGCCGATCGGCTCCCCCGCGGAGAGCAGGGTTGAGGCGCGTCCGGCAGTTCGGGCCCAAGGAACTGCTGCTCAGTCTCTTCCTGTTGATCGTCGGCTGGGCAACGAAGGAGTGTATTGCCCCGAGCGCACCCGGGGAGGACATCGCGGCGCCCGGCGACACGATCGAGATCGTCTTCACAACGCCGCGCTCCCCGGATAGCGCGTTATTCCACCACGGGGGGCTCGACGAACGGCTCATCGCCGCGATCGATGCAGCGGAGGAGAGCGTGGACGTGGCCGTGTTCAACCTCGACCTGGTGACGGTGGGCCACGCCCTGATCCGGGCCGATGAGCGTGGGGTGACGGTGCGGGTCGTCACGGATAGCGACTATGGGGATGCTGCCGGGACCACGGCGGTGCGCGAGGCCGGAATCGAGGTCGTCACCGACGGGCAGGCGGCCTATATGCACGACAAGTTCGTCGTCATCGACGAGCAGAGGGTCTGGACGGGAAGCTGGAACGTCTCCGACAGCGAGACGTACCGCAACGACAACAACGTGGTCATCGTGCGGTCGGAAGCGCTGGCGCGGAACTACACCGTTGAGTTCGTGGAGATGTTCGAGGGGCGTATGTTTGGCCCTACGTCGCCCGACATCGTCCCCTATCCGAGCATCGCCACCGGCACGGGCAGGATCGAGACTTTCTTCGAGTCCGAGGGCAACGTCCGCGAGCGCATCATCGCGCTGATCGATGACGCCGAAACCAGCGTGCATTTTCTGGCGTATACCATGACGGACAACGGCATCGCCGGGGCGATCATCGACCGGCACCGCGCGGGAATTGACGTCCGGGGGGTTATCGAGGGACGAAATACGGGGGATCCGGGATCGGACTACGAGGTATTCCTTGAGTCCGGCGTTGAGGTGCTCAAGGATGGGAATCCCTACCTGATGCACCACAAGGTCATCATCCTGGATGAGGAGATCGTGGTCACCGGCTCGTACAACTTCAGTGCGAGTGCCGCCAACGCCAACGACGAGAACGTGCTCATCATCCACGATGCAGGCATTGCACGGACCTACGAGCAAGAGTTCGAGCGCATCGTACGGTTGGCAAGGGAGGCCGCACAGGACGGCGACTGACACCGTTACGAGGGCCGCCGATGGGGCGGTCAGAGGATCGAGGAATAGGGAGGTGGAGGGATGAACGAGACCAGTAACGTAGACCGTGGGAATGGATGGAAGTGGGTCGCGCTTGTCCTCGCAGCCGGCTTCGTCCTGATGGTGACGTGTGCGTGCAGCGGGCTGTGGGGAGGCTTGCTCGGATATGCGATCGGCAAGGGAAGCGCCGAGCGTGTCGAGATCCTGGAGCCTCCCTCCATGGAGCCGTGGGAGATGCCCTTCGAGTTCGAGCCCGAGCCCGAGCTTCCTGAGGACCTCGACGAGATGGCCTGGCTGGGGGTCGAGTTCTTGACGCGGGAAGACGGCGCGGAGGTGGCAGACGTGGTGCCTGACGGCCCCGCGGACGATGCCGGGATTGAGATAGGAGATCTCATCATCGAGGTCGACGGGGAGGCCGTCACGCCCACCTATCCGCTGCACGAGCACATCTTCAACTACAGGCCGGGAGATCGCATCGAGATCACGCTGTTGCGCGATGGGCGGGAGCGGATCGTGGACGTTCGTCTGCGGTCACGGGAAGACAGTGGACTGAGTTGGGAAGAACAGGAGTTCTTCTATTACCAGGAGCCGCTGATCCCCGACATGGAGGGGTAACCCGGGGCGCCGGCTAGACGAGGCCGCGGTAGACCGCCATCACCCGGTCGACCATGAGCGACTGGGTGAACTCGGCCTCGACACGGGCGCGGGAGGCCTGGCCCATCTGGCGAAGAAGCGTGGGGTCTGCCAGGATCCCGGCAATAGCCTGTGCCAGCGCCGCTGGGTCGCGGGCCGGGACGACCCGTCCCGTGACGCCATCCTGAACGACCCACGAGGTTCCCGTTCCGACCTCGGTCGTGACACAGGGGAGACCCGAGGCCATCGCTTCCAGCAACACCGTGCCGAAGGCCTCGGCGCGCGCGTTGGCGGGGAGGACGAAGAGGGACGCCCGGTGGTACTCCGTAGGGAGGTCGTCATCGGCGATGTCGCCGGCGAACACGACACGGTCCGAGACCCCGAGATCCTGTGCCAGCGCCTGCAGCGGCGCCTGCTGCTCTCCTGTCCCCACGATCCGCAGCGCGACTGACTCCGGCAGGGCCTTCAATGCCCGCAAGAGCGTATCCAGCCCCTTGTAGTAGCGCAAGCGACCCACGAAGAGCAGCGTCGGGCGGTCCTCGTAGGGAGCCTCGGGGGGCCTGAAACGGCGCGTATCCACCCCCAGAGGAACGACAGCACACTTCTCACGCACAGGTTGCAGCCATGGAGAGCTGTCCAGGTAGCGAGGGCTGCTCACCAGGATGCGATCAGCTCTGCGCAAGACGGAGCGCAAGAGTGGCCCGTAAAACCGCAACCATCCCTGCTGCCGAACAACATCGGACTGGTAACTCACGACAAGCGGAACGCGGGATTTCAGAAAGGCTGCACTGATTTCCCCTAACGGGTAGGGCGACTGCACGTGGATGACATCTGGCCTCATGCTCAGAAGCGCCAACGGCTGGCGGAGGCTAATGGGCATACTGGCAGCGGTCATGAGACGACCGGCCTTCACAACGCGAACCCCGTTGAGGGTACTCGTGCGCGTCAGGCGCCCGGGATCACAGGCGAGCACCGTCACCGTGTGACCAGCAGATGCCTGGGCTTCAGCCAGGACCTTGATGTGGTTCTCTATGCCCCCTAGGACGGGGTAGTAGTCCTTGTAGAGGTGCAGGATGTGCACCGCAGAGCCCCTCTTCGGCATCCTAGGGCGTTGCAGAAACGCGACTGGCCCGGCGATAGATGGCCAGGGTTTCACGGGCGGTACGCTCCCAGGAGAACGTCGCTGCACGCGCCAATCCACGCTCTCGAAGGTCCTTTCGCAGCGCCTCATCCCCAAGAGCCCGGGAGATCGCACCAGCAATCGAGGCGGTCTCGTGTGGGTCGAACAGCAGGGCGCAATCGCCGACAACCTCGGGCAGCGAGGAGACGTTGGAGCACGCGACGGGAGCCCCACACGCCATCGCTTCAATCACGGGGAGACCGAAGCCCTCATAGAGGCTGGGGAAAACGAAGAGCGACGCGGCGCCGTAGAAGGAGGGGAGGTCCTGCTCCGAGATCGGCCCCAACCAGCGGATGACGTTCTCGCCCAGGCCGAGCTCCTCGGCCCGGATGCGCGCCTCAGGCAGCGTGGGAATCCAGGACCCCGCGATCGCCAGCGTCGTGTGTGGAAAATGAGGGGCAACCTCGGCCCAGGACTCGACGAGGCGCACGAGGTTCTTGTGGCGCTGATTGCTGCCAACATAGAGCACGAAGGGATCCCACAGCCGATAGCGCTGTCGCAGGTTGTGCACAGAGCTCGAATCCTGGACGACAAAGTCCGGGTCAGCGGCCAGGGGCACGACAGTAACCCGGTCAGTCGGGAGGGTGAAGCGCGTCAGCAGCTGTGCACGGGTAGACTCGGATCCGGTCACGACATGGGCCGATGATCGTAGGGCAAGCAGGACCATCCAAACGAACATTACCCGAGCACGACGCGACGTGTATTGGGGCAGAAGCACGGGGATAAGGTCGTGCAAGGTGAGCACCGTCGGCGTCTTGAGCCGATAGGGCATCAGATAGTAGGGGCTGTGGTACAGATCCGGGTCCAATTCGCGCACGATGCGGCGCACGACCCACTGCTGACGCAGAGCGAAGGGCGAAGCATCGACGGTGATGGATTGGACCATGGCACGGGAGGGCAGCCTGAGCGCGTAGCCCGGGCAGGAGAGGACGGAGAGTCGCTCATCCTCGTTCAGTTGTGGAACCAAGGCTTCGGCGAGGTTACGGATATAGCGTCCGATCCCCGGGAAGTGGGGCGTCGCGGTACGGGCGTCAAGTATGTAGTGCGGCACATTTACCTCTCATCGCAAGCTGGTGCGACGAATCTCATTCGCATCAGTGACACTGATACAGACTTACTGTCAACTTGTACTGGTAGGCTTCGCGACCAAACAAGAGACTCTTCACACGACGGTATAGCAAAGTCTGTTCACTATACCCTTCCTCAGAGATCAGGGAACAGCGCGCAGCCACATACGTCCTGAGATCGACCAAACTGAGGTCGCGAGTTCGATCCCGACCGAACTCAAAGAGCCAAATCCGCTGCGGATGATACTGCACGATCCAATCGCTTACAGGTTCCGAGAACGGGTTCATGAGTGTTGGTAACCATTTCGGTGAGATCCTCGAATAGTAGTGAACACCGATGTCTGGAGCAGCCACGACCAAGTCAGCCGCACTCGATTCCTTCGAAAGTTGCCCGACAATCTCCCGAATCGGGACAGTATAAATCGGATTGTGGAACTCGGTACCGGCATAGTAGTGCGCAATACCCTGCTGGCGCATTGACAGGATCAACGCAAGTAAGCCGAACCGCAGAGCGTGGGATCGTACCGAGAGAAGTCCTGCAGCGATCCACACACTGAAGAAAGGAAGTAGGAAGAGGACGTGGTTCGCGTATGAAACGAACGGCACTCCCTGGATAAGAGACGAGAGCAACACGCCTGTGGAAATCAGGCCGAAAATGGCATAAACGATCGCCCAGCTGATCCCGGGGGTCGAGAGACGACGGATAGTAGCAAGAATGGGGATCAGCAGGCTCACCACTATAGCGACACCGCCGGCAATCGCCAGGTATCGCCATGGGAACAGCGTTTCGCCTACAGAGAACGCGTAGGTTCCGTAAATGATCTTGATGACTGTTGCGGAAACCCCGGCACTGATATCAGCAGTCGCCAAATGGTTAACAACGATATCCGCCTGCCGAATCGCTACGACGACCCACGGCAGGTACAGCAGGCCAACGACGCCATGGATCGCTATCCAACGTCGGAGCAGCCAATAGCATCGGGGGGAGTTGCGTATGAAGCCCGTCGATACAACGTACAGAAAAGAGATGGCCAGCCAAGTCGCCGGACCAAGGTAGTCAGTGTAGAGATAGGCTACCAAGAGTACGATATAGGCAAGTTGGCGCATCCGAGACCTCGGACGACGGATCCAACTAAGGAAAGATAGCGTAACCAGTAGAGACAGGAGGATAGTGAGGGCATAGTACTTCACAAACCGCGTGTACAGCAGAAATGTGGAAAGCCAGAGCATAAGCAACGCTGCCAGCATACCCAGTCGCCGAGAACCCAATCGCTGTCCCAACTGATAGGTTGCAGCCACCGACAGGACTCCTGCCAGAACCCAGATAGAGCGGACCGACCATTCATCAGTCCCGAATATGCGAATCCAGAGGGCAGAAACGAGATGTGACAGGGGAGGATGAAGGTCCCGCCCCGAGACGAGATTTGCATAGACCAGCCTGGGCGGGAGTTGGTCTATCTCGACGTTGACAAATTCGTCAACGCTCAGACTCAGACGATCCAGCTCAAATGACAGAAACCAAGTACACACAAGCAGCAACGCCACTACTGGCAGATACTGCCCCAGACGCCGAGCAGAGGCACAACACCGGATTGATGAGAGCAAGGGATACCCTCAAACGAGTGAATAGCGTGCGTAAATGTGACGGGTGGCGGCGGCAGCCTCTGACCAGGAGAACTTCGTGGCCTGAGCCAGCCCTGACCGGCTCAGATCACTGCGAAGCGACGCACTGGTCACAACTTGGTGTATCGCTGACTGCAACGCGTCAACGTCGGTCGGTTCGACAAGCAGGCCGGCGCCAGCCACGACCTCGGGGAGGGAAGAGGCGTTGGAGCAGATGACCGGCGTGCCACATGCCATCGCCTCCAGCGGAGGAAGGCCAAAGCCCTCGTAGAGGCTGGGGAAGACAAAGGCCGTAGCAGCAGCATAGATCGCGGGAAGATCGACGTCCTCGACATACCCGGTCAGGAGTACGCCTTCCCGCACCGGACACGCCTCCAGCGCAGCAAAGAACCCATCGGAGAGCCATCCACGTTTGCCCACAATGACCAGCGGCGGGCACGCATGGGCTTGGTACAGCGGCGCCCAGGCCTGCAACAGCCGCTCGAGATTCTTGCGGGGTTCAATCGTTCCGACGTAGAGGAGAAAGCCCTCCGGCAGTCCATAGACCTGGCGCACGCGTTCACAGGCAGCGAGTGGCTGGGGACGGAAATGCGGCGCGGCGGCCTCATATACGACGGTCACCTTCTCCGGAGGCAGGCCATAGGCATCGATGAGATCCCGTCGTGTCGCCTCTGAGACAGCGATGATGGCGTCAGATCGCTTGCAGAAAAGCGGCATGGTCGCGTTGAGAAACCAACGGTTGAGCGGCTTGTGGTGCTCCGGCAGATGGCGGAAGATCAGGTCGTGGACCGTCATCACGGTGGGGATACCCTTGAGCGGCATCAGAAGATGCTCTGTGGCGTGAAACAGGGTTGCATCCGGCAAGAGTGCGTTGAAAGGGAGCCCTATGATCTGTCCCACCCACACGGCCATGCGCCAGGGCTTGTACCCCAGGGAAACGGTCCGTCGCCGCAACGTCTCCAATCCAGTCAGAGGCACAATGCCCTGTTCGCGGTTGTAGAACAGGGCCAGATCATCGGGTACCTCGGTCGCCAGGGATCGGGCCAGGCTTTCTGCATAGCGGCCCAACCCCGCTCGGCGATGGACCGCAGCGGAGACATCGAGGTAGATAGGCATAGCGGCGAGCTAGAGGAAGCGCTCGAACCGGTCCTGGTCAGCCTTACAGACGGGACACTTCAGCGGCGGAAGCGGACGCGCACAGAGGTAGCCGCAGACCTTGCACCGCCAAACCGGAATACCCTGCCAGGTGAAGCCCACCAGGACCTCTTCGTGATCGGGTTCTGCGGATGTTTTTGGCATCCCCTGGGAGGGCGCTTCGCGCTCCTCCTCCGAGGGACGACGCTCGGGAATCGGCTGGAGCTCCTGCTTGCCATCGCGCACCGCGTCGGAAACGTACAGAGCGCAATAGCATGCACCCCAGTCGGTCAGGTCCGGGTCGCGATAATCACAGGGACAGATGATGTCAAGATCCTTCTCACGAACCCCGTCGGCGAGGCGGCACGGGCAGGCCCAGTACCCATAACGGGCCTCATTGACCAGCAAGCCCTCGACCAGGCCCTTGGTGAACTCGACATCCGGGTTAAGGTTATATCCGCCAGCCCGGGCCTCACGATCCAGTCGTGCGTAAAGCTTATCCACAGCCTCCGCAGAGATCGGTCGATCCTCGCTCATAGCTCCAAGCGCTCCTTGATCGCATCAGGCTTGAAGCCAATGATGCAGTCTGAGTCATCGAAGATGACCGCAGGAAACGACGTCCGGTCGCTGAATTGGCGGATATGCTCGCGCGCCGCCGTGCGCTCATCGGAGCTCACCAGGTCCACATAGACGTAATCGAACGCAACCTCCGCCTCTTCAAGCCACTGGCGCGTCTTGCGGCACCAGATACAGGTGGACAAAGCATACAACAACACCTTGTGGGCGTTGTGTTTGCCATCGACGTGTCCTCTTAGATCAGCCATCGCACTTCTCCTCTCCAACAAAGTTGCCGCTGATTGCGGCTCTCCCCCCTCAAGGCAGGAGCAGGATTCCCAGTACGACAATTCCAGCACCGGCGATCATTGCCACAACACCATAGAGAATCACGGCGTTGTGGGCCAATGGACGTGGTTTGATCAGGGTCGATTGTTGGGGGTTGGTGGGGTTGTAGAAGACCCTGACGCGCGCCCCTGCCGGGAAAGGGGCCAATGCCGCCTCGGCAAGGGTGACTTTGGCGTACGTCGCGTCGCTGTCGGGAAGGAAGTTGAGACGATGGGATATATAGGACCGACCCGCGACCTCATACGTGTAGGTCACCACAGGGGTATGGGTTGTTTTGAGTCCATCGGGGGTCTCGCGATCAAGAGACGAAACCGACGCAGTCGCAACCTGTCCCTCGGCAGACGGCCAGTTCGCGATGCCCTGGGACTGGCGCTTGGTCAGCGCCATCCAGATCACGTAGGCGAGGCCAAGCAGTATTGCGCCACTGCCCAAGAAAATCAGGAACGGCATGTCACACCTCCTGCCGGGATATCAGTCCACATCCCGGGTTCGTCCACAGTCACCTTCGCGACGCTCCCGAAGCTCGAGGATCTCCTCGACATAGACCACCCGTTGGTAAGACCCTAAGGGCCCATATTGACCCTTGCGACTCGCCTCCCCACGAAAGCGGATGAAGACTTGCTCATAAGGGCGGGAGGCAATGGTCAAGTAGCGACGCTCCAAGTCATCCGCAGTGCTTCCCAACGCTGCATTTTGCACCCACCACAGGGCGCGTGACCCGCAGGGATGGAAAACTCGGCCCGCGCGGCCCGCCGTGAAGTAACCCTCCCAGATCCCGCTCTCCAATGAGCGCCCGATCGCGGCAAACAGCAGGCCGATTCCTCCTACCAGTGCAAAGAGCCATCCCATCTAAGCCACTCCCTTCTCGGTGAGGGGGCCGCGCCCAGGGCGCACCGTCTATAAGCTAGCACTTCATCAAGTAAATGTCAACACCTCGGCACACCACGTGCGCCAGGGCACGTGAACACCGCGAGGCCATCCAATGGATCGAGCGTTGCTCCGCGCCTCTGGCAAAACCAACACCCCGTGCTAAGACAGCGCACGCAGTGCCGATAGGAGCGCATCAAACTCTTCACGACACGCCCTACAGTGGTCCAGATGGGCAGCCACCAGCGGCAGGGCCGTCGCGGCATCCTTGCCCATCAGAATGAGTTCGACAAACTCATCCAGTTGGGCGAAACACGTATCACAACCGATCTCGACCGGTTGTGTGGCGAGGATATCGCGGACCATGGTGTGTAGTTTCCGGGACCCTATGCTGATCATTTCATCATCATACCCTGCACATCGATCTGACGTCGGGATAACCGACCCTCTTACGCACAATTCTCACATATGCGAACGGCGGGGCAATCGCAGACTGCCGACCTCACCCCCCGAAATCCTCGAGGACATCATCTACGGACACCCCCTGGCTCTCCAAGCGGAGTTTGAGTCGCTGTCGCGCATCGTGCAACAACTTGTAAAGGGCATTGCGGTTTGTATCCATGCGCCGAGCGACCTCCTCGATGGGCATTTCCCGAAGCACGACAGCGACCAGAGCCCGGCGTTGGAGATCGGTCAAATCGTTCTGAATCAGGCTGGCCAGCAAATCCCGTAAGCTCTGCTGCGTGACATGGAGCTCAGGTGTGGGCTCAGGCGATGCCAACCAATCGAAAGGTGAACTGTCACCAGAGTCCTCAGTAGCCGGCACATCCGGTACCAGATCTTGCAGAGCGACATTCTCCCAGCGCTTGCGTCGCAGTTCGGAGAAGGCCACCCGTATAGCGATTTTCTGCGCCCAGGTGGTGAACTTACTCTCTCCCCGAAACGTGTGCACATTGTCGAGGATCTTTACCAGCGCATCCTGGGCGAAATCCTCAAGGTCAGACTCAGTGACATGGTAGTGTTGCTTGAGTGCATAGCGCAGACCCCGCAACAGGCGCTCACGAAGGTCCGTGACCGCCTGAGGATCGGGAGAGCCGCTCAGTGCGGCTAGCCACGCTTCGTTTGTCTGCTCGACAGTCATCATCTAGCCCCTTCAGGCTGAGGCCGCACTCCCCAATACCAAGCCTTATTATAGGCCCAGGCCGGACCCGTCAAGGAAGGCTCTGGACGGAAGGTGGAAGCTTGACACAGAGACCGATTCTGTTACAATGTCCTGCGTAGACGGCCCCATCGTCTAGTGGCCTAGGACGCTGGCCTCTCAAGCCGGAAACGGGGATTCGAATTCCCCTGGGGCCACAGGCGCCTCCCATAATCGGGAGGCGCTTTTTGTTTACCGAGCATCAAGATACGCCTTCCCTGTCGTGATGATTTGAGCGGTTTCTGAGAGAGTCTTTCTATGAGATATCTCTTCAAGAAATAGATCGTAATGAGTAGTCTTCGTAGTAGGGCGGGGGATTGTGTGGAGAACCTCGGCGCGCCCCTACCGGTGGTGATCGAGGTCTCCCAAGCACTCTAGATGCACGGATTTTCTGTGCCGCGTCATTGTGGAGAATCTCTGTCAAACTGCTGCCGGTCCTGTGTGGGTTGCGAGCGAAGAGATCTTCCCTATGGTGGGTAGCAAGGCACCGAGGGTCCGGGAACGGGAGGTTTTCCCCGGATCTTCGCAGTTATCCACCGACTTGGTGCCACTTTTCCACAGAATCGGACGCATGAAGGGTTAGGTTTATGTTTGTGACGGTGCCCTCAACCCCAGGTCTAGGGGCTGTCTGCCCCCGGCAGCCTAACCCTCGGGGTTCGCATCCGGTCTGACGTTATCAACAGGCTCCTGTTGAGTGTCTTCCTTGGGCCAATGAGCTGCCAGGGCGCTTCCCGCGGGAGATGGGGCGACCAATCACCCATGGCGTCGAGGTTTGTTGTCGCCCCTGTCCTATGCTATAATGAAGCCTGCTTGAGTGATTGCGGAGTCTTGCGGGATCGCAGTGTTAGTTGCAGATTGCGCTATTTGTGCAACCTATCTGGTCCGGAGCAAGGAGTGCCATGGCAGATCAAGAGGTCAGCGAACTACGGAATCGCATACTGGGAATCATGATTCGCAGCACCCGAGATCAGGCGCGTGCTTCCCGGCGTGATTGTGCTGCAGTTCTGGGCGTTTCAGTGAGTCGTTTTGCCAGCTACGAAGATGGAACGCGTGCCATCTCGCTTCCCGAGCTGGAGCTACTGGCGCGCTATTTAGAGGTGCCACTGGGCACTTTTCGGGCCACGGATTCCCTGAACGAGGATTCCAAGGAATCCCGCCTGCCGAATCCCGATCAATTCCTACCGCTGCGTCATCGTATCGTGGGGGCGCGGTTGCGCCAGTTGCGAGGCGAGAAAGAGAAGACCCAGGCCGATGTGGCCGCGATTCTCGACTGCTCGACCTCCACGATCTCGGATTACGAGTACGGGCGGCGCGGCATTCCGGTAGCCGATCTGGAGCTGATCTGCCGGGGGATGGGTGTGACGCTGGACACCTTTATGGATCGCGACAGCGAGATCGGCGCGTGGCACAATTTGCATCGTGAATTCGACCTTTTGAAGCAGTTGTCGCCGGAGGTGCGAGACTTCGTGCTCAAGCCGATCAACCAGAGCTACCTGGAGTTGGCGATGAAATTATCGAAGATGCCGGCCGGGCAGTTGCGGGTCATTGCAGAAGGTCTGCTGGAGATCACGTACTAGCGTAAGGTCCGGATCGCACCTGGACGTGGGGATCTAACAGGGTGGAGGGACGTATGGAGATCGCACAGGCAGACGGCCTTCAGCAGGAGGGCCTGCGGCTATTCCACGAGGGGCTGTATGACGAGGCCGTACGCCGTTTCAGTGAGGCGATGGAGCACTTTGCCGAGGAAGGTCGTGAGGCGGAGGTCGGGGAGGTCCTGAACAACATTGGGATCATCCGGCGCAAACAGGGGCGTTGGGACGATGCTCTGGCGTCGCTGGAGGAAGCGCACCGGCTATTTGTACGGATTGGCGACAAGTCCCGTGAAGCGCAGTCGTTGGGGAATCTTGCCAGTGTCTATGCCGCAATGAAGCGGCGTGAGGACGCAGAGCGCGCATGGGGAGAGGCCGCGGTGCTTTTTCAAGACCTGGAGGACCGGCAGAAGCAGGGCGACACGCTCATTGCATTGGGACTCTCGATGTTCAAGTCGGGACGACGCCAGGAGGGCTTGTCGACCTATCAGGCCGGATTGGCTCTGGTGGAACGGCCCACATTGCTCCAGCGAATTTATCGCATCCTGCTGGTGATCCAGACGCGCATCCTGGGATAGGTATATCGCGGCAGGGTGTTTCACGTGAAACATTCGCCGTCTGACCCGGAGGAAGTCAATGAAAGTCTTTTTGAAGAAGGACGTGCCTGGCGTAGGCAAGGCGCAGCAGGTTGTCACGGTTGCTGATGGGTATGCGCGCAACTATCTGATGCCCCGGGGGCTTGCTGTCCTGGCTACGGAGGATGCCGTCAGCCTTGCACGGCAGCATGCGGAGAGCACTGAGCGTCGAGAAGAGCGAACACGAGAGCGCTCCGAGGCCCTCGCGGCCCGGCTTGCTGACCAAGAGATCCGTTTCAAGGTCAAGGCGGGGGAGACCGGGCGCCTATACGGTTCAATTACGACGGCCGACATCGCAGAGAAGATCGCTCACTTGCTCGGGAGCGACTTCGACAAGCACTGGATCCAGATGGAGCGCCCGCTTCGTGATGTTGGGAGCCATACCGTCGATCTGCGGCTGGAAGGGGGCGTTCGCGGGCGTGTCAAGGTGCTGGTTGAAGCCGAAGAGGTTTGATGACCGATAGCCTGGGCGTCTGGTTGCGTCGTTCTCGAGAGACGCGCAAGCTCGACCTGGATGATGCCGCCCGCACCCTGCGGATTCGCCGGCGCTATCTGCAGGCGCTGGAGATGGGTGACTATGAAGCTCTCCCCGGTCCGATCCAGGCGCGCGGTTTCCTCCGCAACTACGTCCGGTTTCTGGGGTTGCCGGTCGAAGATGCGCTGGCCCGCTATGACGCTGAGACGGGAAAGTCGCCTGCTCCCATCTACGCTGGTGGGGGGAGGCAGACGGCGCCGCGTGGGACCGATGCCCCGGTGCTCAACCGCACGGGAGAGCGGACATGGGCTCCTCCTCCCCCGTCCATCGAGGATGAGCGGGCTTCGGTACGCGCCAATACCTCCGGTGGCGTGATGCGGGTGCTGATGGGGTTGATGGGTTTTTTCGTGCTGGTCGCGCTGGGGAGCCTGGTATGGCTGCGCTTTGGTGCGGAGCCTGTTGACCAGAGCTCCCAACCCACGGCGATGGCGACCAATGGGACCGCTGAGCAGCCAACTGCCGACATCACACCGTCGGCTGCGCCCACGACCTTCCCGGTTGCGGCTGATGGGACTGTGCGCGTACGGCTTGTTCCTCTCAGCCATGCATGGGTGAGCCTGTCAGCGGACGCGGCGATTGTGTATCAGGGAATCGCGACTCCCGATCAGGTGGTGGAGGCCAGTGCAGAGGAGATCCTCATCGTCTCCACGGGCAATGGCGGCGCCTTCCAGCTCTATGTGAACGGCACGGATTGGGGGGTGTTGGGAGGTCAGGGTGAGATCGTCCGGCGCGCGTGGACACCGTTGGGTGAGACCTCGCTGGATGGGGCAGCACAGGAGGACTCTTGAGAAAGCGCTTTGGTGTCGTGAGGGGCGCTCGGCGCCCCTCGCGTTTTTATATCGCCTCGTTGGGGTGTCCCAAGAACACCGTCGACTCGAACGCGATGGGCGTGCTCTTGCAGCGGTCGGGATATCAGCCGACCCTCGACCCGGCCCAGGCGGACATCGTGATCGTCAATACGTGCGGGTTTATCGAGCAGGCCCGCGCCGAATCTTTGGAGACACTGGAGGATCTTGCTGCATCTCTGACAGGGCGCCAACGCCTGGTCGCAGCCGGTTGTTGGGCGCAGCGTGATCCCGACACAATCATACAGGCCGTCCCGCGCATCGATGCCGTGCTGGGGACGCGTTCATGGCCCCAGATCGTGCCGCTTGCCGGGCGGCTCCTGGCGGCTGTGGGGGAGCCCACCCAGCGGCTGATTGAGGATCGCCTTGCCACGATGCCAGAAGAGGCCCACGCGCCGGGATACGTGATCTCCGGCAAGAGCGCCTTCCTGAAGATTGCGGACGGGTGTAGCCGACAGTGTGCGTTCTGCGCCATTCCAGCGATCAAAGGGCCCACAGTGAGTCGCGATGTGGAAGCTATTCTCGAGGATGTGCGTCAGCTCCGTGACTATGGCGTGTTGGAGATTAACCTGATCGCTCAGGATGCTACCTACTATGGCGCCGATCGCGGGGAGCGCGACGGGCTGGCCCGGCTGTTTGAGCGTATGGTGGAGGTCGCGCCCGAGGTGCCGTGGATCCGCGTTCTGTATGCCTTCCCGGGATTCATCACGCCGCGTCTGATCGCAGTGATGCGCGACATCCCCCAGATCCTACCCTATATTGACCTCCCCCTGCAGCATGCGCACCCTGACGTGCTGCGGCGTATGCGGCGCCCCTCGGATATGGACCAAGTCCGCCGTACACTCGCTGCCCTGCGCACCGCCATGCCCGACGTGGCCTTGCGCACAACGCTCATCGTCGGGTTCCCCGGGGAGACCGAGTCAGAGTTCTCCACGTTGGTCGACTTCGTTCGCGAGGCGCGTTTCGACCGTTTGGGGGCTTTCACCTACTCTCTCGAGTCGGGAACGGCTGCCGAGGCGTTGGGTGATGATGTGCCTGCAGAGGTGAAAGAAGCTCGCTACGACGAGATCATGACGCTACAGCAGGATATCTCATTGCAGCGCAACCAGGAGCTGGTGGGGAAACGTCTCACGGTGCTGCTCGAGGGGACCGGTGAAAACCTTACGGTCGGACGGTCCTACCGCGATGCACCGGAAATCGACGGTCTCGTGTTAGTGCCAGAGGTGGTCGAACTTCATCGGCTGGTGACCGTAGAGATTACTGAGGCCCTGCCCTACGACCTCTCCGGTCGCATCGTCTAGGAATGCATCTCCCGAGCTGGCGAACAGCTAGCTCTCCATAAAGACGCAGTTGGATAGGGCAGATCCTGGATGATCTCAAGTAGCTCGTTCAAGATCATTGCCGTGGCTCCCCAGATAGCGGTATGGTCGATCAGAAAGCAGGGCGCATCGAGAACCAGCTCTCCTGACTTCCACTGATAGACGCTTCGGGTGCAGGGATCCAGGAGAACCGCGAGCGGAACATCCAGCACTTTTGCCACTTCGGTGGGGTCGGGACGCAGCGCAGGACGTTCTGACAGCCAGCCTACGAAAGGGTGGACCAGATTGTGGCTCGGAGCGATGAACAACGAGGTCATCCTCCCCAGGACGTTCACACTCGCTGTAGAGAAGCCGAGTTCCTCTTCTGTCTCGCGAAGGGCTGTCTCCGCCAGCGTTCTGTCGCCGGCTTCGCTTCCTCCTCCCGGAAACGAGACCTGCCCCGCGTGGTGGCGCAGCGAGGCGAGTCGCACCGTGAAGTAGAGAGCGATTCCATCATCAGCCGGATGGAGCAGGGCCAACACCGCCGACTGGCGAGCCGGTGCCGATGACACGGGAACTGTCTGGCGTTGAGGCGGCGCCAGCTTCTGCTGTGCTGCGGTACCGGGTAGCTCCCTCTGGAGGGCCCCTCTGAGTGCCTTGATGAACGGGTCGAACGACGTGACGGGTAGGGTTGGACTTTCCACGCTTTGATTATAACCTTGGGCCATGGGGGGAACAAGGACGAGAGGGCGGCGATTGGGCCTGTTGGGGCGTGGCCCTAGCCTTCAGCGCGTGAGATGGCTGTCCATTCCCCGATGTCGCGAGTGTTTCAGGCCGGGTGGTTGGGCATGCCTGCTGCTCTTTCTGGCTCTTGTTAGCGGGTTGCTGCAGCCTCACCGCATGCCGCAGACGTTGCCTCCGCCGCAGGCGGTGTTGACCACGAATTCGAAGGTGGGCGTCCATACGCGGCTCACCGACGAGGTCGAGGCCTGGAAGATACAGACTTCGCTCGCGATGGTGCGTGAGATGGGATCCCCGTGGATTGTGGAGTATTTCCCGTGGGCCTACATCGAGCCAGAGCCGGGCAAGTATACCTGGGAACACAGTGATACGGTCCTTTCCCATGCGGAGAATCAGGGCTTGACGGTGATTGCGCGCCTGGGCATGGTTCCGGCCTGGGCTCGCCCTGATCCCCGCGAGATGCAGACCACCGACACCTATCTGGCTCCTGAGCGGTATGCTGACTTCGCTGAGTTCGCCAGTGCCTTTGTCGCGCGCTATCGCGACACGGTTGACCACATCATTGTGTGGAATGAGCCCAATCTGAGCTTTGAGTGGGGATTTCGTCCGGTTGATCCTGCTGCGTATGTGGCGCTGCTGCGGGTCGTTACGCCAGCGGCGCACGCGGCAAATCCCGACGTGGTCGTGCTGGGGGGCGCGCTGGCACCGACGCTAGAGCCTGCAGGTAGCGCCGCCGGTCTCAACGACCTGGTGTACCTTGAAGAAATGTACAAAAGTGGTGTATCTGCATATTTAGATGCCGTTGCCGCCCACGCCTATGGCCTGGCGTTCGCACCTGAGACCTCACCCGCCGAAGACGTGATCAACTTCCGCCGAGTCGAGCTTCTCCGTGGTATCATGGACGCCTATGGGGACAGCGAGAAAGCGATCTATGTGACCGAGGCGGGATGGAACGATCATCCGCGATGGTCATGGGCTGTTCTTCCCGGCGAGCGCGTGCGCTACACGCTGGACGCCTACGCTTGGGCTGCAAGCCAATGGCCATGGTGCCCTGTCGTGGCGGTGTGGATGTTCAGGACACCGCAGCAACTGTATAACTACCAGGACTATTACGCGTTCGTGACGCCGGATTTTCAGGTTCGACCGATCTATACCAGTGTTCAAAGGTATACGGGCAATGTGGACTGATCACAGGGAATGATGACTAGCGAATTGAGCACTGTTAGTAGCTTTGCACGCTGGGGACTGCTCAGGGTCTGTGTGCTTGCCGGATCGCTGTTGCTGGCTGGCTGCACCTGGCTGGAGGGGTTGCCGGTGACCCTTCCTGGCATAGTTACGGCAACCCCGGCGCCGACTGCGTTACCCAGCCCCACGCAAGTTCCTGCAGAATCCACGGGGACAGCTGTTCCACCGACACCCAATGGAACCGGAACGCCGGTGCAAGGGCCGCAGACATTGGCACTTCAGCTCTGGGTGCCCGACTTTCTCAGCCCTGACGTCGACAGTGAGGTCTCTCAGGTGCTCGCAGCACAGATAGGCAGCTTTGTAGACGTCACTCACGACGTTCAGGTTCAGGTGGTAGTGAAGAACGATTCCGGTACGGGGGGGCTTTACAATCTGATCAGCACGGCCTACGCGGTGGCTCCCTCCATTCTGCCCGATGTCGTCGTTATGAACCAACATGATCTCATTGGTGCTGCCGAGTTAGGGTTGATCCAGCCCTTATCGTCGTCACTCCCCCCGGATGCGGGCTTCTTCCCCACCGCCATGGACGCCGTGACAGCAGAGGGCGAGGTGTGGGCGTTCCCTTACGTCGGCAAAGCGGAACACATGGCTTACGCTGCCGAGATCACTCAGACCCTGCCACTTTCGTGGACCTCCGTGCTCAGCGGCAGTTACCAGATGCTCTTCCCTGCCGGTCCCGTGGATGGATTGGCGGGCGACAGCCTTCTGGCGATCTATCTCGGCTCCGGGGGGCGCGTGGTGGATCAGAATGGACAGCCTGCGCTGGACAGGGCGAGCCTCGAGCGCGTCTACGGGTTCTTCGGCGCACTGCGCGACGCCGGTCTGCTGGACGCCGAGACCGCGTTGGCCTTGCCCGATGCTGCCGCGTGCTGGGATCTCTACCAGAGCGGCGTGGGCCAGATGACCCCGGTGCCAGCCGGGTTGTTCTGGAAGTCATATGCCGAACCGGCGGGTGAGGATGAATTTGCGGTGGCCTGGGCCTTGCCCGGTGCTGTGCCGACGGCGTCGGGCTCCGAGACCGTGATCTTGAAGACCTGGGGATTGGCCGTAGTCACGCAGGATTCCACGCGGCGAGAGGCTGCACTGGGTCTGGTGCGCTGGCTGGTGTCGGCACAACACATGGCCAACCTGACCCGTGCAGCGGAGTTGGTGCCCACGCGTCGTGCTGCCGTGGAAGCATGGCCCATCGACTCGCAGAGCGTGGCTACGTTCGCCGACCTGCTCACGGATAGCGTGCCCCCGCTTCTACCATCGGTGGACAGCACGGTGCGCCGTGCGTTGCAGGTGGGCCTGGCCGCCCTGCTTCAGCAGGAAGCCGATTCTGCAGAGGCAGCGGCAAGCCTGGCCCTCACCGCGCTCCGGCGCTGATCTGGCGATGGATGGGCTGCGCAGGAGGGATCGGTGAGGAAGAATAGGGCAACCCAGGCAGGGGCCGATCCCGTACTCTCGACAGCGCTCGCTCTGCGAGAGGATCTCGAAGTCCTTCGCCAGGCTGCTCTGGAAGCGGTGGAGCCAGGCAGTGCAGTGTTCCGGAATCTCCTCAGAGAGGGCAACATGCTCAGGGTTCCGGGGCACGATGGGACGATCCCGTTCGAACGTGTGCTGATCTGCGCAGCCGGCAAGGCTGCGGTCCCCATGGCGGCTGCAGCGATTCGAGTTCTTGGGGAAGACCTCGTGGCGCAGCGTCGCCTTGGCGGCGTGGTCGTCACCAAGGCCGGCCACGCGGTCGGGCCTACCCTTCCTCCTGTAGTGGACGTGCTTGAGGCGGGGCATCCCATCCCCGATGCCGCGGGCCTGCGTGCGGGATCTGCCGTGATCGAGCTCCTTGCTTCGGCGACGGCTACGGATCTGGTCCTGGTGTTGTTGTCGGGCGGGGCATCGGCCCTACTTCCAGCGCCGCCAGTGGGCCTCCCTCTGGAGGATTTACAGGTCACGACGGACCTGCTGCTCCGTGCGGGTGCGACGATCGTTGAGCTCAATGCAGTGCGCAAGCACCTCTCCAGGATCAAGGGAGGTCAGTTGGCACGTCTGGCGGTCCCGGCGAGGGTGCTGGTCCTGGTTCTCTCTGACGTGGTGGGAGATCCCCTGGATGTGATTGCCTCGGGCCCCACGGCACCCGATCCTACGACGTATGCGGACGCACTGGCTATCCTGGAGCGCTATGAGATTCTCTCACGCGTACCCGGCTCCGTGGTTAGCGACCTACGTGCGGGGGCCGAAGGCCGTTGTCCGGAAACGCCAAAGCCGGGGGATGCGATCTTTGAGACTGTGACCCACGTCCTGGTGGGCTCGAACCGCCTGGCTGCGGAGGCAGCGGTGAAGCAAGCACGCTGCATGGGATACAACAGTCTGCTACTGACGACCTTTATTGAGGGTGAGGCCCGCGAGGTCGCCAAGGTTGCCGTCGCGTTGGCCAAGGGCGTGCACGCACACGGACATCCTGTGCACGCGCCCGCGTGTCTTGTCTGGGGGGGAGAAACGACGGTCACCGTTCGCGGCAGCGGTAAGGGCGGGCGCAACCAGGAACTGGCGCTCTCGGCCGCACTGGGCATAGAAGGACTGGCGGGGGTTGCCGTGCTCGCGCTGGCGACCGATGGTAGTGACGGCCCGACCGATGCTGCCGGCGCTGTTGTGGATGGCGACACGGTGCGGCGTGCCCGAGATCTGGGTTTGGATCCCTACACCGCCCTCGCAAACAACGACGCCTACACCTTGTTGAACGCCACCGGGGACCTGCTCAGGCTGGGTCCCACCGGCACCAACGTCAACGATATTCTGATCATGCTGGTGGTCTAAGGAGTAGCCAGATGAACAACACATCGCGGCTCAGTCTCTTCTGCGACAAGGCCCTGGAAGCCGGTTGGCTTTTGGGGGTGACGATCACCCCCGTGTTCTTCAACGTATACAGCAGCCGGGTTTTCGAGCCCGACAAGCTGACCACCTTGCGGGCCCTGGCTGTGGTGATGGCTGCACTCTGGCTTGTTCGAGTGATCGACGAGGTTTCGCGAGGGGGTCAGCCTCTGCGCTTCTCCCTAAAGACGCCGCTTGTCCTTCCCGCCCTGGCAACGATGGCGATCTACCTTATCAGCACGGTGACCTCGTTGGTCCCGTATACGAGCCTCCTCGGCTCCTACCAACGTCTGCAAGGAACATTCACGCTATTCAGCTATCTGGTGATCTTTTTCGCTATCCTCACCGGGTTGCGGACCCGTGTGCAACTCAGCCGGCTCGTGACGGTCCTTATCCTCAACAGTCTGCCCATCTCGCTCTACGGTATCATCCAGCACAACGGACTCGATCCTTTGCCGTGGGCCGGCGACGTGACCACACGTGTCGCGGCCAACATGGGCAACTCGATCTTCGTCGCCGCTTACCTGATCATGATCGTGCCGCTCACCGGTGCGCGGATTGTCCAGAGCTTTGGGGATATCCTGGGACGTGAGGAGTCGCGGACCACGGATGTGCTCAAGGCGTCAGGTTACATCTTCATCCTTGCTGTGCAACTGCTCACCCTCTGGTATTCGCAGAGTCGTGGCCCCTGGTTAGGCATCGTCGCATCGGCCTTTCTGTTCCCCTACCTTGCGCTGATCGTGCTGCAGCGCCAGTCGCCACGTGTTGGGCATGGGGCACCGGGGAGATTGGGGGTGATTCTCCGCGGCCTCGGATTTGGGTGGGGCTCGTTGGCGCTGGCCGGTGCACTCGCCGGGCTGGTCTACCTCATCTTCGAGGGCGCTCTGGCGATCTACCTTGCGCTGGGGTTGGCCCTGCTGATCTTCGGCGGGCTCTGGCTCTATTTCATCGTCGAGCGCAAGGGCTGGCAGTGGTTGTGGATTGGCTGGGGGGGTGTGGGGTTGGCTATAGCCCTTGGCCTGGTCCTGATCAACGTTCCCGGGCCTCTTCAGACGCAGGTCCGGAAGGTATCGGCGCTTCAGCGCTTGACGACGATCACCGAACTACAGTCAGGCACGGGCAAGGTCCGCGGGCTCATCTGGCAGGGGACGGTGGACCTGATCTCCATCCACGACCCCATCGAGTATCCGGACGGGAGCAAGGACCGTCTGAACTTCCTTCGTCCGCTGGTGGGGTATGGGCCGGAGTCCATGTACGTCGCCTACAACTCCTTCTACCCGCCTGAGCTGGGGCACTATGAATCGCGGACAGCTTCTCCGGACCGGTCCCACAATGAGGTCCTCGACTCGCTGGTCATCACGGGCGTGCTCGGATTGGCGATCTATCTCTTCACCTTCGTCAGCTTTTTTGCGTGGGGTTTCCACTGGCTGGGACTGCTCTCCACTCGTCGCGACCTACTGACCTACATAGCGATGGATGTCTTCTTCGCAATCGCCTTCTTCATCGTCGCATGGCGACTGGAGGGTGCCTATCTGTTTGCCGTGGCCATTCCGTTGGGCATCCTTGTGGGAACGATGGGGTATCTGACGTGGGAGGGTTTCCGTGGGCTCACGCTTGCGCGACCTGCGGGAGAGGCCGAGGTGACGGAGGCCCCCCTCACACCACACCCCCATGGCCTGCTATTGATGGGGTTGCTGGCGGGCGTGATCGCTCACTTTGTGGAGATGAACTTCGGGATTGCCATCGCTTCGACCAGGACAACATTCTGGGCCTATGCCGCGCTGTTGGTGGTTCTGGGCCTCCGCTGGGTGCCCGGGTTACAGCCCGCGGAGGACACCGCGTCGTCTCGGGAGTTGACTGGCAGTGGGAACCTGTCGCGAGGGCGTGCGGCGCGCCCTGCCCGCACGCCGTCACGCGCCCAACGGACCGGGCTCTTCGCCCCCTGGCTGACCGGTGTCGTGGCACTCGGCTTGCTCTCGGCATTTCTCTTGGGCACGGTAGCGTTTGATTTCATCAACAACCCGGACCGGCTCTCGGATGGGGCAACCATCTTCATCCGTTCTCTGACCACCCTGTCGTCTCCAATGCCCACGCGTGCCTATGGCACGTTGATGATCGTCGTTTTCACGGGGGCACTCTTTGGCGTTATCGGGCTGTGTGAGCTCGATGCGGAAGCCTCCTTTGGGCCACAACGCCGATCGCGGGCACTTACGATCGTGGGCGTGTATGCCGGGATCACGCTTGTCGGGTTCGTCATCTTCGGCCTGTTCGTCGCCGGATTCCAGGCCGCGCTGACCAGGGTGCAAGTGGCAACATTGGACGAGGTCGTCGACGTCGCCGATATGTTGACCGGGCTACTGGGCTACTACTACGTGCTGATCTTCACGTCCGTTGTCCTCGTTGGGTGGACGCTGATGCAAGAGGAGCGCCTGCCGCGGGATTCCGGCAGTATCGCCGGCATGGCGGCTCTGGTGATTCTGCTGTTAGGCAGTGTCTTTGTGATCCGGGATGGCAGCTACAACCTGATCCGCGCTGATATCATCTTCAAGCAGGGCAGTGTCTTTGCCGATGCCGCGACTGTCAACGAGAAACAGGTTGGCATTCAGCACTATGAGCGTGCCATCGAGTATGCGCCGCGCGAAGACTATTACTACCTGTTCCTGGGCAAGGCCTATCTCGAGTTGGCCCAGGGGCTGCCCGATACGACGCCGGCGGATCAGCGTGAGGCACTCTTCCTGCAGACGGAAGAGGTGCTCGTCGACGCACAGAAGATCAACCCCCTTAATACGGACCACAGTGCCAATCTGGCGCGCTTCTATAAGTCCTGGGCAGCACGCATCAGCATGGAGCTGGCAGCAGAGGGGAGTGACTCCACAGAGATCGCACCACTGACGCAGAAGCGGGAGGCACTCCTGCAGCAGTCGCTCGACCATTACGATACGGCACTCGCACTGAGCCCCAACAATCCGATCCTCTGGAATGAACTGGCACAGCTATACGCGATTGACATGGGCGACCAGGTGATGTCTCAGGAGATGATCACGCGCTCTCTTGAGGTGGATGACGAGTTCGAGCAGACGTGGATGCTGATTGGCGATCTGCGCAGTTCGCAGGGCAACCTCGATGGTGCCATAGAAGCCTACCAGCAGTCGCTCGACATACGCGACAACTGCACGGTTCGCCGTGTCGTGGGTACATTGCTGGCGCAGCAATCCCGCTGGCAAGAGGCCGTCACCACGTTGGAAGACGCCACAGAGGCTTGTCCTGCCGATAGCGAACTCTGGGAGATGTACCGTGTGCTGGCCATCGCGTATGCCAACCGCGGATCGGAGGATGACAGCCATTCGTCCCTTGCGCTTGCGGCGGCTGAGACAGCGCTGGCGATCGCTCCGGAGGCCCAACGCGAAGCCATACAAGCGTTGATTGACCAACTCCGGGGCTTTGAGATGCAGATTGACGCGCCTGAGTCGGAGGTTGTCCCGTGACAGCAGATGTCGCGACCTATCTCATCGTCTTCGCCGGGGTCCTCTTTCTTGCCACGGCTGGGACGCCGTTTGCGCGCAAGCTGGGATTGCGGTTGCAGTTGATGGACCAGCCCGACCCCAAGCGCAAGGTCCACGGCGTTCCAACGCCGCGGATGGGCGGTGTAGCGATCTACCTGAGCACACTGATCGCGACCTTGTTGCTGCGCGGTGTTTTCAAGGAACTATCAGGCATTCTGATTGGGGCAAGCTTGGTCTCATTTCTCGGTTTTTGGGATGACCGCGTCAGCCTACCTGCGTGGGTCAAGTTGGTCGGGCAGTTTCTGGCGGCGGCCCTGGTGATTGCCAGCGGGGTCACGGTCCAGGTATTGCCGTTCCCGATCGTCAACCTGGCGATTACCGTGGTCTGGCTAGTGGGTATCACGAATGCGATGAACTTGCTCGACAACATGGATGGACTATCTGCGGGGATCGCGGCCATCGCGGCAGCGCATTTCTCGCTCCTGTGTGCGCTCAGCGGTCAGTACCTCGTCGGGGCGCTCTCTGTGGCGGTGATGGCAGCCTGCCTCGGTTTTCTGGTCTACAACTGGAATCCGGCAACGATCTTCATGGGCGATTCGGGCAGCCTCTTTCTGGGACTTACGCTCGCTTCACTGGGTATCAAGCTTCGCTTCCCGGCCAACGTGCCTTTTGTGACCTGGATGGTACCGGTCCTGGTCCTGGGCGTGCCGATCTTCGACACAACGTTGGTGACTATCTCGCGACTCCGGCGCGGTTTGAACCCGTTGACGACTCCCGGCATCGACCATACCTCCCACCGGCTAACATATGCGGGTCTGTCGCGTCGTGAGGCGGTTTTCCTTCTCTACATCGCTGCCTTCGTGTTTGGCCTGCTGGCGATCTTCGTGACCCGGGCCACGATCCTGCAGGGGTATCTCGTTGGGGGGCTTGTTGCTCTGGTTTGTCTGATCGCCCTATGGCGTCTGGAGCGTCGCCCGTTCTGGCCCTCGCGCGAGACAGCGGCATCCTCAGAGCCAACGGTCTCCCCGTCCCTGTAGCCTCGGACGCAACGGGCTTGTGGATGACCTTGGGTTTTTCATTGATCAGGCCCCCGTTACCTGGTACAATGCGTGGAATTGACCGTGAATAGGAGCGGATAGGATGAGAAAAATAAGACAAAGTCTGCCGGCCCTGGGGTTGGCGCTGGTATTATTGATGACGGCCTGTAAGCCGGGGGCGGGAACCACAGAACCCACGGCAGCACCCACAACGGCTCCCACTACGGCACCGACGGCACAGCCGGCTGACGTTTCTGCGCCCACAGCGGTGGCTGTGGCCGATCCAAACGAGCCGGTAACCGTGGTTGCGCCGGAGACGCCCGGAGTCTGCACCGCCTCACCCCTCCCGGAACTGCCAGTGCGGGTCGCCGACGAGACCGACTATGCCAAGGGCGCCAGTCTGGAGACGGCGGATATGGTGATCTATGAGTATTCGGACTTCCAGTGCCCCGGTTGTGATGGCATGGCCCCCATCATGGACATGTTCCTGGAGGACAATCCCACGATCGCGCTGGTTTACCGGCATTTCCCGCTGAGTTTCCATGCGCATGCCCAGATCACGGCTGAAGCGGCCGAGGCGGCGGGCGCACAGGGAAAGTTCTGGGAGATGCACGATATGATCTTCGAGAACGTTGGTGTCTGGAGTTCGCTGACTGCTGAGACGATTCGACCGGCGTTGACGGGATATGCCAAGGCGCTGGGTCTGGATGTCGAGGCGTTCGATGCCGCTCTTGACAATGGAACTTATACCGAGAAGGTCGAGACCCAGCTCAACGAGGCTATGGCACTCGGCCTCCCGGGGACTCCAAGTTTCATCTTTGACAACGTTCTGTTCCCGTCGGACATCGGCTTATCTCTTCAGGGCTTGCAGGCGTTCCAGACCATCATCGAGGATCAGGATGAGATCTTCTACGCAGAGCCTCCCGCCATAAGCGTGACGGCGGAAGATGCGTATGAGGCACTCCTGAAGACGAGCAAGGGCGACATACGCGTGAACTTGCTGGCGGCATCGGCGCCGGCGAACGTCAGTAGCTTCATCTTCCTGGCGAACGATAATTGGTATGATGGGGCCGATTTCTTCTACGTACAGGATGGTTTTGTCGCGGTTACCGGCGATCCCACAAACTCCACCGTCGGCTATCCCGGGTACACTTGTGACGGTGAGACGCAAGGCGCATTCGACCGTGCGGGACTGGTGGGGATGTTGGGGAACGGCCAGTTCTTCATCACGCTTGGCGCAGATGCCGCCCAACTCACAGGTCAGTTCTCGTTGATCGGGCAGGTCGTTGAAGGGCTGGATGTGCTCGACGCGCTGGCCCGGCGCGCGGTAGGTGATCCTTCCGCCCCGACGGCAGACGTGCTCGAGACGGTCGAGATCATCGAGAAGTAGGTATGATTGCCGCGCGACCCCGAGGGGCACGTGCGGAAGCCTTGGCTTGATTTCGTTCTCTCCTGGACCGCGTGTACAACACGCGGTCCAGGTGTCCTTAGTCGATTGCCGGTGCGACGGGGCCCGGCGCCTCTCTATGTCGTGGATCACCCCCGTACACGGCAAATACGTGATAGGATCGCCGCCATGAGACAGAATCCGCCGTTCCCTGCCTGGCTCTGGATTGTCGTTGCGCTGTTCGGTCTGGGGTTGTTTTCCCTCGGCCTTGCCCTCGTTGTCGTCCCCTATGTCTTCCGGCAATCACTGGAGATGGTCGCACTGGTGATCTCAGGCTATGGTCTGCTCTGCCTCGCGTTGGGGATAGGCCTGAGTGTGGGCGGGGTGAGGGGGTGGCAGCGCCGTCCCTCCCTGCGGTTCTATCCCCGACGCGGCTGGTTGGTGTTCCTCCTTGCCGGAATTCTGCTGGCCTGCCTTGCGGCGCTGCTGCCAAAAATCACCCAGACTGATCTGGTCTTTTCCCTGTTTCACTTTGCCCTGATCGGCTTGCCCGGGCTCTTTCTTTTCTCCCTTCTCTCGCTGGCTGCCGGTTCCGAAGTGGCAATGTCCCTCCGGCAATGGGTCGTAGCCGCGGCCGCGGGGGCATCCACGATCGTCGTCGCCATCCCCGCGGAACTCATCGGGCTGCTCGCGAGTGCGACCGTGGGGGCGGGTGCCACACTCCTGCTTCCGGGCGGTGCAGACAGGATAGCAGACCTCATGCGAGTGCTCGAGCGATGGTCGGAGCGGCCACCGACGGATGAGACCGAGATTCTCGCCATCCTGGCTTCACCCACCGTGCTGATCACCCTTGTCCTGACGCTCGCCGTGATCACACCCGTGGTCGAAGAGC
>JAXDDP010000208.1:0-8899 GCA_034676785.1 Anaerolineae bacterium | reverse complement strand
GATCGTTCCCTCAGCCATCGTACGCCTCCAATCCTGTGAACCACACTGCCAGCACATCTCCTGCCTGGGTGTACTCCCGGTAGCGTGCCTGCACGCGTGGCGGTGTGCCCGGCACCGGGTAGGTGAGCGCGGCGCCCGCTGTACGATCGTCAAACCACGCTGATTGGCCCTCCTGGCGCTCGCCCCACAGCAGCACAGTACGTTCCCGCACGTAGACAGGACTCGTCTCTGTTCCGGGCCACGGCATAGCCCGACCGTCTTCGGGCGCGTGTGCCCCCAACCCGACGTAACGCCAGCGGAACTTGTCTCCGTCGCGCCAGACGTCAAGATCCCCGCCCACTCCAAAGAGGCGCACGCGCTCAATGACGCCCACGGGGCGGCTCGGACCCTCATGACCGCAGGTCACGCTGTCGGCATAGGTGCAGATCCAGGTCGTCATCTCGGCGGCATGTATTTCATCCAGCCAGTCCAGAAGACGGTCGGCCTCACACTCACCGCCGACAATCGCCGGTCGTGACGTCCCTTCGGAAATGCGATCGGACATCATCTGATCGACCAGCCTGGCGAAGTCAATCCGCGCTGGTTGAGCGTTCACAAGTCACCTCCCTGTAGATGTGGTCCACCTTGCCAAAGTAGCTGTCCTCGGGAAGAGCCAATTGCTGGCGATAGGTTGAGCGGTCAGCCAACTGCCGGTGGTACGCCTTGACCCACTCGGCCTGCTGGGCGACGAGGTCAGCACTCCCCCAGGCCCATGCTATCGTCTCGAACAGAGCGCGGCGACCTGTCGTGGGCGCTGTGACAGCCGGCCGCGCCAAGGTCACGGTACCAGCGTGGTCGCCCACCTCCACCTGCCCAAACCCCTTGGCGGCGCCCATACCCAACCGCAGCCAACCCTCAGCAAGATCGCGGAAGACCAAAGACAGCCACCCCAGCTCCCAATCTACCGGGTCCTCCAACCATACCCGCAGGTTGAAAGCAGGCTTCCAGAGAACCAGCGCGTCGAACTTGAGGTGCTCAGCACCGCCCCCTGTGAAGCGGTCGATGGCCAGGAAATCCAGCATCTTGTAGACAGGGCCGTCGCCAACGAAGGCCGCATCCTCCACAAAGAGGCGACTCCCCAGGCGCGTGCTGCCAAAGAGCTGGCAGGCCATGCACAAGCGCTCCGGAGGCACCTCATCGTTCTCATCGACGCCGTACCCGGGATTCGGGGGATGACGCAACAGGCTGTCGCAGCTCTCGAGTGTCCGCGGGCTGTCCGACCGGCGTCGATGAGCCAGCGGGTCACAGGCTGGGCAGGTTGCCCTGAACAGAGCCCCCGCGTCCTGCCCCGTTGCCTCGGCTTCCTTGATTGCTGAAGCAGTGGCAAGCGTTCGGGCGATCCGCTCCGCGTGGGCGCGCATCACGCCCCTGATCGCTGAACCAGGCAGGAGCGGCTGGGTCCAATCCCCGGTGGTGGCCAACGCGGGTGCGTGGTCAAAGCCACTTAGCCCCGCAGTGGTCGTGTCGTGAGTCAAGAACGGGCCGGTCGCCTGCAGGGTAAGATCCCACCGGACCCAACCGGTAGCCACCGGAAATGTGGTACGGTCGGCGCTTGGATAGCGCTGAGCTTCCCTCTTGATGCGCTCGTGCGCCCGGTCGCATGCCTCGTCCACGCCGGGCCGGTCAACGACGGTGTGTTGCGCCAGCCGTTGCGTCAGCCGGCCCGTTCGGTCCACCGCGGCGTCCGAGTCGCGCGGGTCGGGGGCACGAAGGTACGCCATGAGCGTCTCAGCCTGATGCAGGTCCTGTTCCTGGTACGCCAGGTCTCCCAGTCGGAACGCCCCCAGCCCCCGCCGAGTGTCGCCGCCCAGACGAAGCCGCCCCTCTTGCCATTCGGCCAGCAGCGCAGCCAGGAGCAGTTCATCTGTCGCCAGATCCCCACTATCGCGGCGAGGCTCGCGCAGTTCGAGATGCAGCCTAAACTGCGCGCCCGCGGGCAACGTCTCAAGGCTGAACTTCGCCCGGGCGGCCCGGGCTGCCGCTCCGGTCTGGCGGTCGATGCCAACGCCATCCCGCACCTGCGTCGACCCGCCAGTCATCAACGGTGCGTTGTAGACGTAGAGCCGCGACGCAGCCGATGGCTTGGCGCCATCGGTCGGCACTATATCGCCCATCAGGCGGCAGACAGGACAGCCACAGCCACTGCGTGCGCCCTCGCTCAGGGTGGCTTGTTCTGCTTGCCGGGCCCTCCAAGCTGCCTGGGGCCAGAGCGCCAGGCACAGATCAAAGCCCAGGAGCGGCGCCGTGCGGGTCAGCCAGGTTCGCAGCGCTCCGGCGATGGCCGTTCCGGGGATCAGGAGATTCCCGTCGACGTCGCGCCGCAGCAACGAGTCAGACAGATCATTGCCAGCGCCGCTGCCAATGTGCAGCGCGGTCAGAGCAGTCAATACACCGGTAATCGTGATCATCGTCATTCCTCCTCGGTCCCTGCAGCCGCCGCCAGGCAATCGGCCAAGACCCCGATACCCTCAGGCCAATAGCGCTCATCGAACTCGCGCAGTCGATCGAGTAAGTCCCGCGCCAGCGCTTGCGCCTCCGTCAGGCGGCTCTTCTTGTCTCTGGCGCCATACTCGTGCTCGACGTCAGGACGTTGTGCCCTGATGTGTGCCACGAGCCTCGAGTCGGCCATTCCCAAAGAGTCCAGTTCAGCTAGGATCGACTCGATGCTGTCATTGCGGTGGCTGTGCAGCCACCGGGCCACCGCCGTCGTCGGCTCACCCTTCAGCTTCGCCCACGTTTTCTGCTCCTGGGTCTGCGATTGCGCCAGAACTTCATCCCACCTCTCTGCAGGGTCGCCCCCGGCCTGCAGTTCTGGCACGATGGTCAGTGCCAGCTCATCGGGAATGGTGCGCAGTGCTCCCTGGACCCCAGTCAGGCCTTGATAGAACGGGTGGTTGAACGCGACCTGGCCATAGCCCTCACACCGGCGAGCCCCGATGCCCTCCCGCTCGACCATCGCCAGACGATCCAGCATCGCCTGATCCACCGGTCGTGAGAGCCTCAACCGCACAACGGCTCCAGCCGCCAGCGCAACGGCGCGCCAGCGGGGCAGGTGCCACGTCGTGTTGAAGCCGTCAACCAGGTGATGATCTACGTAGGTGCTCTCCACGCAGGCCACGGGTAGTTGGAGTTCGGGTGTAAGCCAATCGGCCTCAAAGGCCGTGACATAGCGCCCCCAGGGATCGACGATCATCGCGTCGCTCAGCAGGAAGAGTGTTACGTCGGTTGCCCCCAGGGCGACTCGGCTGGTGAGATCCTGCCCCACCCAGCGATTGGGTTGGGGCCCGACCTCCTCGAGCCACAACGTTACCTTGCCATACCCGCGCTGCGTCGCCTTGCCCAGGTGGAGTGGCACCGGCGCCTTCAGTGCCAGGCCCGTCAGCCGTTGGAGCGCGTCCCAAGCCTCGTCGCCCGCCAGCTGCATCTCGCCCTCGAGATACTGGCCTGCCGCGAGCGCGGTGTACTCATAGAGCTGGCTTTCAGCCGCGCGCCCTGTCTCCGGGTCCACTGCGAGGTGCATCTCGACGCACTCGCTCGGCGAGAAACTCTCCGCTTTAGCCCTCTCTATGCTGTAGAAACCACCACGGGTCCGCTTGAGCCCCTGCTCGCAATTCTGCCCCAAGCACTGCTCCGGAAGCGTAGCGTGCTGCGTGCCCCAGATCACGGGATGATCCTCGTAGACCTTGCACCGGTATGCATCGTGAGGTACAGGGACGCTGGCGTAGATCCCGGTGGAGACGCGACGCGTAGGATAGAGCGCCGAGAAGTGGATCGCGCCACGCACAAACAGCCTCAGGAAAACGTCATAGACATCGTCAGCAGTGACATCAAAGCGACGCGCTGCCTGATTGGCCAGCGCACCCCGTAGCACAGATCCGGGCACATACGGACGTGTCTCGAACCGGTTACCGGCCATGGCGCGCTGTGCCACGATCACCGGCTCATCAATCCGGGCCAGGATCCGGATACGCCTCGTGTGGCTGTCATCCGACGCGAGAGCGGGCAGTTCCGGCGGAGCACTCACGGCGACCTGGCCAACCAGCGGCACCTCACCGGTGATCCAGCGCTCAGCGAAACGCTGGAGCAGGGCCGCTTGCGGATCGTCCTCGAGCTCGAGACCCTCGACCGCAGTCAGCGTGAACCGGCACTCGCCCTGTCCTCGCCGGCGCGATGCGCCGAGTTCACGGACCATACGCGCAGCGGCAACCAGGAGTGCAGCCTCGTCCAAGACACCATCGCCAGAAGCCCCAGTCGTCACGCTGAACTCGAAGGTGAGCGGCGCCCCCTGTTCTTCGGAGAAGAGCTGGTTGGGCGCCGCCCGCCGAGTTCGCGGGTGGACACGAACACGGGTGACCTTCTGGGCCGGTAGGATCTCAGATGTATAGGGATCGCCAGCAACCTGCGCGTGCCCCAGCGGGCGTGCCGATCCGAAGCGCCAGTGTTTCTGCATGCCGGGCGTGCCAAACAGCCGGCAAATGGGGCAGGCGGCCAGCGTAGAGCCAGCTCCCGCGTGTTGGCCGCAGTAGCGGTCAGAGGTCTGGTCTTTCGTCAGCCCAGAAGCCTGGCAAGCTCTGTATCTGGCGCTCAGGCTATCCAGTTGCAGCAACTGCCACAGGCCATCGCGGAGCAAGCCACTCACTGTGCTGCCGCGCAGGACGGGCACGTTATCGGAATCCCGCATAAGCGCCGAATCGACCTCGGTGCCCAAACCGTGACCGGTGCCCACGTGGTAGTCCGCGCTCAGATCTATGCGGAAAGTCAGTTTGACGCTCATTCGCCACCTCCCTCGTATAGCCGCCGCGGCATGTCCACTCGCAGGGCCCAGTCCCAGACCCGTAGCAGGTCACCGAGACCGTGTCCCGCCCAACGTTCAGCACGGTGTGTCCGGGCTAGACGCGGCCAGTCCTCAAGGTGGACGCCTCCCAGTTTCGTCAGTTGCTTCTCTAGTCGGCTGGGTTCCCGCGCCTGGTCTGACCCGGCTGTACTGGGATCAACCTGCTTGACCCGGTCCACGAGTGCGTCCAGCTTTCCGTTCCACGCACCTTCATTCGGGGTAGTCACTGTGTTGGCCTGGTCGAAGAGCTCTCGTAGCTCACTCCGGCGGCCCGCTGGCAAGTGTGCAAGCTCCCATCGCGCCTCCAGAAGGGTCGACAAGGGCAAGCCCCACTTACGTATGTCGGGGCTATCGGTCAGAAAGTAGGGGCGCAACGTGGATCGATAGCTTCTGGCTGTCGAATCAGGTGCAAGCTGGCTGCCCAAGACTACCTCAAAGTCGACAGCGCCGACCGGCAGCTTCAGTGCGTCGGCAAGCGCCTTCACCACGCGCTTTGCTTCGCTCAGTCGTGCCTCCCCAATCTCGTGCGCCAGCAGATAGGGGTAGTTGGCCTTACAGACCACGACTGCTGCAGTCATCGTTACCGCTATGGGAAGGCCCTGTTCCTCCACGAAGGAGGTCATAGCCTCACCGAAAGCGTTGCAGAGCCGCCCGGCGATATCGAGCGCCCACGGCGCAGGTACCAGCGCAAACAGATCGTCACCGCCCATAATGAGTGGCAATACGGGCAGAAGCCCCGTCTGCTCTGCAGCATCTTCGTTTTTCATCAGCACCCGCAATGGCGAGACGACTGCGTCCTGAATCGCTTCCTCCAGGCGCTTCGAAAGCGCCGTAGCCTGTGCTTTGGAGCACTGCCTGAAGACCCCCCCCATGCCGTTGCCGTCAGCCACGATGTAGGCTACGTAACGCCGGGAATCATGACGGGCGATGTCATCGGCGCTATGGGCGATATCCCAGCCCTTGAGGTCGGTCGAGCCCAGGATCTTCTGATAGAAGCTCCGCAGGCTATCGAGTAATCCTCTACCCTCGTTGGCTTTCTGGCGACACGCGCCACACACATAGTGAGGATCCTCCACCTCATCCCAAACAGCCGTGTGCGCCTCCGCCAGGCCAACACCGCACGACTCACAGAAGGCGACGTAGGGTGTCTGCGGCAAGGCGATGCGGCGGCCCGCGTGCTTGGCAGCCTGCAGGCGGGCGGCAGCCCTCTGGCTCGCCGCACCATAATCCGCATCGGATTCATAGGGTTCAGCCTGCGCGGCATAGCTCAAGGTTCCCCCAGTAGCCCGGCTGTACGCTTCAGCGAGCGCCGGCCCAAACTGCTGCGCATGAGCAGGGTCAGCGAAGCTGAGGAAGAAACCCCCTCCGCCAGCCGTGATCACCTCCAGGGGCACACCTAGCGCCCTCCCCAAGAGACTCGGCACGTCATCGCAGAAGCGCTTCAGCATCTGGCTGCCGCCAGCCACCTCACGCAGTTGTGATGATCTGAAGAGCAGATCCTGGATCCGGTCTGCCTCGGCAGCAAGCAGATAACGCATGGTAGGCCTCCTCAATCAAGCAGATTCGGGGTCAGAAATGCATCCGTGCCGCAAAGCTCGCTCAAGTGACGCCAGCTGACGGCGCCAATGACGGCGCCGCGCGGTTGGTCTGCAGTCGCCCAGTGTGTCCGGAAGTCCCGTAGATTCGCACGTGCGACACGCCACGCGGCTGCTGCCACGTGTGTCGGCACTGACAGATAGGTATGAATGCTCTTGTTCCGAAGATCGAAAAGTGTTCCTACGTCGAGTCCGCAGTCAGCCCAGAACTCCTGAAGCGGCCGCGCGGTGTTGTTCGTCAGCCGAGCCAGTAGTGGCTTGCCCCCGACTTCCTCGCGTAGGTCACGCCTAGCGACTCCCCTACCTTCGACAGTGTCGCGCTTCAGTGCCAGATCGCGCGCTCGCAGCAACACCTCGTTGAGTGATGCAGATCGCAGAAGGGCCGACCGGTTGTCTTCGTTGTATGTGTATAGACGTTGGATGCGCGCCAACTCGTCTTCTGCGTAGGGGATGAGCCAGCGTTCACACAGATAGAACGACTGGTGAGGATCACCACTCCCTAGCTTCAGGTTTTCGTGCCAGGCAAGGAGAGCTCCGGCAGCCTCCTGTGCCGGCCGGTCAGAGACGTCCTCAGGCCAAATCGCGCCCAGCACTTCGACCGCCGTTGGCGCGGGAAAATCCACACCCTCAGACCGCAACGTCGCCGCGGCGGCAGATGCGCCACGGAAATCGCCCGAGTCCCACAGCGTGTAGCAGCGCAGTGCAGTCAAGAGTCGCTTCGCCGCGACGCGGTGCCCATCCTCGAAACGAGGCGGCCGGACCATGTCGAGAATGCCCGACTCCAGAAGACGCGCAGCCTCGCGGAAATGATAGTGGTTGTACAGCTGCTGCACCCTCTCCCAGTCGCGCAGGGCAAACTGGTTGTAGGGATTCGCGAAGATCCGGATTGTCGACGCAAAGCCATAGGGACGTTGCTGATGCACGTTGTACTGCTCATCATCAAAGTCGACATAGGATACCGGCACGTTGGCGTAAGCAGCGTAGAGAAACGCTCCGGCGACCATGCTCTTCTTCGCACCGGTGATGTCGATCACGACCTCATCACGACTCCTCACTGTCTCGCGAAGCGCCTGGAACACAGCTTCAGGGCTTCCATCTACCTCTTGCGGGACGATTGTGATCTTGCGTTCTGACAGGCCGTGCTGAGGTCCAAGCCGGCATATCAGGTCGCGCAGCACAGCAGAAAAGTCCTCGCCGGTAAGATCGCGGCCGTAATGGCGGCTCAACACCAGCACGACTTCACTTGGCTGATAGGCGCAAATTGCCTGCAGCAGCGGCTCCACGGAGTGTCCAACCAGGAGTACCAGTGTGGCACAAGGTTGCTCAGGAAAAGCGTGGTGCGCCTTCATATAGGCGAGCTCATAGACGAGCAGCTTGGGCACATAGGTAGAGCGCCACACGGAGAGGCGATTACGGGAGTTCTGCTCGAGTTGCAACCAGTAACGTTCAGTCAGCTCTTTGAGATTGGCATCATCCCCCGTAGACATACCGACGCCTCCCATCTTGGCCGGCTTTGCCGTTGCCCCGCCCTAGTGCACCAGTCTAGCAGATCCTGCAGGCCGCAATAAGCGTGGATCTACGATCAGTGCCGCGTACATCTACGCAAAGAGGCGTGGGACCGACAATCGATGAGCACAACGGGCAACATCTGGCACAGCACCAGGACAGCACCTTCGTCCGAACGAGGCACCCAGGCAACCTCTGTGGGAGAAGCTTGGGGTAGGCTCAAGTATTTGTGCAGCCTCGCCCCCTGGCGTAGCAGGATGTAGGCTTAGCAACAGCCCGTGCACCCGGCAACATAACCAGTATAAACTGCAAATGCACGTGCGTCAACACCATCTTGCCATACGCAGAATGACCTGTTGCCTACGGTGTTCTAGCTCGATAGGCGATGAATCCTCCCGGGGGAATCCGCCAATCCAGAGGACGCGCGACACAGCCGGTGCCTCATACTCTGAACCAAGGCGCTGAAGGATGGTGCAGGTCAAGGCGCTATTGTCGTGCCTATACTCGATCTCTTGACTTGTGTTGAAGATGCGACGGCAGACCGTATCACCAATGCTGGCGGAGCAGGGGCGCTCAAACGAGATGTGTCTGCAGTGGCAGATTAGAGCGGCGCGGGCCTCACTGCGTGAGGATGAGACGCGGCCGCAGCGGCGCTCTGCGCGATCCTCTGCCTCTGCGGCATCAACGATTCGGCGTCCCCGCACGGTCCACTTCACGCGCAGGCTTCGCGAGCATGTGACTTGGCCCGTCTCAACGGTCGCCTTCCTCGATGGCGAAGGCGAGGGTGACGTCACCTTGGGCGCCGGGCGCCAGCAGGAGACGGTAGCCTTCCTGGATCTCGCTGATCCACTGCGCGCCTCTGAGTGGCGCCTTCAGGAACCGGCCATCCGGGAGCCTGATGTCGAGATACGTCCGGATTGTCTCG
>JAXDDP010000207.1:0-15841 GCA_034676785.1 Anaerolineae bacterium | reverse complement strand
ACGACGTCAAGCCCACGTCCTTGCGCGATGCGAGAACCGGGACTACACTACGGTCCGCCATTGCAGCAAGCTGTGCTGAAGATCGGCCCGCGGCGGGTGCTGGCCCGCGCGGATCGGGCCGCGCAGCGCGCATCGAGCTCACCCCAGGAGGTGCCAACTGGCTGGGAACGACGCATCGCATACCACGAATGGTGGCGAATACTAGTCCTAGAGGTATAGCAGCCACAAACATAAATGGATGAAGACTCAGCATGAGGTAAACTGATTAGTTGCTCACAATCTCGTGTTAGTGTATACTGAGATTATCAGGTGCAGCCGACGAACGCATTGGGAGCAGCGGGTGATCCGAGGCATGCCAAGCAGTTCTTGGTCTCCACGATCTTCACCAAAGAGCAACCAGAATCAGATCTCCGCGTCTTTGCTTGGGCGCGGTTCCATATGCTGACCTAGAGACAGCATACACGGTGGGAAGACACGTGACGCAGACACAGCTAGCTATCGATGAGCCCTTGACAATGCAGATCTCCGCCGAACGAGATGAAGGGAACAGGAACCAGCATCCCGTAGACCCTATTGTCCCGCTTGACTTGCAGGACAGACGACACCTACTCATTTGCTCGTTATTCGAGGACGTTGGCAACTTGCTGCCCATAGCACACCTCCCCCAGGAACTCTGGCTTGGTGTCCATCTACGAGCTCCCTCACGCATTGCGGATGCCGACGGAAGAGACAGTGATTGCCATACGACCCTATCCTCGGTGTACTCCAAGTTGCTGAGGGCAGATGCCGAGCTATGTAGGTTGTGCGCAAGCATCGATATAGAGCCTCCACGAACCAACCTGTGGGCGCGGGAATGCCTATCAGCGCGGGGGGACATCCACAAGCTGCACCGCTCGGCGCTACTGAGGTTCATGCGCATGGTCGAAGCGTCCGCGACTGCTGACAGAAAAGACTCTGCCCTTGAACTCACCCATATGGTCGCTGAGCTGTTGGCACTCCTACCCGATAGGCTCCTCGATAGAGTGATTCGGTCCTCTGACGGACCATCGGGTCTGCCAACGCTAAGCGAACGCGAGTTGGCTGCCGAGAAGAGTCCGGGGTTCACGGTCGACGAAGCCGCGATGAGCCGAGCTCAGCACGCTAGGAACACCTTGGTCACTGGCTACTTGCGATACGTCCTCAAAATCGCGCGAAACCACGTCGGGAACGGGATCGAGTATGAGGACCTTGTGCAGGAGGGCGCGCTGGGTCTGATGCGCGCGGCAGATCGGTTCGACTACAGGCAGATCAAAAGGTTCGCTACGTATGCGACCAGCTGGATCTGGCAGGCACTGGGCCGAGCAGTAGCCGACCATAGCCGAACTATCCGGCTCCCGGTTCATATGCATGAGCAGGTCAACCAGATGACGGAAGTGCTCGCGGAGGAGACTGGAGCGACCCTAACACATGCCATGCTGATGCGGATAGCGCGTAGAACAGGCCACGCTTCACGTAGCACCTCGGACGTGACAGAGTCCGCGAAACATAACGGGCAGACTCGGTCTGCGCCAGGGGGCAAGTCCCACCGTAAGCGGCTTCGGGGCATTGCGGCCGTCCTGAAGTGTGCGATGCCTCCACTGCGGCTCGACGACAAGCTACCAGCTTCTGTCAGGCGTGAGTTGAGAGCGCGGTCTCCTGATGAGAACGACGAAGACTGGATGCTTCACGATTTCGTACCTGATGTTCACACCGAGCAGCCCGACCAAGTCCCCGACACAATGGCGTATGCGTATGCCATTGAGAAAGCAGTGGCTGCTACGGGCACCCAGGCAAGTCGCGATCGGGCCATAGTCGAGATGAGATACGGCCTGCAGGACGGTGTGGAGCATACCCTTGAGGAAGTCGGCCAGAAGTTCGGGCTGACCAGGGAGCGCATCAGGCAGATAGAGAATCGGGCGCTGAAGCGTATGCAGACGGAACTGCGGGGGTCCAAAGCAGCACTCACTGTCGCAGGCGGACGGGTACATCACCCTCAGTATCCCGAGCCAGTGCGCGACATGATAGATGGCCAGCTCGGTTGCCTGTTCGAGTCCGACTTCACGCACGATTCGGTACGGGCGCTGATTGATAGCCTCCTTGAGAAGCTGCCCGGCGGCGACCGACGCCAGAAAATGGGGGGGTCGACTCGCCTAGAGCAGTTGAGGGCAGCCCTTATGGGGCTAGGCACGCCGTCTCACTACGCGGACATTGCGGATCAGCTCAACGCTGAGTCCGATGATGAACTGGACGCCGCATATGTCTACGGCCTACTACAGCGCTATGACGACACATTCATGCTCCTTGGGGAGGGAGTCTTCAGTCTTGTCGCTTGGGAGCGGCATAGGAAGACCGAGATCTGCCCCGTTCTTCCTTGGTGTCCAACAACAGTAACTACACCACCTGGAAGTCCTGATGTCTTCTTCGACAGCGTTGTTGTGGCCTCGGGAATTCTGAGACAGCCAGTTGCTGCAGTGAGATTTCTGGATCAAGTCCTGCTCTGGGCGGAGAGCTCCGCTTTGCGGTCTCCCTGGCTTCTCCAGAGCATCATGTCCTCGTACTATGCTGTCGGGCTCATACCATATGTCTTCCTGCAGGACGAACCCGAGCGCTTGATATCCATAAATCCCGAGGCACCTCTTGGTCTGCAGGAGCTGCGCCTCTATTGTCTGGACTCACTGACCGGCCGTGTCGCCGCTATGAGGGAGTTCTGGTGGTTGTTCTTGCGCCACCAACCGACTTCTGCGGCGGGTCTTGGTTCCAGGTTGTCGGATGTACATCCTCTAGGACTCGACGATACCTCAAACCGCATATCGATCCTGGTCAGCATTGGGGCAGCTCGCAAGACGTCATACGGCAGATACCAGCTGACACCCTTGGGTGAGGCTATAGCCCGAGACGCTGCACAACTGCCGGCAGCCGGGTCCCAAGGCGGAGTAGACGAACAGCCCGACGAAGTTGATCAGGAGTACGACCTCATTGATCTTGGGATATGGGACCAGACCTAGGAGGCGCCCATGCTGGACTTCTATACTGCACTCACTCTCTGTCCCAGCGACATTCGAAAGATCGGAAATCTGCTCACACTACATTCAGTCGAGCCGAGCCCGTTGCAGCGCGTTCTCTTCACGCCGTTGTTTGCCCCGCACGACTCCCTTCTACTCGTCCGCAAACTCCGTGAGGCCAATGGAACTAGGGTGATGTTCGACAGCGGCGGGTACTACGTACAGGTGGGACGACTCACGTACAGTGAGTTGTACTACCCCCTCCTCCAGCTGTATACGAAGAACTCTTGGGCAGATATCTACACCCTACCCGATCACGTACCTACATCTCAGGATTCTGAAGAGACAGTCTGGACGAAGGTGCGCGATACTGTCCTATATGGTGCCCTGTTCTTTCAAGAGCTTCCCGCATATATGCAGGACAAGGCCCTGGGAGTGGTACACGGGCGGACGCTAGAGCAGGTAGATTACTGCGTAAGAGTGTACTTGGAGCTTGGACTGAAGCAGATGGGATTTGGGAGCTTTGGCACGATAGGCAAGAACAGCCAAGTGAACGTGGCGACCAGTACTGCGATCGACCTGGCGCGTTACGTTGTCGACATAGCGAGAACAAACGGCGTGCGAGTGCACCTCTTTGGGTTAGGAGCGCCCGCCCTGGTAGCGATGATCTACGGCGTGGGGGCAGGTTCATTTGACTCTTCCTCCTGGATCAAATCAGCCGGCTACGGACAGATCTTCCTGCCATTCACCAGAGCTTACAATATCTCTCACCGAAATGGCCGGTCGCGGATGCAGCAAGGGATCGAGTTCGGCGAACTTGAGCGACTGAAGTCTCTCACACAGCACGATTGTCCGTTCTGCCACTCGATAGAGAGTTTACAGGGCAGGAAATTGTATAGGGCGGTTCACAACCTACTTGCAGTTCGGCAAAGCGTCGAAATGGTCAATGCGCGCTGCCATAGCGACATCAGGCGCATCTATGAGAATGGATCACCGAGATACAAACAGGAGTATGATAAATGGCTGCGAGAAAGCTAGTCTTCCACTTCCCTCCCGAAGCCAGTCCGGACAACGTCATTCAACTTCTGGATGCTATGGATCAACACAAGCCTAGCTTGGGCAGCGCCGCAGCTCTAGCAGCATTCTCGACTGCCAACGGCCTAAGCAACCGGACAGAGGTACAGTCGTTGGCAACTTCCTGTGGGCTATTGACCACTGACGGAGCAGGTATGATCACCCTCACGCCAGAAGGAGATGCTGTCGCTAGAGCCAAACCTGACCTGAGACCAGACCTTGTCCATTTCCTCCTATATACAGGCTGGAATTCCGAATCGCCCGAATCGAACACCGTTCTGTGGACTTACCGTGCTGTCAGTAACGCTGACTGGCTCCGAGCTTCGATAGATCTGGCATCAACGACCAATGTGCTCGCTGAAGAGATTCGGAACGAGATCCATGAGACCTTCGGCCGCGATCCATCGTTTGGCCCCAAGAGCATACGCGGTGTCAGGAAGTGGCTCGATGCCTTGACGCCACCAGTTGTGGAGAATGGATCCTTTCGCCGCCGGCACTTCTGTGCACCGGAGCTTGCCCTGATGGGTATGGGATGGGTTGCAAGGACAACTGGCGCTCAAACAGGAACTGACTTCCTGCTGACGCCAGAGCGGAGGGCTGAGGTCTGTCGCCTATGCCTTCTGGATCTTGCTGCGGTTGACAGGGTTATCGACTGGGTACTCCCGCTGTATCCTGAGATCATACGCCCAGGCACGGGGGCCGGCGTGTATGGTAGGTTCCTGAGATTCGGGCGATGGCCCAAGCTTGATGATCTGTAGCTGCAACGGTGAAAGGTCAACGCTAATGAGCCATCTCCTGGCGCTGCTGAATAGGCTGAAGGCCGAGGCACACCAACGGCTTCTAACCGATAGCCAAGCTGCTGCGTTCGGCCGATTGCAGCGTTTGTGGCGCTTCCCAGGCAGAGTGAACCTATGGGGCCCACCCGGATCAGGCAAGACCATGCTTGGTTGGGTTGTGGCTAGGGCTGCTGGGGCGCCCTTCTACGCTAGTCCAAGACTACTTCGAGAGTCGTCAAGACGGGATGATTCGCAGATTGTCGTTGACAACGTGCCATCTGAGCCAATACGACTACGTGAGGTGATAGGCGAGCTTCAGTTAAGGGGAACCAACACCGCACTGCTTATCACGTCGTTCCCCAACCGGATTGGGCTTACATCGGTACAGCTTGGTACACCCAATGTGACGGATGTCGATATCGTCTATCGGAACCTTAGCCTGCTTGACTTCTATTCGCTGGAGCCCTTCTACAGCACCAACCTCTGGGCCGTCGTTCAATCAGTACTACCCTAGAAAGGTTGCCCTATGAGCATTGAAGGACTACGCGCAATACTCGAAAAAGAGGAAATCGTTGCCACACAGCGTGCATACGATCTGCTGGAGCGCCCCGAAGCCGTTGACGAGGCATACAAACGCCACGTACGAACCTACGTACCTTTTGGGCGCCAGGCTGAGGATCGCGACAGCCGGCAAAGCGTACGCGGCTTCGAACAGCAGGTCATTCGGGAAGTACGTCAGGCGGGCGCTCTCCGAGGATACATCACGGCCGAATATGGTCACGGCAAGACTAGTACTGCCTTATATCTCTGGGAGCGGGCTCGGTCGGAGAATATCCTTGCTATACCGCCGTTCCAGCTAAACAAGCTCACCGACCTGATCGTGGCCACCTTCGGCTGGGCAAAATACGAGATCGGCAGAACGCGCCCCTCCGCAGTCGGGGAAGCCAGCACCCTTTATGAGTCCATCATTGCGCGGAGCGCTGAGACAGTCGCTCAGAAGTATGCTATTGGCCTTGCTGCAGCTCGACGCATGGTGCAGGACACACCTGAAATCCTTGAGGTGACGCCGGCAGACTACATCCGGTTCTTCGAGGAGCTAACGAATCTGGCCACAGGTGCGGGATATGATGGACTGTTGATCATTGCGGATGAAATCCAGCAGTACATTGAGCCGGAGATCAAGTCCGGAGTCAAGGACCCGATCAGCCCGCTCTTCGACGTAATAGGAGCGATTCTGACCCGCAGGCATTATCTCTGCTTCGGGCTCATCTTGGTGATACCTCCCAAGGAGCTGGCCCTGATGCGGGAGCAAAGGGGCGACTTGGTCCACCGAGTACTGCAGGCCAGTTTGGACCTGGGTACTGTGTACGATGGACAGTTTACCGAGAGGCTTTGGCATCGCCTGGCACAGGAATTCGATTTCGCCGATCACCGTGACCGAATCGTCACACGCGAATCCCTGGAGGCCCTCGGACAGATTTCTGCACGCAGCGACCTATCAGATGGGCCTCGAACAGTCGTCAATGCCCTTAGGAGAGCAACGCAGCGCTACATAGAACTCGGCTATCCCACCGACGATCCCTATACCCCCTGCCACCTTGTGGATGATTTCGTGGAGGGGCGCATTCAGTACGACAGTCCGAAGAAGATACCGAAAGTAGTGACTCGAGCACTGGATCACAGCCTGGTGAAGGGACATAGCCAGCGACAGCAGGCCATCAGATGGGCAGCCGCTTTTCCGAATGAGGGTGTTAGGCGCGATCTTCAGATCCGTCTGGGTCTAGTGGATGCGTTTGACGACCTGGCTCATAGTGCCCTGGGGGACCTTATCATCTCGGTGGGAGACGTTAGGAATCCCGGGTTCACACTAAGGGGACTGGACCAAGTGATCGTGGAATCCGATTGGATCACGACGACCATCCGGGAGTTCTGGCGTACCTACTACGAGACCTCAGACAAAACACGCCAAAGAGCAGTCGCCGCCCTCCGCGTTCTTCTCACCCAGCGGGTGTTCCCGGAGAATCAATGGTCTATTGTCGAGAGTATCCCCGAGGGTCTGACTCGGGACGCGGGCATACTGTTTGAGGGCAGTTTCAATGCCTTTTCCCGTCGTTTTCCCGAACGCAGGGTTCACGTACGGATACTATGGGAAGATGAACCTACAAGAGATGCAGGGCCACTGGGCGAGGCGGTGGTCCAATTCCGGCTCAGGCGGCATCTAGACCTCGCTGAAGAACAGCGTAGATTCCATGAAGAACCATTGTCTCTGGACTATCGGACCCACCAGCTGGACATTACGCTGAACCTGATGCATCGTGAGGAAGGGAACATCTCACCGAATCTGGAGCGGATCATCACCCCGATCGTGTCTCCCTATAAGCTGACACCGCTGCTGCTCCTCGCGTTGCACGAGGTGTTAAGCGAAAAGCGAGATCAGAACCTGATTCCTAGAAAGGATGACCAGGAGGTTACCTACTTCCAGTCGGACGTTCTGGACTGCGCTTTCCGCGAGCTCTTCAACAGCGGTGTTGGCGCAAACATCGACGCTGGCCACGAACGCATTGTCGAGACAGGCTTGCAGCAGATGCTCGAAGCAATGTATCAGGACTACGATACGCTGATTCGTGTCAGCAATTGGACAAGTTCGCTCCTCAAGTACTGCAATGCGCTCAAACACCTGGAGACAAGCCATGAACGGCAGGGTCAAATCGTTTTTGAAGGAACCAAGGATGACATCGCGACCTTGTTCGCCCTAACCAATACTGGGCTAGATACGTTCATCAGCAACTTCCCAAGTTTGATCGAGGTGGTACGTGAGTTCCCGACCAAACGCGAGATAGCGGAGGGTAAACTAGGTGCGGTACGCTTCAGACTACACCCGCTGGAACAAGCCATAAAGTCGTGGCTCGCATCGTCCGACGAACGCGATCGAGTCCGTGCGGCCGGTCGTACCTTTGAAGTCCACACACTGCCAAGCAGTGTTATCTATCAGCGTGCGGAGCAACTGGGGTACAAGGAGAAGGAGATCGATGCTGCCCTCGACCTTATGTCGGAAAGGGGACTAGTAGAACGCGATAGTCGCAAGGGTGTCTGGCGCGAGTCCATCACGCAAGCCCCATCGCTCGATGAGTTGCTGTCAGAGATCAACACCTGGCAACAAGATATCGCGGAGCTTCTGGTCCCGTTCTCCCAATCGAACCAACTGAACCAGTGGCAGAAGGAAGCCGAGAAGGCCAGAACCTTTGTGGAACAGAAGCTGCGGGAGAAGCCAGATGATGAGCAGACCATTCGCCTAAGGCGCTCAGTACAGACGTACCGTCGGCATCTCGCGGCCTTCATCGAAGAGCGACATCAGACACTGCAGCAGGAGACGAACAGACTGCTGTCCAGAGTACCACGTCCAGACCGGAGACAGGGCAGCGGTCTCGAAACCGCCCTACAGGGCTCGGTCAACTATGTGGCACAAGTTAACGATCTCCGGACACGCGTGTTGCGCCAGTTTGCTTCGCTGAATGCCGATGCGGTGAAACTGGAGCGGGATGTACAAGCTATCGAAGCTGCGCTCCACGCGGATGACCTGTCTTCCAAGTCATTGGCGAGGCTAGCCACCAGCCTCAAGCTACTCGATGGACTACTGGTAGAGATGCAGACACGTCGCGATGAATTCACTGCCAGGTACAATGAGTTCGCGGCATGGGCCAAACTGGTCGGGGACGGCTCGGCTCTTCAAGTAGACATCCAGATGTTGGGTGAGATCGTCCGTGAACACGGCCAGAGACTTGACGCTTTGGCGCAGGAGATCAACGCACACATCAGTTCTGAGAAGTTGGGGGCCCTTCCACACGCTCCCACCTATTCGATGCGCCTGGCTGAGATCGCGGCGTCGGTCCGACAAGTACGTGACGAAGCTGTACAGTCGTTTGCCCACCTACAGGACCGGTACCGCGACATGGTCATCAGCACGCTGCATTTCCCATCAGATCAGTTGTGGTCGCCGCTGCAGTACAATCCCCTCGCACCTGAGGACAGCTACGCCCGCCTCATTAGTGAGGCCCAGAACGCGCTGGACAAAATGAGAGAGAGACTAGAACGGACTGTAGCCAAGGAGAGGGAATCTATCACCGCAACACTGTCATCGCCACACATTGCAGTGCTGCCCCCAGAAGAGCGTGCCAACCTTATGGAACAAGGTAGCGATCTCAGAGCGAAGTATGACTCAGTGGTCTGTGAGCTTAGTGATCTATGTGACCAACTGAGCGACACCAAGACTGTACGTGACTTCCCGACCCAAGGTGAAGGCGGATTCCATCGCATCGTGCACGCCCTAGGTAAGGTAGTGGGCCTAGTTCAGGAATACCATCCTCAGGTAGACGCACTTAGCAGTCGACTCCGCAATATGGAGTTGACAGGGCCGGAACAACTTCTGTGTAGTCTATTGACGGGCGAGGCATCAGAACTGGAACTCGGCGAACTGCGCCAGACCGCACAACGTCTTTCTGAGGAGGAGTTCTGGAATGCCGTAAGAGGCCTGCACGCGAAGCGCCGTCTGCGACTCGTTGCCGAAGCAATCAGGTATGACTGAGATCAACGATCTCATAAGCCTGCTTCAGCGGTCACCAGTGATGGGAAAAATACACCCACTCGTGCCACTTTGCTTGCCGCCAGCCGTCGAAGTCGTGGCTAATCCGAGCATAGTAGCCGAAGAGCTTGACTCAGTACATCCGCATACGGTGCGGCCTATACTCATCACCACATATGACCCACGCTATGAACCGCGCTTCACACTGATGCACTTTGCTTCCTGCCCTCCACCCGAGGCATTCGCTGACAATCTGCCAGCTCGCACACACTACGCGCGAACTCACCTGCTAACCCACGAGCGTGTCGCTGAGCGCATCACTGCCGATGCAGTTCAGCGTAACTATGCGGTGGTCGCGCTCATGTTGGTAGACGGCCTATGCTACGATGATGTCAAGGACTGGCCAGAGCACGTAGAACCCTGCTTCGTAGACGGTCCCTCAGTAACATATGGACGCACGAGTGATGGTGGTCTGATACCAACCATAGGATTCCCCTCAATAGTAGGCAGACCATCGCTGGCTCGCAGGCTTATCGACGTCGGCATTCGCCGATCTAGGGGCTTCTCATACTGGAACAGAGAGAAGAACGATGTATCAGCCTACTTGTACGAAGGTGTCCCTTTGACACGCGTCGGTAGCATGGCCGAGGCGTTGACCATCCTCGGAACTCCGGACCTACGCGGTACATACATACAGCTAGTGCGAGAGGGACTTGATGGCTTGGCGCATAGACGTCGTGAGATCTCTAGTGCTGAGACCAGCGCTTGCGTGAACGCCATCAGGTATGATTACCAGAAGCTGATCGGTGTTCTGGCCTCAAGCGGCCTAAGGGGAGCAGCCTATCTTGTCTCCGACCATGGCATTCTGTGGCGCGATCAGCACGCGCTCCAGCGAGCTGACGAGCTGCGGCTGTCACATCCGCGGTACGGTACTAACAGCACTACGTCCTCACGAGTAAACTGCATCCAGAAATCCGGCCAGGGATTCGTTATTTGTCACTACCCTGTCCTGGCAGCTGAGATCCGAAGCAATGACAGCGGCGTGCACGGCGGCCTTTCATACTGGGAGAGCCTAGTCCCCTTCGTCAGGGTGGAGGTCAATGTATGAGGATGTTATTGGGTAAGGAGACCATGTCGGATGAGTTGGTCTTCCTCAACGCGGAGGGCTCCCGTGCTATGCTTGTGTGCGGCAAACGCGGGAGCGGAAAATCGTACACTCTAGGTGTACTGGTGGAAGAGCTCGTCGCGGTTGGCGGAGACGCGGTCATCCCGATTATCGTCGACCCCATGGGAGTCTATCACACGATGAGCCAGGGAAATATCCATGAACAAGACACCCTGTACAAGTGGGGCCTCTCGCCCAAGAGCTACGAAGTCCGATTGTTGATCCCTGGTGTGCCCGAGACGTTCTACGGCCCGGATATCCTGGATGCTCTCGCCAAGCGTGGTGTGAATGTAGTACGCCTGCAGCTCAACCCATCCGACCTCTCCTCCGATGGCTGGTGTGACCTCTTTGGCGCGGACATTAACCGACCACTAGGAATAGTTCTAGACCGGGCAGTACAGAAGCTGACCGACGGAATAACTCCATTCACAATCCAAGATATCATTCGGGCGATAGAGAGAGATGGTAGAGCCCCCGATCCGACCAGGGAAGCGCTTACGAATCGCTTGCATGCCGCAATAGGTTGGCAGATTTTCGCTTCGGACGGCTATCGCCCGCTTGAGCAACTGTTTGTTCCCGGCGCGATCAACGTCCTTGACCTGAGCCAGCTTGAGCCAGGGAACAGGGGGAGGCGCAACCTCACGGTTTCCGTAATCGCCCGGAACCTATTCCGGGGAAGATCGGATGCGCGGCTGCGAGAGGAATTCGGACTCGCAACGGGTCTGCCGCGCATATGGATGCTGATAGATGAAGCTCATCAGTTTGTGCCCTCGGGAGCAAAGACGCTATCAAAGGAACAGCTCGTACGGTGGGCTAAGGAGGGTCGCCAGCCAGGGCTGTCGTTGGTAGTGGCGAGCCAACAACCGTCCGCCATCGACCCGGAAATCCTGTCACAGTGTGACATTATCCTCAGCCACAAACTAACATCCAAGGCTGACGTGTCCGCACTCAATAGCCTGAGTCAGGACTATATGGGCAGTGAGCTTAGGACACTCATTGGAGCACTTCAGAGAACCGGTGAGGCGGTGCTGGTCGACGACGAAAGAGAAACTGTGAACATGTTGAGCATTCGACCACGTCGTAGCCACCATGGTGGCAGCACGCGGCCCCCCAAGGAGGTTGAGATCCTTGATATCTGGAATCAGTGAGATCAGCGGGTTTGGCATCCGAAAGGCTCGGCTCGCCGATGTGGATCCAATCAAGGCACTCGCTGACGAGCATCGAGCTGAGTTGGGCTTCATTGTGCGATCGGCGCTGACGTCCGCAGCCAATCGTGGTGAGATGATTGTGGCCCACGACGGTTCGGCACTGGCAGGTTTTCTCGAATATCATCATCGCCTTGATGGACGCACAACTCTGTATCACATCGTTGTGCGTCCGGAATACCGCGGGAGGGGAATTGGTAGAGGTATGGTTGGGGCGCTATGCCGAGAGGCGCTCTCGCTCGGTCAGAATACCATAAAGCTGAAGTGCCCTATCGACCTGCCTGCTAACGGATTCTACGAGCGGTTGGGAGCCAGTTTTGCCCAGACGGAGACTGGCAAGCGTCGTACACTGGCAGTGTGGTACCTCGATCCCGCAATCTCACCTCGTGACACACAGAGTCGGGCATGACCACGATGGCACGCCTAGACCCGCTGTGGGCTATCATCGGCCCGACTCGGCGCGGTGAACGCATCCGGCTGCGACCTTCACCGGCACTACTGTAAGTACGTTGACCAAGAGGAGTCCGAAATGCCAAGAGCAGAGCGCGGAGCCTACTCACCGTACTGGCGTGTGAAACTGGACCAGGTCGCAGTCTTGCTTCGCCAAGCCGCTGTCCAGGGGACTAGTGATCGTCTGGAGTGCAAGGATTTGCAGGAGGTCGGCGAACGGAACGCGTGGCGCGGACGCGCATCGTTGTCAGCGAACGGAATCCAGAGTGCATATGGAGCCCACGTCAAGGCCTTGGCCAGAGTTCTACTTGGGGAATCAGACATCCTGCATGCCTATGGCGATACAGGATTCCAGCTCGTGTTTGGCAACGACATGACGCTCACCGTGGAACGTCTGGGGGACACCGGGCGAGACCCCGCCTTGGTAGGGCTCGCCCCCCCTTTCTCCCGGATCTTCATCGACCGCGATGAGGCCGAGTGGGCGTTCGGCTTCCTGAAGTACACACTGCAAGGGCTCGGGGTATCAGGGCCCGACGACGAGAGCTTCGCCGTCACGCTGCGCTATCGGGATCGAGCGCTGCGGCTGAACTACGGCAACTGGGCGTTCCTGCAGTTCTTCGCACCCGGCTACAGGAAACACAGGTGTGGCATCTCCCTGATCGATGCGCTCGCACCCCAGATGGACGAGTACGATACCTGGTCACCCTTCAACACCGACGATGACACTACGGTCGTTCGTGTGTATGAGATGCCTTTGGAGCGTGTCCGCCAGATGGATGCTGCCCTGCGGCAAGCCTACGACCGAACTCTGTCCTACACGGCCGGCCGGTTCAGGCATTGGTCACGCAGCAACCTACTGCGCTACAACATCCCTGCCATTGCCGAGGCTGTGTTCGACCCCCAGAAGCTGTCGACGCTCCTGACACAGGGGCTGGCGCAGTTCGAAGGGGAAGATGCGGATGATGATGAGGAGGAGGAGGTCGGACAGAGCTTGGACGGCTGCTTCACCAACCAGACCTTCGAGCTCCTGCAGGCCCTGCACGCGAACCCGCGAACCGACTTCTATGTGGATCATCGAGAGGCGTTCGAGCACGCGCTAATCGGACCGTTCAAGCAGCTCGTGCACGATGTGGCCGCGCAACTCCCCGAGAAGATCACGGCGCGCCTGGAGACGGAGAGTCGCGTCTTCGCCCGTATCCCGAAGAACGACTACGGCCAGGGAGGAGCCTGGGACTTCTACTGGGCCGCCTTCTATCCCAAGGGCAGCAAGCGCACCGTGGATGCTCAGCTATCGACGTGGATCAACCGCGACATGCTGAAGCTGGGCTTCTACATCGGCGCGTACGGATCAGAGCCGCGGGAGCGCTTCGCGAGAAACTGCAAGACTCACTACGAGACACTGGTGCGTATGCTGGGTGACACACTGGCTGACGGACCATGGGTCTTCGGCAGTCGCGACGAGATCACCCTCTCGAAGGACAGTGTCCCTCAGGGTCTCAAGATGACCTGGCAGGACTGGCTGCGCGATCCTGCATCTGCAGACAACAGCCTGGAATTGGTGCTATCAAGATCGCAAGTGCTGCGCCAATCCAAAGCGGATCTGGTCGGGCTCGCCGTCACGACCTTCCGGCGTCTTTTCCCCCTGATCCTCCTAGCCACAGAGGACGACCCAATCCCGGTCATCGCCGACTACCTTGAACTCGAGGCTATCGACGAGACGAGGGAGGCCCGCCCCCCCTACCCCCTCCCCCAATGCGCCGCCGACACCGGCCTCGACGAGGCCCTCCTCGCCCGCTGGGTCCGCGCGATCCATGCCAAGGGCCAGGCGATCCTCTACGGGCCGCCCGGCACCGGCAAGACCTTCGTCGCCGAGAAGCTGGCCCAGCACCTCGCCGGCGGGGGCGATGGCGAGGTGCGGCTCGTGCAGTTCCACCCCGCCTACGCCTACGAGGACTTCATCCAGGGCATCCGCCCCAAGCCCCGTGCCGATGGCGCGCTCACCTATGAGCTGGTCCCCGGGCGCTTCCTCGAGTTCTGCGCCGCGGCCCGCGAGCGCCAGGGGATCTCGGTCATGATCGTCGACGAGATCAACCGTGCCAACCTGGCCCGCGTCTTCGGGGAGCTGATGTACCTGCTGGAGTACCGCCAGGCCGAGGTGCCCCTTGCCGCCGGCGGCCGCTTCTCCATCCCCGAGAACGTGCGCATCCTCGGGACGATGAACACCGCCGACCGCTCGATCGCCCTGGTCGACCACGCGCTGCGCCGCCGCTTCGCCTTCCTGGCGCTCGCGCCCAACTATGAGGTCCTGCGCCATTACCACCTCCAGCACGCGACCGGGTTCCCCGTCGAGCCCCTCATTGCGGTGCTCAAGGAGATCAACCTGCGCATCGGCGATCCCAACTACCACCTCGGCATCACGTTCTTCTTGCACGCCGACCTGCGCGAGCGGATCGAGGACATCTGGACAATGGAGATCGTGCCCTATCTGGAGGAGTACTTCTTCGACCAGGCGGATCAGGTGGAGGCCTGCCAGTGGGGCAAGGTTGGGCCGCGGATCCTGGGCGGCGCATGACGGCAACGCCGCGGCGTATCATGCTACAGGAGTTCACGCCGACGCTGCTACCGCGCGCCGGCCTGAGCCCCGAGGCCGGCGAGGCCATCTACCGCACCTATGGCCCACAGGTCGAGGTCGAGTTCCCCACCCCTAGGACCGGGGACCAGTGGTCGCTGCGCCCGCTGGGCTGGGTGGGCCAGCTGCCGGTCGATGCCGGGCTGACGCTGGTGCTGCAGCCCAAGACCGCCATCGAGAACCTCTTCCGTATGCTGGAGTACGCCTACGATCTGAAGAGCTTCCGCTTCCTCGAGGGCACCGTCCAGGTCGCGTCGCTCGACGACCTCTACGAGCGGCTGGCGCACATCCTGGCCAAGCGCGTGCTCAACCGCGCACGGCGCGGGCTCTACCGCGCCTACATGGACCGCTCCGACCGCCTGCCCTACCTCACCGGGCGGCTGGACCTCAACGCGACCATGCGCCGGCCCCTCTCACCCGACCTGGCGTGCGCCTACCAGGAGCACACGGCCGACATCGAGGACAACCAGATCCTGGCGTGGGCGCTGGCGACCATCCTGCGCAGCCACGTGTGCACCGAGCGCACGCTGCCCGTGGTGCGCCGTGCCTACCGCACGCTCGCCGGCGCCGTTGACCTGACGCCCTGCCCGGCCCAGGCCTGCGCCGATCGGCTCTACCACCGGCTCAACGACGACTACCGCCCGCTGCACGCCCTCAGCCGCTTCTTCCTGGAGCACACCGGGCCCACGCACCAGGCCGGCGACCGCACCGTGGTCCCGTTCCTCGTCGACATGGCGCGGCTCTACGAGCGCTTCGTCGCCGAATGGCTGGCCGCGCACCTGCCGCCCGAGCTGCGGCTCCGGCGCCAGGAGCGGATCGTGGTCGATGGCGCGTCGGAGCTGCGCGTCGATATCGACCTGACGCTGCAGGACGTCACCAGCGGCGAGACGCTCTGCGTGATGGACACCAAGTACAAGGCGGCGGGTTCGCCAGCGGCGGACGA
>JAXDDP010000198.1:0-6416 GCA_034676785.1 Anaerolineae bacterium | reverse complement strand
CATCTGAATTCTATGTATGTCAACCCCGTGCCTGAGGTGGGCTAATCAGGCCCGTCGTGCCGTCGGGATCCGTGCCGAAGTCGAGTCGCGTGCTCTCTAACCGGCCTGGGGTTCGCCGAGGACCAGTCTCAGGAAGCGTTTGATGTGCCGGTCCCAGAAATGCCAGTCGTGCTTTCCGTTTTCTTCGACGTAGTCAATGGGAATGTCAGTCTGCTGGCACGCAGCGTGGAACTGCTGGTTGAGAGGGAGCAGGTCATCCTGTCCGCCACACGCCATGAAGAGGCGGGGCAGGGCGGCTGGACTCTGGGCGGCTCTCTCCAGCCAGGCCATGGGATCGTGTTCCGTCCCGTGGAGTTTCTTGAGGTCACCGAAGACATAGGCGAACTCATTGACACGCTGGTCATCCTCGTTGTCCAGGATATCCAACGAGAGCGCGCCCGAGAGGCTGCACGCCGCAGCAAAACGTTCAGGATAGCGGAAGGCCGTCTTGAACGCGCCATATCCGCCCATGGAGAGCCCGGCGACCAGCGTATTCTCGCGGCTGGGCGCCAACCCGAAGACGGCGTGAAGATAGGCCGGCAGCTCCTCCGTGAGATAGGTGAAGAAGCGTTGGCCGTTGAGTTGGTCGGCGTAGAAGCTGCGTCCCACGGAGGGCATCGCGACGACCAGGCCATAGTCGTTGGCCACCGTCTCTATGGACGAGTAACGCGTCCACGCACTGGCGTCGTCGCTGAGGCCGTGGAGCAGGTAGAGCAGCTTGCGCTCACGAACGGGGACCTCCTTCATCGCGCCAGGGTCCGGAAGGATCACATAGAGTGGCAGACAGACGCCGACGGTCTGTGGTGTGTGGTCAAGACGGATGAGAGCCATGGACGGGTTCCTTTCCTGTATCAGGCCACTGCTGGGTCAGGATCATCCGCCACGACCGGCTCATCCCTGAAGTGCAGGAAGAACGAGAAGATCAGGCTGATGATCGAGAGGACGAAGGGGAACACAGTCAGGAGGAAGAGGGCAGCCCGGTCGGGATGGGGGCCGGGGTTGTCGCCACTCTCGAAAAGAAAGACTCTGGCGACGAGGACGAAGGCCGCGCTCGTGAAGAGCCCGTTGAGGCGGTTCATGAAGCCCAGGGCATTGGAGATGATGCCCTCGCGCCGGACGTTGTGCTTGCGTGTGTCCAGGTCCATGATTCGGGCGTGCACGAGGTCCATCGTCGTGATCACCCCGGCAAAGCCAAATCCGATGAGTGCGCTGCACACGATCGCCATGATGAAGCTGTTGGCGAAGTAGAGCGGGATGAATGCCACGGTCAACGTGGCAAGAGCGGCCCGCCACGTGGGCATCAGGGTGAAGCGCCGTAGAAGCCGGGCCCAGACAGCAACGCTGCCGATGGCGATCAGCAGCACCGTGGCGAAGAGGATCGTCTGTTGTCCTGCGGTGATGCCGAGCGTGTACTCGGCGTAGAAAGGCATCGCCGCCATCACCAACGACATAGCGGCGCTGTAGAAGGCGTTGGCCAGCCCCGCGATCCAGAAGCGCCAGTTGGTCACGAGCGTCTTGATGCTGTCCCAGAGTTTTGGTTTCTGTTCCTCTGCCTGGATCTCCCTCTCCTTGGTCGTGAACGCCATATAGAGGATGACCACCCCGCCCAGGATACCGTAGAGGACGGCGGTGCTACGATAACCAATGGCGGCTGTCACCATCGGCGTGAGCGCGATGCTGATGATCATCGCGACCAACTGAAACGCTTGTCGCAGAGCGTTGGTCTTCGCCCTGCTGACGTCATCGGGGAACAGCTCAGGGAAGAGCGCGCCGTAGTTGGCATTGATCACGGAGTCCAGTGTGCCGGTGAAGATGTAGAAGAGCATGGCCCAAACGAGAAGCGACGTGCCCGCCAGAGATGCCGGCGTGGCGTAGAAGGCGATGAGGCCCACGATCAGCAGGGGTGTGCTCAACACGAGCCAGGGCTTGCGCCGCCCCCACCGGGTGCGGGTCCGGTCAGACAGGTACCCGTAGACCGGATTGTCGAGGGCATCGATGAAGGTGTAGACGAAGAGCACCGTAGCCCACTGCTCCGCGCGAAGCCCCAAGTCCTTGATGTAGAAGGCTGCGGCGAAGGTCTTCAGCAGGTTGATGGGGATCGACGTACCGAACATACCGATGGCGTAGTTAAACGACTTGCGGCCCGTGTGTTGCATAGCGCACCCCCTGTGAGATGATCAAGCCAAACTCGGGATGAGGCCGAACCTGTCCCACGCGTCTCTGTGGCACAGGTCGATGTTAGCACAGAGCCGTGGCGTCACAAACGCACCGGTGGACCGAGTCCGACCATGGGTTTGACCCACCGCCCAACGATGCTATCGTGGTTAGCGCGGTGTCGCGTCGAGGGCGCGCTGCACCTGTGGTGCGTGCTTCAGCGGCATCGCCTCACCATCCTGTCAGCCCAGGAGGCCAAAAATGCAGCCACCTCTCTCGCTCCGAGCCCTGATCCCTTTGCTGGAATCCACCGTATTGAGGCTATCTGCTGTCCAGATCACGGCTCCCGCTAGTCCAGCCTTTGGTGCCCTGGTTGGGGCCGATGACGGTCGGCCTGCTCCCAGCCCCACGGCAGGCTTCTTGACCTATGGCGTCTACCTGGGCTTGCTGCGCGGGGCCCCAGACGGGTCGCTGCTGGAGCGGCTGCTCGCGGCAGCAGATGCTCTTCTCGCGCTGCAGCGGCCCAGCGGACTCATCGATCTTCCGTCGGTGAATATCGACTCGGGTCCAGACACGGGTTTCGTCGTGCAGCATCTGTGCACCCTTCTGGATCTGGGGCGGCGCTCGGGGTGGCAGGATGCGCGCTGGATCGGTCTGCTTGACCGCGTGGAGCGCTTCGTGCGCCGCGCTGCTCCCGGAATGGCCGCGGGCGGCTTTCACACGCCCAATCACCGTTGGGTCATTGCCGCGGCGCTTGTTCAGGCGCAGGCGCTGTTCCCGGACCTCGATGTCGCCGGGGCCATCGACGCCTATCTCGATGAGGGCATCGATGCGGATGCCGAGGGCTTCTACATCGAGCGGAGCGTGGGCGTCTATGACTCGGTGAACAATCGCTCGTGGTTACTCATTGCTGAACACCGCCCCGTTGCCGCGGCCCTGGATGGCGTGCGCCGGAACCTGGAGGTGGACCTGCACCTGTTGCACGCCGACGGCACGGCTGAGACGGGACTCTCGCACCGCCAGGACTATGGGTTTCGTGACGTGCCAACCGGCCTGATCCCCTGTTACCTGCTCTATCATCATCTAAGGCCGGCACCGGAGTTCGCCGCGGCGGCTCAGGCGCTCTGGGCGATGGCATCGACGCCGGGTGACCTCCTGTGGACGTGCTATGCACTGCTTCGCGGCGGTGATCCTGCGCCTGCTGCCGCCGATGCCCTGCCCGGCGATTTCGCGTTATCCCTCCCGATCAACGGGATCTGGCGCCTGCGACGTGGGCCGTTGAGCGTGTCGGTCTTCAGGGACACCGCGCGCCTGTTCGCGTTTGGGTGGGGACACGCGATGATCAGCGCCGGTCGCATTGACCAGACCTACTTCGGGGGTGATTGCGGGCGCTTCATTGGCAACACGATGACTGTTGCGGATGAGGAGGTGGCCCTGCAGTCTGATGGGCTGGGGCGCCCCCGGCGCCCTGGCTACGAGATGCCGCTGGGGCATCCTGTTCCACCTGAGCGTTGGGCTGAGTCGATCGCCGAGCGTGATCTGCGCATGCTGCCACCTGCTGCGAGTTCGCTGACGTTCTCCGAGATCGTGGGCGGATTGGCGCTGCACTACAGAACACTGGATGGGATGCATGGCGTCGCGGCGCAGATAGCCCTCGATTTCGAACCAGGGGGTATCTGGGAGACGGCCGACACGCGACTCGTGCCTCAGCCCGGGCAGGTGTTGTTCCTGAAGCAGGGCTGGGGCGAGATGCGCTACGGCACCGATGTCATTCGCATTGAGGGTGGCGCGTATGCGACCAGCATGGCTGCGATGCGCGAGAGCGTCGAGCCGGGAAGGAGCGTACGCGTTCTGCTGACGTTCGAGACGCCGGTTGACCATACCTTCCGGCTGGTGGGATTCAGCGGCCCGGATGCTGTCTACCGGGCCGGCAGTTAGACGTGGGCACAGGCACACCAATGAGTTCATCAAACGAGAGGATGACATGACCAAGTGTGGAATCAGGTTCTCGATGGCAATCCGACCCGATGCGGACCCGGAGGAGCTCCAGTTCGCGGCGCAGCTTGGCGTGCCGTGCGTCTACACCTGGGTGCGGCCCGAGCAACGCACGGTCGAGCACCTGGTACGCCTCCGAGCCGCGGTGGAGTCCTTCGGGCTCGAGCTCACCATGGCCGGCAGCTATGATCTGGGAAAGTCGGACAGGATCCACCTGGCATTGCCAGGTCGGGATGAGGACATTGCCAAGCTCCAGGCCTTTGTCAGAGCCCTGGGCCAGGCTGGCATCCGCCATACGACCTTCACCTGGGAGCCGGACCAGGTCTGGAGTTCTCCGCCTGGTGTGACCCGCGGCGGCGCCGTGACGCGCCACGTTGATCTGGACGAGATGCGCCGACGGCCCAACACGCACGGCCGAGCCTACACCGAGGACGAAATCTGGGCCAATTTCGCGTATTTCATCGAGCGTATGATTCCCGTCTGTGAGGAATCCGATGTGCGCCTCTGCCTTCATCCGAACGATCCTCCGGTTGATGCCCTCGGTGGTATCCCGTGCCTGATCCACGACTGGGCATCCTACGACCGGGCCTTTGCCCTGGCCAACAGCCCTTACCTGGGTATGGAGTTCTGCTGCGGTTGCTGGCTTGAAGGTGGTGAGGCCTTCGGCAACATCCTGGATGGCATTCGCCATTTCCAGGCACAGGGCAGGATCTTCATCGTCCACTTCCGCAACATCACCTCGCCGCTTCCCGTCTTCGATGAGACGTTCCTTGACGACGGCACTATGGACATGTACCAGGTGATGAAGACCTTCTGCGAGGTTGGCTATACGGGATCGATGACCCTGGACCACACGCCACGTTTCGTTGGCGGCTACGCTAAGGGTGCGGGCACGGCGTATGCCATCGGGTATATGCGGGCGCTGGTCGAGCGGGCGGAGGCGGAACTGGGAGGCTGACGATGGCATTGCCGTTGGGCTTCTACCCTTTCTGGTTCTGGAACGACCGGCTGTCGGCGGACGAGATCCGCTGGCAGGTCCACGAGATGGCAGCCAAGGGGGTGTGCGGCTTCTTCATCCACTCCCGACAGGGCCTCAAACAACCCTACCTGTCCGAAGAGTTCTTCGAGATGGTCGACGTGGCTCTCGAGGCGGCGAGGGATGAAGGACTTGTCGTTCACCTCTATGACGAATATCCCTACCCGAGTGGGGTCGCCGGCGGAGAGGTCATTCTGGGGAACCCGCAGTTCCGGGCCACCCGGCTAGTCCAGCGATCCTATGAGATGCAAGGCGGGCCGGCGCGCCTCGATCTGCCACGAGGCAATGTCCTGTCGTGCAGGGTTTATCCCGTGGTCGATGGCACCGTGCTTTGGGAGGAGGGGCGTGACCTCCGCAGCTCTGTGGGGACGGTGCTCGTGCGCGAGTCGTACAACGAGATGGGTCTCACGCAGTACAACCGCAAGCGCTACTTCGCGAGCGAGCCGACGCCGGTCCTCGACGCCATGCTTCCACCTGGCACGTACCGGTTGCTGGTCTCCGTTCAGGTTGAGGTGACGCATCATAAGTACTGGGACGGTTACGTCGACGCACTCAATCCCGAGGCGATCGCCCGCTTCATCGACCTTACGCACGAACGCTACGCTGAGCGGTACGCAGGTGACTTCGGGGGCGCGATTCACTCGATCTTTGTCGATGAGATCGCGCCAACGTGGTCCGACCGTCTCCCTGCAGCATTCGAGGCGGCTTGTGGCTGCGACCTCATCGCGGCGCTGCCCGCGCTACAGGACGTCGATCACCCTGATCACACCAGGGTCTCCTACGACTTCGGTCGCGTGCGCTATACAGCTTTCTGCGAGGCATTCGAACGGCCCATTGCCTCGTGGTGCCGTGCGCACGGCCTCGCCTACGCGGGCGAGAAACCGGCGCTGCGGCTATCGCAACTGCGCTGGATGGACATCCCCGGCTGCGAACCAGGTCATACCAAGGCCGGCGCAAAGCCCGACTGGCTGCAGGCCCGGATCCGGAGCAATGCCAAAGCCACCGCGTCGGCGGCCTTCTTCTACGGCAAAGAAGGGGCCCTGTGCGAGTGCTACCACAGCACGGGCTGGAGCGCCACGCTACAGGATGCCAAGCTCATCGCCGACGGGCTGCTCCTGGCAGGCATTCGCTACCTGGTCCCGCACGGCTTCTTCTACACAACGCATGCGCTGAAGAAACACGATGCCCCGCC
>JAXDDP010000193.1:0-15557 GCA_034676785.1 Anaerolineae bacterium | reverse complement strand
CCCCCCCCCCCCCCCCCCCCCCCCCCCCCCCCCCCCCCCCCCCCGCCTTGTGTGTCACGCGATCCGACGCTGCAAGAACTGGTCGGCGGGTTGTTTCAGCATCAGGTGGAGCAGTAGATCCCGGTGCGTCCTGACGTAGGGTAGATCGTGGTCGTCTTCCAGCACGGGATGGAGGTACGACGCGGGCCGGTACCTCAGGGGTTCGTTACCGGGTCCCAGGACCAAGTGGAGTATCTCCGGGTCCGGCGGTGTCGGGGTTCTACCGAACTCCCCCCGAAGTAGCATGCGGAACTCGTTTGACACAAAGGCGTACCGCCCCATCAGGATGTTGAATGTGGCCTGCGATCCAACGATCTGGCTCGTGGGCGTGACCAGGGGGACGTAGCCGACATCGGCGCGGACTCGCGGGATCTCCTCAAGGATCTCATCCAGTCTGTCGAGCTGGCCCATCTGCCGTAGCTGGCTCTGCAGGTTGGACAGCATGCCGCCAGGTACCTGGGCATCCAGCATATCGTCATCGTGCGTCGGGTAGCCCAGTGATCCCATGAGGGCTCGCATTAGGACAACGGCATCCATCAGGTCCGCCCTGTCACGCCGGGCGAGCCGTTCGAGGATCTCATCCACCTTGCGACGATCGATCTGATCAGGGTCGACGGGCCGGTGCGTCCGGTTCTCCGGAGCGATGTAGTCAATAAGCTGCGATTGGATTTCGAAGAGCCGGGCCTGGGCGCGGCCCAGCGCTGCCTTGTCGAGCCCGTGGTCGATGCCCATGGTCTCGGCGAAGGCAACCAATACCTCGACCGGGGGATGCGAGGGGCCGCCGGCGAACGGTGTGATCGCGCAGTCGACGATGTCAGCACCTTCCTGCATTGCGATCACGGCGTTGAGCGTCGCGAATCCAGTGGTCGTGTGGCTGTGAAAGACAACGGGGATCGCGAGCGTGCGCTTGAGCTTCCCGAAGAGGTCGAGCGCTTCCAACGGTTGCAGAAGCCCGGCCATGTCTTTGACGACGATCCGGTGAGCCCCTTCGCTCGCAAGCTTCAGTGCGAGATCTACGTAGTGATCGGTGGTGTGGATCGGGCTCACAGTGTAACTGAGGCCCGCCTCGACAGTGCCGCCATAGGCCCGGATGGCGAGCAGCGCGATCTGCAGGTTGCGCCAATCGTTAAGGGCGTCAAAGATGCGTATCAGCCCAGTGCCTGAATGGACCGCCTCCTTGATGAAGGCGATGACCAGATCGTCAGGAAACGGTTGGTAGGCGAAAAGGTTCTGGCCTCGCAGCAGGGTTCTGAGCTTCGTGGGCTCTGGGACCACGCTACTGAAAGCATCCAGTCGTTGCCAGGGGTCCTCATTGAGGTAGCGGATGCAACTATCGAGGACAGCGCCTCCCCATACTTCAATCGCCGTAAACCCGACGTCACGGATGAGCGGCACGACACTCAGTGCCTGTGCCTTAGTCATCCGTGTGGCAGCGAGACTCTGCTGCCCGTCACGCACCGTTAGGTCAGCAAACGCAACAGTCGTCACCCCCGGCCTCCTCGTACCCGTATGATCAGTGTAGGGTACGCAGGGCACCTGTAAAGGGATAGGTATCCCGGTTATCAGGCCAGGCTTTCCCGCTAACGCGGACTCTGTATCTGGGGCGACCTTCTGAATCATGATCGACCCGTCGCATGAGCGATGGCGCGCCGCGCCAGGGCAGACCGCCTTGGCTAGCGCACGTTCCGACGGTGCCTGATCGCCGGTCCGGTTCGCAGATCATCACGGTGACGCCAGAGAATGAGCAGCGTGTTGGTGATCCAGACGACCAACAGCACACGGTCGCAGTGCCAGGCGACGAGGTAGACGCCAATGGCGGCCATTCCGAGGGCAACTGCCCAGCCCGCGCCTTCCAGCAGGGCATAGCCGATACTCATCAAGACGATGCCAACTATGGCTCCGATGCCTTGCGTCAGACCGATCCAGATTCCGCCGGTCACGGCTACGCCCTTCCCTCCGTGCCAGCGCAGGAAAGGTGAAGCCATATGCCCCAGCACGGGTGCCAACGCGATAGGCACGATGCGGAAGTCCCGGATGTCGAGGATCTCGTAAGCGATGGCAACCGGCAAAGCGCCTTTGGCCATATCCAGGACCATAGCAAGCAGCCCCCAGGCCTTCGCGCCTGGGTGTGCGGAGGCCGATGCGCGGAGGACATTGGTCGCCCCGGGATTGCCATCGCCGTAGGTGCGAATGTCCGTCCTGAGGGCCAGCTTGCCGATGACAACTGAGAATGGAATGGCGCCGCACAGGAACGCCGCGGCGCTCCAGGTTAGGAGCTGTAGAGGAGGCTGCCAGTTCACCAGGGTGCTCCAAGGGCGGCCAGGAGCAGGCATATGCCCATTCCAAGGGCACCGGACAACGCTGGACCGGGAAGGTGCCAGAAGACGAGCTGGGCAAAGGTCTCCATGCCCCAGGTGAGAGCATAGATCAGGGTGAGAGCTTCTCGAGGAAGTGTCTGCTGGGGCACCAGGACTGACCACGCCCACGTGATGAGCGCTGACACGCCCAACCAGCCCGCGTAGTTACTCCATGGTATGCCGAAGTATCCGGAGCGGCGCCGGCTCCGCTTGCGGTCTGAGCCTTGCCAGATCCACATCCCCCAGGCAACCATCTGGGGGTCCAGGAACAGATCCCAGGCTGTGAAGGCCAGGCTACTTGCGAGGACGAAGGCCAGGCCGTGGTAGGCCCCGGCGATTGCGCCGCCGATCGCCCAGGCTGGTGGGAGCATCATCAGCCAGGCAAAGGGGATCAACACCGGAACCTGGCCCAGCTGGGGCTGGAGACGCCGGGTGTAGGCATATCGTCCGAAGGGGAATCCCGTGTGAGATCCCACGAACTCGGCGAGCCAGGACAGGATCAGCACACCAGCGACGGTTCCCCCCACCTGTAACGGGGGCCAGTCCGAAAGCAGAATCGCTGTTACGGTAGCGACCTGCAGTACGACGCCCGCGATGATGCTCTGAGTTTCAGCGCGAGCCCCGCCCTTGCGGGCACGAAAGGGCATCGTCAACAGAGTAAGGAGCCAAGCTGCTAACAAGACCATTGCAGGCCATGTGAATGAACGAAGAGCGGCCAAAAGCCACGATGTCATGGGCTGCAAGTACCTTCTTTCTATCAGTCTGCCGCAGCCAACAGCGGCTCGATGTCACCGCCGATCTCCATACCGCCATAGGAGCCGCGGCCTCTGAAGAGGACGGCGCCAGAGTGGCGCGCGCCAGAGTGGCGCGCGGTGAGAGTTACGTCGATCGTTGCGCTCAGCGTCTCGGGTACTGGTCGCTCCATAGCGCTGCGGCTGGGACCACGGAGAAGCCCGGCCTGGGGCGTTGTAGCCAGGATCTCGAGCCGGTAGAGCCCGTCCTGGATCGCCCAGGTGACGGTCCGACCTTCGGCTGTGAGATGGACCGTCCGGGCCCCCGTATATGTGGCGAAGCGGATCAGCGTTCCCCTGAGGTAGAGGCCAACGATAAACCCCGGGAAGGTGCGGCCAATCCAGGGGATCATGGCGATCGAGGCGGTCAGGCAGATTCCCGGCTCCTCGAAGTGGTTGGTCTGCATCCAGATCCAGCCGCTGGGGAACGCCTGACCCCAGTCCTTCTCGATGTAGCCACGCCCTCCAGCGAAGTCAGCCGTTGTACCGTTGGTGGTAAGGATCCCGTCCAATGAATGATCCAGGCTGAGCACGCCGTGGTAGCACTCCATCCGGGGAATCCACGAGTACCACCCCATGATGCCCGGTGCCAACAGGTTTACGGGCCAGGGCCTGGGGTCGTTGAAACGGAGTACACCTGTGAGAGGAATGGCACTCCCTGCCAGGTCAAGCGACATCCCCTGCCACGAGAACGTGTTGCGACCGACTGTTACACTCAACGTTTCATGGCTGGCGTGGAAGTCTTCCAGTGGGTAACGCTGGTAAAGCGTCTGCCCCGACGCGCCGTCGAGCACCTGAATGAAGCTGTGGGGTCCGCCATCGCCAGCCGCCAGCGACACTCCGGGTATGATGGCATAGCGGTGCTGCCCTGTCACGTCGACTATCTTGAAGTACCAGCCTTCGAAGAAGGGCGGGCGGCGACCGGTCCCGTGGTAACCCTCGGGGTGTAGGCGAGTGTCAACATTCATCGTTGCCACCTTTGTGCACATCCGTGCACTGCGCTGGTCGCAAACTTAGCGCGTGGAGGGCATCGAAGATGAGCAGGAAGCCACCCTGGATGATGATGCCCAGGCCGCTGCCGCGCCAGAAGCTATCGCGACGACCGATCGAGTTTGCCAGGACTAGGCCACCCATCACGTAGCCCACGTCCAGTATGGTGTTGATCCATAGCGTGCGATGGAGGGCTTCACGAGCCTTGTGCTGTTTCACAGGGAGGTGGGCATCAGGCGCCGTGATCTTGCGGTGCGCTGATCTGATGCCAAGCCATGCGATCACCGCATCAATCAGTCCCCACAGCGCCGTCTGAGAGCCCAGGCCGTTCAGGAATCGTTGGCCCGGCAGAATCGTGAGGAAGATGCCGATGGCTGCACTGAACCCGCCCCAACGTAGTAGTTGTTGACCCAGTCGCGCCTGCGCCTGCCATACGTCGACTTCTAACCGGTGCACGGGACCCCTCCTTATCTTCCAACCTTAACACGCCGCCCAGGGGTACCAACCCCTGATCCGGGCCAGCGTCGAGGCGAAACGAGTCCTCTCGATTTGGTGGAATGGCTCATCGATCCCGCATTGCCTTGGGATAGCCGACGACGCTGGCTTGCCACCAAATGCCAGGCAGACGCATCAGCTTCTCCCTGGTGCTGAGCGAAGCACGCCGGCCGAAGACATCCATATCGTGTGCCTCGATGTCGTCCAAGATACCACAGTAGAGCTCTGCTGCAGCGCCGATGGCAAAGCGTCCATTGCGGTGGAGCAGCCGGATTCCCGGGAGGGCTGATGCATAAAGTCGCCTTAACCGGTCGATCTGAAAACGCATGAAACGACGCCACCGGTCGTCAACGTGGCCCTGGGCCACATCAGCCTCGGTCAGACCGAACTGCGCCAGGTCATCCAGAGGCAAGTAGAGGCGTCCTTCGCGCCAGTCCTCTCCCACGTCTCGTAGGATGTTGGTGAGTTGCAGGGCGACACCGAGGCGCACAGCATAGGGGAGCGCCTCTGCGCGGCTGAAGCCGACAATGTGCATCGCCATCAGCCCCACTGTCGAAGCGACTCCATAGCAGTAGGTTGTCAACTCCTCGAAGGTCTGGAAGCGGACCCGTCCCAGATCGCGAGCGACGCCGTCGATGAGCTGTTCTGCCAGCCGCCTCGGGATATGGTAGGCGGCCTGCGCATCAGCCCATGCCAGCACGAGGTAATCGTCAGCTGCTGCTGGCGCGTACAGCGCTCGATTGCGCCAAGCGTGCAGCTCAGCCAGGAGCGCCTGCTCATCACCGTCTGATCGATCAGCGATGTCATCTGTGGTACGGCAGAATGCGTACAGCGCTCTCGCTGCGCGGCATTTGCTATTGGGTAGCAGACCGGAGGCCAAAGTGAAGGTGCGACTATGGTGGCGGGCCACCTCCGCACAGACCATGTAGCCCCTTTCCACTGCCAGCGGATCCTGACCAAGGGGGCGCTCCAACGCAGGGCTATTCAGACCCTCGCGAGCCCACTCCAGAAGGGGTTGCTCCCATGCCGCCATTGTCGCGTTCTCCATGGCCTGCATAGCCGCTCAACCGGTGAGGGGCCAGAATAGCGGCACGAGCACGATGCTGACAAGGTATAAGATCACGGTGAGAAGTGAGCCAACCTTGGTGAAATCGAGGAATTTGTAGTGTCCTGGACCGTAGACAATCAGGCAAGCGGGCTCGAGCGGTGTGATGAACGAGCAACTGGCACTGACGGCAATCATCACCGCGAAGGCGCGCGGGTTGAGTCCCAGATGGGTGGCTGTCTGGACAGCGATCGGTAACACGAGCACCGCGGCAGCCTGATTGGACATTGGTTGGGTCAACAACATTGTCAGGAAGAAGAAGAGTGATAGGAGTACGGTCGGCTGGCTGAGACCCTCCAGCCTGATGACCTGTTCGGCGATGAAACTTGCGGTACCGGTATATTCCATAGCTGTGCCCAGTGCGAGCATGCAGCCAACGACGATCAGGGCTTGCCACTGTACTTGGTGATAGGCTTCGTCGGGTGTGATGCATCGGGTCAGAAAGACGCCAAGGACGCCGAGTGTCACGGCGATCGGCAGGCTGACGATCTCGAGCGTGGCGAGCAACACCGCCCCAAGGAAGATGGCAATGGAGATAGGGGCGCGACGCTGGTTGGGCCCCGACCGCTCGATCATCCCCAGGGTGTAGAAGTGACTCGGGTCGAGCGCCCCGATGGTCGCCCTGGCCCCCTGAACCAGGAGCTCATCACCGGGACGGAAACGAACCTGGCTGAGCTTGCTGAAGAGGTCTCTATCGCGACGGTGCATACCCAAGACCTGCAGCCCGTACTGCTGCCTGAACTGCAACGTCTTGAGCGTGCGACCCGATACCGGCGATCCCGGGAGCACCACGATCTCGGCAAGGCAAGCATCGTCGGTCTGAAGGCGTGGGTCGGAGAGCTTGACTTCGGCCTTCAGCTCCAGCCCGGTCAGGCTCTTGATTCTGAGAACATCACTTCGATCCCCTTTCACAAGCAACTCGTCCCCTACCTGGAGTTGGTGGTGGGGTGTGGGCACGACGTACCGGTTCTTGTCGCGGAGGATCCGGACGACGGTAAGGTCAAGGTCTCGACCCAGACCGGACTCTGCCAGAGTCTTCCCGATTAGGGGCGATCCGGGCACAACGACTGCCTCGGTCAGGTAGGGCCGTATGGATAGCGTGGCCTCATCGGTGGCGTCTCCACGTACAGGGATCAGGCGATTCCCGACGAAGTGCATGTATAGCAGCCCGACCAAGCTGATGGGCAGGCCGACCAGGGTAAGCTCGAACATCCGGAGGGGTTCCATACCATAGTCGACCATCAGGCCGCTCACAAGGACATTCGTTGAGGACGCGACGAGTGAAAGTGAACTCCCGAGGATCGCAGCGAAGGCAAGAGGCATCAGGAGCCTGGCGCGTGGGGTGCGGGTGCGCCGGCTCAGCTCGAGCACGATGGGCAGGAAGAGCGCGGCTGTGGCCGTGTTGCTGACAAAACCGCTTAGCAGGGTGACGATCGCCGTGACAACGAGGAGCAGATGCTGACGGCGGTTATCCAGCAAGCGCAGCAGCCTGCGCCCGGCGAGGTCGATGACCCCGGTGCGAGTTACGGCCGCCGTCAGCACCAACAGCCCAAAGATCATCACGGCAGTATCGCTGCCAAAGCCCGCAAACGTCTCCCCCCGAGGGATGAGACCCGTGAGGCTCAGCGTGACGAGCAGGCCAATCGCGATGACATCGGCGCGGAACTGGTCGATGGAGAAGAGCACCACCACGGTGAGGATGATGAGCATGAGTAGCCCGATCTGGATGGTCAATTCCGGTCTCCCTGGTTGGCGCCACGGCGATACGGGATGGCGGGCTGGGCGGCACAGATAGTGCACGATCGTGCATCAGGGCCAAATCAGTCCCGGGTGCTGCTCTGTTCCAGTCCCACTCCGTATTATCGCCGAATCGGCCCTTGATGACAAGTTCCCCGGCACCCAGGCTACTTGAGTGGATGATCGATCGAGCTGCGCTCATGAGGCCCCGAGGTCTGCGTGGTCGCGGTCTACGGCACGAGGTTCAGCAGATCCATAAGCACCGGGATGATGATGGCGGTCAGGATGCCATTGAGTCCCATCCCGAGTCCGGAGAACGCACCTGTTTCTTCGTCCATCTGAAAGGCACGGGCGGTGCCAATGCCGTGTGAGGCGACGCCAATGGCAAAGCCTCGCACGGCAGGGTCCTCAATGTGCAGAGCGTCGAGGATGGCCTTCCCACCAACAGCCCCGACGATTCCTGTCAGGATGACCAGTACCGCTGTCAGTGAGGGTTGGCCGCCGATCTTTTCCGCGATCCCCATGGCGATCGGTGTCGTCACTGACTTTGGAGCCAAGGAAAGAAGGGTGGGATCTGAAGCCCCCAGCAATTTTCCCAGGCCTACGGCGCTGACGATGGCGACGAGCGCGCCGAAGACGAGGGCGACGGTGATTGGGCCGAGCAAGGTACTGAGCCGGGATACCCGGTGGTAGAGAGGCACGGCAAGGGCCACTGTGGCTGGCCCAAGCATGAAGTGGATGAATCGGGTCGCCTCAGCGTAATCCACGTAGGGCGTGTGCGTGAGGGTGAGAATGAAGCCCATGGCGACGATCGAGACCAAGACCGGGTTCAACCACGTGCTGCGAGTGGCAGTATGGAGCCACTGGGCCGTCAGATAGATCAGGAGTGTGACGGTGAGCCAGAGAAGTGGCCCACGGATCAGGGCGCTCCAGGCCTGAGGATCAGGCTGCACCGTGCGTCCCCCTATGCTCACGCCATGCCACGAAAGCCCGCATCGTCACCGCCGTGGCGGCAATGGTGAGGACCGTGCTCCCGACGAGTGCAACTGTGATCGGCAACCATTCGCGCCGGATAAGCGTCAGGTAAGCCACAATGCCTGTGCCCGCGGGCACAAATAGAAGCGACAGCATCCTCACTAACGCGTCGGCGGCACGGTCCAACCCCTGTGGAACACGTCTCCGGACCATCAGGGCCATGAAGAGCAGGAGCATTCCTATGACTGGCCCTGGAATGGGCAGGCCCATCGCTGTAACGAGGATCTCGCCCGCGAGCTGAAACAGCAACAGGATCGTCAGGCCAGCGATCATAGCGGTCTGTCGATGCCCGGTTCCCGAAGATGCGTGACAGCTGATTCCTGCACTGCTTCAGGGGTCGACTCAGCTTGCCAGAGGCGACGCATCTCGTCGCTGGTCTTCAGTAGGTCGTCAAGAGTGCCCTGGGCCTCAAGCTTGCCGTCCTTGAGGACGATGATGTGATCGGCCCTGCGGAGCGCAACGCGGCGATTCGACACGGCGAGGCAGGTCACATCGGGACGCTCAAAGACCCGCTCCCACAGCGCTTGCTCGGTTTCGACGTCCAGCGCACTCGAGAGATCATCAAAGACCAAGAGCTCAGGGTCACGGACAAACATCCTTGCGGCTGCCGTGCGTTGGATCTGGCCGCCCGACAGCTTGACACCTTTGGGCCCGACTTTCGTCTCCAGGCCTTCATCGAACTCGCCGACGTCGTAGTCCATAACTGCTGTTCGAATCGCCGCCATGATGTCATCCTCGGATCGGTCGAGACCCATGAGGATATTGTCACGCAGTGAATCGCTGAACAGGCGCGGTACCTGCGCCGTGTATGCGCATCGCGGAGGTGTGAACCAGGTTCCGGCATCTTCGACCTGATTTCCACTCCAGATAATCTCGCCTGCATCGCGCGGCAGCAGCCCCAGCAGGGCCCGCAGCAGCGTGGTTTTTCCGGACCCGATCCGGCCAGTGATGACCGTCAGTGTTCCCGGGCGGAGGCAGAGCGAGATATCGTCAATGCCGTTGTCGCTACTGGGGTAGCGATAGGCAAGTCCCTTTACCTCAAGAAGGTCCAGTCGATCTTCGGGTGTTTTCTCAGGGTAGATGACTTCGGGAAGCTTCCCATCCAGGTATACAGGCCCGGGCTCGGTGAGCGCTTCCGGCGGAGCCCCTTCCATCAGGCGGCTCATCCGCTCGACTGAGACGCTGATCTGCTTGTAACGAGCAACGAGCAGGCCGGAGAAGGTCGTGAGCTCGCTGATCCCACCGAGCATGAACACGAACAGCGAGAAGTCGCCGACGGTAAAGGTGCCACGGACCATCGCCTGACCCGCCAGGATGAGGATCATCCCTGTGCCGAGGTCCACAGCATTGCGGAAGAGCGATCCCAGGATCGTGTTGAAGAGCCGCTCTCTTATCACGACCTTGCGGCGTGCGTTATTGATCTCATCGAAATGTCCAAGAACGCTGTCCTCAGCCGTGGCGACCTTGACAGCCTGGACCGCGCCGAAGAATTCACCGATGAAGCCGGTGACGATGCCCGAAGCCTTGCGGCTAGCACGGCGGTACTGCTCGATGCGTTTCGTCGTGCTGCTGGCCAGGACTCCCACAAACACGAGCGGCAAGACCGACACGAGGGTGATGGGAACGTTGATCGAGAGCATCGTGACGATGGCCACCACGGCAAAGGCGATCATGCCGAGGATGTCGTTCATCCACAGCGCAAAGAGCGAGATCTCGAAGACGTCACCACGGAAACGGCTGATGGCTTCGCCAGGTGAGTCGGGCAGGGCCGAGGCGCCAGGCCGGCGCAGGATGTGGGCCAACAGGTTCTTTCGCAGGAGGGTCATCGTGTGGACGAAGAAGGGCACGTTGGTCGCGATCAGGCCGTACATCCCCACGACGCGCCCGAGCTCACACGCTACCAGGAACGCGACGAGCGTCCAGACGTCCCAACGAGCCGGCGATTGATCAGAGAGGAGGTCAAAGAACGCTTTCATGATGAAGCCGGGGATCTGCCAGAATGCCATCAGAACCATCATGGCGGCCAGATTGCCCACAAAGAGCTTCCAACGGAAGCGAATCATATCCAGCGTGACACGCCAGGTCGGGAGGGCGTTGACGCGTTCTCTGTCGTCTGCCATCTCAGCCATAGATGCCTCCGGGAGAGTAGCATGATGCGGGAGTCATACGAGCACCTCCTCGAGGCCGGTCTGGAGAAGGTGGGCGAAGCGCGAATCAGGATCGGCCACCAGAGCTGTCCGCTGTCCGTGTTCGGCGACCTCGCCGTCCTGCAAGACCATGATCTCGTCGGCTCGATGGACTGTGCCGAGACGATGGGCGATGACGATAGCAGTCCGGTCGCGCAGAAGCTTGTCGACGGCTCGCTCGATCAATTGCTCAGTTGCCGGGTCCAGGCGCGAGGATGCTTCGTCAAGTATGACCAGGCCGGGATCGCGCAGGAAGACGCGTGTGAAGGCCAGCAACTGCGCTTCGCCTGCCGACAGGCCTCGTCCGCCGGTCTCCAGTTGGGTGTTGAGCCCCTGAGGCAGCGAGCCGTACCATTCAGCCAGCTCTAGCTCCTCGATGACGGCCTGGATCTGTTCGTCCGAAATCGAGCGGTCGAAGAAGGTCAGGTTGTCGCGAACTGAGGCCTGGAAGAGCTGCACATCCTGGGTCACCAGGGCGACGCGCTTCCGCAAGTAGTTCAACCTCGGCTGGCGAATGTCGATACCACCCAGCCGGATGGTGCCCTCGGTAGGATCGAAGAGCCGGAAGACCAGCCGTGCCATCGTCGTCTTGCCACTGCCTGTACGACCGAGGAGGCCCAGGACGGCGCCCGGTGTCAGCTCGAAGTCAATGTCTTTGAGCACCTGCTCTTCCGCGATGTAGGAGAAGGAAACGTGGTCGAACGCGAGCGAGAGGGGACCAGCGGGAATGTCCGCCCCTGGGCCGTCATCGATCTTGCTCTTGATGCGGCTCAGGTCTGATAGGCGTTCCGTGGCAGCCCCCACATTCTGAAGGCTCTCCGCTTGCTGTGTGAGCTCGCGGATGGGTCGACCCAACAGGTTGACGTAGTGCACGATCAGGTACACCGTGCCGATGGTGATCAGCTGGTTACGGTAGAGGTAGTAGCCACCGAGGATCGCCAACCCATTGCCGATGAGCCCCAGAGATCCGCCCACGATGCGAACGAACATAAACATACGCTCGCGGTTGCGCCAGTGCTTAAGTCCCTGGGTCTGTAGCCGATAGAGGCCGCGAAGAACAAAGTCAACGGCGCCGGAGGAGCGGATATCCTCGGTGCCAGCGAGGCGCTCCTCGAGGTAGCCGAAGAGCTCGGCAACGTTCTGCCTGAACGCCTTCTGATGGGGGACTGCCAGGCCACGCACGGCGTAGAGTGAGACCAGCGCCACGATGGAGAAGACCAAGATGGCACCACCGAGGCGCAGGTCCTCGAGGAAGAGCGCGGCGACAATCCCCACCAGAAGGACTAGATTCCCAATGACACGGATCACGAGTTGGGAGAAGAAGTTGGCGAGCTCGGCGACATCGCCATCGATGCGCTCGATGAGTTCGCCGGGACTGGTATTGCCGTGAAATCCCATATCGAGGTCGAGGCAATGACGGGCGAGTTCTGCCCGCAGGGAGTTAGTTGCTGTCCAGGCGACGTTCTCGCCAAAGTAAGCCGCACCAACGGTGACGAGCTGTTGTAGTACCGCCAAGGTGATGAAGGTGAGTGCAGAGCCGATCAGGACGTTTGCCGCCGCACCGGATTGCGTGGCGTCGATGAAGCCGCGCATGATCCTGGGATTGAACACCTGCAGGCCGATGCTGCTCAGGAGGAGCACCGTCAGGATGGCGAAATGCACCCGTTGCGGCTGGATGTGGTGCGCCAGGAGATCCCAGTATTGCCGTAGGGAGAGCCTCATCCAGATACCTCACTGTTTGAACGTATGTTCGAGCGCTAAAAAGTGTAGGGCTTCTCCGCGATATGTCAACAGCGGTGGTTTTCTTGGGCGAATGCGGGAGGCTAATACGGGCGCGATATTGACAAGCGATTGTCAGTATGGTATACTAATACTGCTTCAGGGAAGGACGTTCGAACGATGAACAGACTTCCAGGAAGTAAGGGAGTCCCGAGTAATTGGATGACACCCTTATAGAAGTCGGACCTCTAGGAGTCAAACAAAGGCTCGTGGTAAGGGTCGGGAAAGACCAAGAGCCCGGGAGAGACGACAAGAGGAAAGACCATCTCAGGGCAAAGCCGAATCGAAGACCGATGGGGAAGCGCTTCATAAGCAGCCAAACCGGAGTCTGAGCGCAGAGCCAGGAGAGAGCAAGTAGGAGCCCTGACTTCAGGAACTCGGTGGAGTAGTTGTATGCCCACCGTGAGCGTGAAACAGGGAGGGCCGAAAGCACTATAGGGGAAGCAAAAGGTTACTTGGGACCCCTTCTTTTTGGGGTCAAGGGGCGCGCTCAAGCCAATGCTTGGGCGCGCTCTTGTGTGTTGCGTGTGGGTCATCGCCGCTCGACGTTGTTGCGAAAAACCTCGGGTTTGAGTTGCCCGACGAACGGTAGGTTGCGGTAGCGTCCTCTGTAATCGAGGCCGTAGCCCACCACGAGGCGATCGGGGAGATCGAATCCCTTGTACTTGATCGGGATGTCGATCAGGCGATGGTCGGGTCGATCGAAGAGCACGCAGACATCGAGGCTTGCCGGCTCGCGTACCCGCAGGTTGCGCAGAAGGTAGTTGAGGGTCAGACCGGTATCAATGATGTCTTCGACGAACAGGACGTGCCGCCCGGTGATCGGGAGGCTCAGGTCCTTTTCGAGGCGCACCATGCCCTGGTTGCGGGCTTCTGCCGAGTAACTTGCTACCGCCATGAAGTCCAGTTCGACGGGGATCGTGATGGCCCGCAGCAGATCGGCCATGAAGGGCACGACGCCTTTGAGGACGCCGATCAGCAGTGGATCCTCGTCAGTGTAATCGTGCGAGATGGCTTTGCCGATGTCCAGCACGCGCCGCCGGATCTCTTCAGCTGAGATGAGAACCTCGGCTATGCCATCAGCCAGTTCTCCGTAGGCTTCAAGGGGGTACCAGTCTATAGGTAGGGGGTCTGTCACTGCGCCTCCGTCCCCAGGATGTCCTTGGCCTGCTCGTCAATGCCGTACTTGATCATCATGTTGCGGATGTTCTGGCGCTTAAGAAGCTTGATGTTGACCTCAGGGTAGCGCTCCCTCAAGCGTTGGATCTTGTGGTTCTTGATGCGGATGAGTTTGGGCCGCAGGGTAGTCAACTCGATGAAGAGGTCCTGCTGGGGAAGGTAGAAGTCAGGCGAGAAAGCCTCGAGCACGTTTCCATGGTCATCGTCCTCCAGTACAAAGGTGCGTGGCTCGTACTCCCATTCGATGCCATAGTAGTCGAGGATCCGGGCGAACTCCTTTTCCGAAGGATGTGAGAAGGACGGGTGACCGCTATCAGGGGCGTTCAACAGGCGAGTTCCTTTCGCGGGCGTGCAGAGAGCAGTGTCTGGACCATGCTTCGATCAGGATACTGGTCGAGGCCTCAACGGTGAGACTGCGTGTGTTGATGACCAGATCGTAGAGACTGACATCGTTGTAGTCGACGTGGTAATAGCGCCGGAGGTAGGTTCGCCTCGTTCGATCACTGGTCTTGACCTGGGCACGAGCAGCCGACGTTGGGATACGTTGCCTGGCTGCGACCCGTTCGATGCGTAGTGCGAGGGGTGCAACAACCCTGACGTGCATGACGTCGTCGTGGTCTTTGAGGATCACCTGGCCAGCGCGTCCCACCAGAACGATCCCGCCTCTGGCTGCCTGTTCCTCCATGACCATCCGGACGCCCCGATGATAGGCCTGCTGTTGCTTGAAGGAGGGTCTCAGGCCGAGAAGGTTCAGATCATCCAGAGCCGCGAGCGCTACTTCTGGGGTGCCCGCCCGCGCAGCCGCCTCGTTAATGACCTCACAGCACATAATGCGGTAGTTCAACGTCTCCGCCACCGCCTGCGCAATCGCTGTGCCAAGGCTGCCCATTTCCCGTGAGATGGTGATTGCTGGCATCGCCACCCTCCGTTCGTTTGTCGGCACTGACGTCTTCAAAGATTATAGCACAGTAGACCAATGCTCCCTCATAGTGGTTGGCATAGCGTGATAGCAGGCTTTACAGGAATGCGTACAATGGCGCATGTTGCAGACGGCGGGCACCTGTTGCTGGAGTCTTTGCAGGGGAGAGGGGGTGTTAAGTGACTCAAGCGTTGGATCCTCAGGGCGTCACCCCACAAGTCGATGCTGACCAAAACCCAGCCAAGTCGCACAAGTCCCGAACCCTTCAGTACGCTGCGCTTGCCATAGCGCTGGCTATCACTGTCGGGGTTTATCTCCTGCGAGACCGGCTGGAGGATGTCGCTCAGTATGGATACCTCGGCATTTTCCTGATCAGCATCCTGGGGAACGCAACCATTATCCTACCCGTACCGACGTTCCTCACGGCATTCCTGGGCGGGGGTGTTTTCAACCCCATCCTCGTCGGCGTCATTTCCGCTGCAGGGGCCACGATTGGCGAGTTGACCGGTTACCTGGCCGGCGTAGGCGGAAAGGCGATTGTTGAGGATCGGGCACTGTATGAGCGCTTCCGCGGCTGGATGGAGCGCTACGGCCTGTTCGCGCTCTTTGCATTGGCTGCGATTCCAAACCCCTTCTTCGACATGGCTGGAATCATCGCCGGCGTGTCGCGCGTGAAGGTCACAACGTATCTGGCCGTGACGTGGGCGGGCAAGATCGTGAAGTTCATCCTCATTGCGTTGCTGGGCGCAGGCTCAGTCGACCTGTTGGAGTCATTTGACTGAAACCGGGCTTGACACGATGCAGAGAAGGGGCGGGGGGGGCGCCCCCCGGGGGGGGGCCCCCCCCGGCCCTTCTCTGCATCGTGTCAAGCCCGGTTTCAGTCAAATGACTCCAACAGGTCGACTGAGCCTGCGCCCAGCAACGCAATGAGGATGAACTTCACGA
>JAXDDP010000192.1:0-15041 GCA_034676785.1 Anaerolineae bacterium | reverse complement strand
TGCGCGGCGCGTTGCGGGGGTATGCCCGCCGCCCGGCCTGGGCAGTTGCTGTGGCATTGGTCGTCTTCGCGTTGGCCGCCGCTTTTCTGGTCGAGCCGGACCGGCAGGCCATTCCCGGCACGGCGGTGGGCAGCGGGGACCTTGGCGTTGTGCTGATTGTGGTGGGCGTGCTGGCGGTGGTTGCGCTTGTGCTAGGGCTGGCATCGCGCCGGTGAGGGTGAGGGCGCGGGGTTCGTTGCGCGCGCCCGCCGCTGGATCTGCAATACACCTGGATGGCGAAGGATTTGCGCGTCACCACGTTTGCGCTTCGGCGTTATCTGAAGTAGAATGGAAGTGCCGCACAGGGGGGCTCACGCGTCTGTATCGCCCGCGCAGGCAGGGTGATTTTGGTAAGATGCCCTACGCGTGCCATGTTCCCCTGGCAAGTTCATTCATACCGTTGTGAGATGAGTCGATGACTGAGACTGACATTTTGGCGCAGCGCTACGACAAGAGCCCGGACCTCGTTTATCGGAAGATCGCGGAGGAGTACGTCCTGGTGCCAATCCGCCATGATGCCGCCGACATGGAAGCGGTATACACGCTGGAGGGGATCGGGGCGCGGATCTGGGAGCTGATCGACGGCGAGCTGACGGGCTACGAGATTCTCGCGCAGATCCTGGAGGAGTACGAGGTCACGCGTGATGTGGCTGAGGCGGATCTGCGGGAGTTTCTGGGGCAGTTAGGGGCGGTTGAGGGCGTTGCGATGGTGGAGAACCGGTGACTTCAACGACAAGTGGGATTCGCGAAATCCCAGCCCAGGACTGGCTCAGAGAGCTTCGGTCGACACCTTCACCCGACGCTACCCCCCTGATCGTCAGCGCCTCGATGGAGTTCACTGAGCGCTGCAATCTGCGCTGTGTCCACTGCTATGTTAATCAGCCTGCTGGCAATGAGGCAATACGAGCCCGCGAGCTCTCGATCAAGGAATGGGACCGGATCCTGGACGAGATGGCGAATTCTGGCTTGCTGTGGTTGTTAGTGACGGGCGGCGAATGCCTACTGCGTCCGGACTTTCCTGAGTTTTATGTTTCGGCCAAGAAGCGCGGCTTCCATATCACTGTCTTTACAAATGGCACCTTACTGACTCCTGAAATTGCTGACCTGTTTGTGGAATATCCACCCTGGAATGTTGAGATTACACTCTATGGGGCGACTGAGCAGACCTACGAACGCGTTACGCGTGTACCAGGCTCATACGCAAGGTGCCTTCAAGGGATACGTCTCCTGCTCGATCGCGGAGTTTCACTTGCATTGAAGATGACTGTCCTGGACCTGAATAAGGCGGAGCTGCAGGCTGTCGAGCAGCTGGCCGCCACGTTTGGCACCAAGTTCAGGTCTGATGCGGTGCTGTTCTCACGTTTGGATGGTGACCATCGTGGCATAGCTCACAGGCTGACGCCGGAGCAGATAGTAGCTATCGAGTCAAGCGATGACCGCCGATTGCAAGGTTGGGAGAAGGAATGCTCCAAATCGCTTGAGGGAGCAGACCGTGGGCGTTTGTTTCTGTGCGGCGCGGGCCGGCGAACGTATCATGTGAGTGCATATGGTGACCTTAGTCCGTGTATGCTCGCGCGTTGGGCTCGGTATGATCTTCGGCATAACCCATTGAGTGATGCGCTGAGGGAATTCCTGCCAAGGGTGGTGGAACAGATGAGAACTCGCAGGGGAACGCCCTGTGAGACTTGTGAGTGGATGCAACTATGTCCAGGCTGTCCCGGTTGGGCTTACTGTGAGACGGGGGATCCGGAGATGCCTGGTGAGTTTCCATGTCGACTAGCACAATTACGATATCAGGTGCTTGAATCCAGAGTCTGATTTGGCAGATAGATGCTTGGCAATCTGTTAGGTGGAGGTGCGTATCTATGATCGTGCACAAGAATAACGCAGATGACCTATCGCTGAGTGGCATCAAGGGATCCTATGAGGCGCCGACAGTGCGTAGAGTGACCCTAGTACCAAGTGAGAATGTCTTGGGCGAACAGCCTTGTTGGTCAGCTGAGTCCGGCGCCACTTCGCAATCCGTCTGCCAGGTATATGGTGCTTGTAGTAGCGATGGTTCTACCTAGATCAGAGTTGTGGATACTGATCTGGGTTACCGCGAGTGGGAGGCACACATTCTACCAAGCAGCAGTTGTGTGAAACACGTCTATTCGGAAACGGGATCTGAAGCGATCCTGTGCCGTTGAGGGCGAACACCCTATCTCCCGCTGCTCCTGACCCTGTCATTGTTCGTGCGCGGGTCGGCAAGGATGTCTCTGATGCCGGTGTGTGACCTTCAGCATATACGCCAGAGCGGTTGATCGCTATCTCGGGCGACTTCTGAGGCAGTCGGATATTGAACGTACTAACCATAAGCATCGCCGGGATGGCAGTGTGCTTCTCTGATCCTCTATCATTGGGGCGCTTTGATGCACTAGGCCGTTACCTGCCGTTTCTCTCTTCTAGTGACGTATGTGATCTCCAGATTAGACTCCGCCCGATGGCCGACCTTCCGGGTAGATTGCCGACCGCGTGGAGCCAAGTCTATTCCGCGGGCAAATGGTGGTCTGTCTACAGCCACGATTCGCTACTGTGGTTTGTTGTCCCTCTCTCGGGACCACAGTCAGATTCACAGCGTCGCCCTCTTGCTGCGCGCGTTATCTCCTGGTCGCAACAACGAGCTACTGCGGACATCTATATGCCGGCGGGCGCTCCGGTGGACCCCTTTCACGACTTAGAGTTTCCGTTCTTCGGGGCGTTCTACGCGGCTCACCAGGGGCTCATGTTGCACGCATCCGCAGTCGACATGAACGGGCAGGCCTGGCTGTTCATTGGTCCGTCTGGAGCTGGCAAAAGCCACTGGACTCGCTACTGCCGCGCGCGCGGCGGTCTCGCGTTCAGCGAGGACCGTGTTGTGGTGCGTGTGCTGGATGGCCAAGTATGGGCCTTTGGGACGCCATGGCATCGACGCGACCAGTTCCACGAGCCCCACCGCGCGCCTCTCCGGCGAATCTACTTTCTGCGCCAGGCCGAACCAGATCAATGCGAACCGGCTTCGCAAGGCGCTGCCGCCACCTTGATGTTGCGGGCTGCCGTCCTGCCTGTATACGATTCATTGCTGATGTCGCGTATTCTGGAAGTCATTGACGCCTCAGTCCAGCAAGCGGCGGTGTTCCGCCTGGGCTATGCGCGCCAGGACGGATCGCTAGAGCTGTGATGTGATTGTGGTGTTCGGGTTGTTCGCCCCAGCGCATAGATCCCTCTTAGCAGGTCAGTCCCTGCGCTACTCGTACTGTGTGTCACGATGAATACTGCGACTGAGCCAAAGGCAGTCGAACCTCGCTTGTGCTCTTCGGTCGAGTGGGCTGCCGTGACGGCTCGCTTGCTCGAACGTGGCGCAGTCGTTCGATTGCGTGTGCTAGGCTCGAGTATGCTTCCAGCGATCCGAAACGGTGACTGGATTCAGGTCGCGCCACTTGCTGGGGATCCAATACTCGCCGGGACTATCGTGCTCTACGCGAGACGTGATGGTACACCCATAATTCATCGTGCTCTGAGTTCGAGGACGGCTGCAGAAGGAAGCGAGTGGTACATCGTCTCAGACTCCGTCCCAAGCGCTGGGGAATGGGTGCCTAAGGATCGCATACATGGAACTGTGCTCTCCTTGGAACGAGAAGGGGCATACGTTGATCTTCGTGGCTGGCGAGGTCGCTTGTATGGTCGTGCGGTTCTTCTCTCTTGGCAATCTCTCCAGATAGCTCGTCATATCGCCGGTTTTGAATGGATGTACCGAGCTTTCAGACGCCTTGCTTACGCCTTGTGTCTCGGCCGATTCTCACGGTGTGTTGTCGATCACTCTCGGTGTTCGCCCCTGTAGATACCCGTGTTCAGCTGATGTCACCCAGCCCGGCTGTGTAGCAAATCGGCGATTCGTGCTGTCTCTGTCTTGATACCTCTGGTTGGCCCGACCCTTTTCCTCCTTCCGCATCGACCATAACAGTAGCCTATCCACGATAGCTTATGGGGACTCTGGGCGCCGAGGGGATAGAGCGTGTACTGCTGAGCCTGCTGATGCGCTGTAATGTCGTGACGCTCAGGTTCTCCTGTCGGTAGTCCTTTCTCGCCTGGCGCTCTTGCTCAATCATAGGAGGTAGCTCATGTCGAAGAAGATCAGTCGCTGGCTAAACAGCAGAAGGGGCAGGACCGGCCTCATAGGGATCCTGGGGGTCCTGGTCATCGTGGCCGTGGTCGGCCAGTTGGCAGGGTGGTGGGACGCGCTAGGAGGGTTGATCACCGGCACCGTCGTCGAGCCGCCTCCCTTGGCTTCGTTCGCCCCGCCTGAGGGAGGATACACGTGTATGCCCTCGTGTGACGTGACGGACGGGAAATTCCTCTCGATGCCGGGGGAGGATATGGCGAGTTTCGGAGGGGAATCCTTGATTCTGTGGATCAGCGTTCCGGGTAACTACGAGAGCTTCGAGCTGAGCATCTTCGACGGCGACTCGGGGCGCGATGTCTATGGTAATCTGGGGAACGCGGCTGAGGGCAACTGGGACAACACCACAACTCAGTCGACCTATGCACTCTTCTCCGATCCGATGAAGGCTGGCTTCAGCCCCGGAGAGGTCGAACTGGGGCGCTGGTACGGCAACGACCCCAACGCCACGGGCGGGCCGTACTGCACGACCTCTGCCGAAACGATGCCCAACAACGACTGGTACACGATAACGTGCGCCAATGCATCGCAGGCTCGGGGTAACAGCGGGCACTTCTTTTACCGGCTGGAAGTCACGCGGCCTGTCGAGGGACACGGTATCAACGCACTCAAGCTGCGCTCCAATGCGTACCTGAGCACAGGGCATGCCGAACTCGTCGATAGCCAATTCGCGGTTGTAGGCATGGTTGGTACGCTAGGCGATATCGACATTCTATATCCCGAGCTCAAATCATGGTCCGATATGGGACCCTCGACCTACACGGGCGATTGGGATTTCCGCTTCTATGTTCCCGAAGAGGCCACCTTCCTGGATATCTGGGACGGTGATTTCGACCGCGGTACTTCGGCATCTCGCGACGCTGACACCGACGATAACAACACCGAGGGAAGGCCTGCGTGGGCCAGCCCGTACGCCGTAGATGAGGGCGCTGGGGGGGCAGGTAATCCCATGGACGACTACCCCAACTTCATCTACCGCCGCTCGCCGGCTGTCTGGTACGAGTTCATCGATCCCGAAGGGTTCCCCGTCTACATCAATGAGGAGCCCTCGGGCACGGAGGAGTGGGAGCACTATGCCATCTCCACCGATCCCGCGATGAACCCTGACCTCGTCGTTGACGACATCAAGCCCGGCTTCTACACGCTGCACATCAACGGCCTGGACATCCACAACACCGTCTGGCTGCGGGTGCAGTACGAGGTGGCCGATCAGCCCCCGCCGCCTACCTGTGACGCGACCTGCCCGCGCACGATCGGCTACTGGAAGAACAACGTCTCCAAGACCCTGGCGGGCAAGACCAACGGCGTGCAAGAGACCCGCGAGAGCATCGAGGCGGCGCTGCGCCTGATCGCGCTGAGCAGCGAGCTCTATCGCCACGGCATCAACCTGGCCGATCCCGAGCCGATCGCGGATCCCACGCCGTTGACGCTCGAAGAGGCGGAGATGATCCTGCAACGCAAGAAGAACAACTACCAGGGCGCCGATAGCCAGTCGATGCTGGCCCGCGCGTTGCAGCAGAACCTGGCGACCTGGCTCAACTGGGGCACCGGCAAGATCTGCGATACGACCCAGGTCGAGCTGAATGTGGCGGGCGGTCCCTACCGCAACCGCCTGCGGGCGGCGCTGGGCGAGACCGAGCGGATTATGCTGAACGGTGACATGGCGAACATGGAGCGGGCCAAGGACATCGGCGATCAGATCAACAACGGGTTGCTTGGGGAAGATGCCGAGACCAGCGTCTGCACCGACTATGCACAGGTGATCCCGCCCGACAAGCAGCCGCCCAAGTATGACGACATGCCCGTGGCGCCCACGCCCGAGCCGCCGCCGAACCCGACGCCCGTGCCCCCACCCGATCCGGCGACCTGCGCCGGTGTGCGCACCAATACCTACGGGATCGAGGTCACCAACAACCCCTTCTACGGGATCAAGTACGAGTACAAGTCCGGCACGGAGATCAAGAACGGCGACTACGACATCTTCGAGTTCGTGGTCCCGGCAGACGTGGCGGCAGCTATGACCCAGGTCCAGATGGAGGCCAAAGCCGGCCAGGATGTGGGCGAGTTCGTGACGCTGCAGGGCAAGTTCGACCAGCCCATCCCGTCCGGCGAGCCGCTGATGGGCCAGAACCGGTTCTTTGCCTTCAGCTTCCTCGGTGGGCAGGACAACGGGGATGGCACGTTCACGCTCACGTTCCAGATCCAGAACATGTCGGACCACGGGCTCAGCCACGTGACGGTTGGGCTGCCCGATGGGGTAGTGCCCTCGGCGCCGAGCGGCAACTACCAGAGCAGCGTCTGCCCGCCCCAGTAGCGCCCGGGGACTGGCGCAGGTCTGAAGCCTATGGCCTTCCCGGAAGGGTCTCCCTTTCGGGAAGGCTTCTGTGTTGCACAGCCTGCACCGCGTGACCCTTCCGCTGGGCCGCGAACGACTCTTATGGTAGGAGCAGGGTTTGAGCCCACCCCGAAAGGAGTTCACCTTTGTTCAAGCGGTTGAAACGATGGTTCGATAGCAAACGCGGCAAAGACACCGTCATCGTCGTCTTGATGCTGGCCCTGGTCGCTTCGCTGGTCGTGCAGTTCACCGGTGTATCGGGTGTGGCAGGCTGGCTCACGGGTACTGTAGGCGCTGCGAACGAGGGCTACACCTGCCTGCCCACATGCACGGAGGACGACGGGCGGTTCCTGGCCGTGACGGAGGAGTTCGGGGGCCACGCCGTGGCCGCGTGGGTCGAGGTGCCCGACGGGGAGAGCAGCTTCGAGCTGGGCATCTTCGACGGCGACACCGGCCTCGACTCCGCAGGTATCCTCAATGCTGGCGAAGGTAACTGGGATACGGTGCAGGCGGAGGTCAGCTATACCTTGTACGCCGACCCCGTCATGGATGGCGCCGGCGAGGTTGTGGTGGGAACCTGGCTCGGCAACGAAAGTGCCATGCCCAACCATGGCTGGCACGATCTCGTCGTTGACAACGTCGATGCCGCGCTGCGCCCCGAGGGGGGCCATGCCTACCGGCTCGTCGCGAGCTGGGTGCCGGGCTCGGGCGATCCCGGGATCAGTGCCTTCAAGCTCCGCTCCACGGGGCGTCTGACGACGGGCAGAGCCGACGTGTCGGCCGTAAGTCTGGGCCTCGTGGGCATGCTGGCGACGCGCCGCGATATCCTCATTCTCTACCCCGAGTTCGACGATGACGATTGGAGCCAGCCGGGCCCCTCGACGTATGACGGCGAGTGGACCTTCTATTTCGAGGTTCCTGCGGACACGCAGACACTCCGCATCTGGGACGGCGACTTCGACCGCGGCCCGTATGCGGACGTCGCCCCGGATACGGACGATCCCGATACCGACGGCATCCCTCCCTGGGCCGACGCGGCTCTCACGCGTCCTGAGGGCGCCGGCGGGGCGGGTGATCCCCCTGATGACTACAACTGGCCCCTGGTTATGCGCCAGCCGCCGGCATGGTACGAGATAATCGGCCCGGAGGAAAGCGCCGGCGGGCAGCCGATCTTCCGCAACGACGACCCGTCGGGCGACTCGGAGTGGGAGGCGTTTGTGGTCAGCGCGGATCCCGGCGTGGCGGCAGATGTCCACGTGGACGCGATTCCGCCGGGGCAGTATATCCTGCGAATCGGCGGGCTCGACCTGACCAACACGGTATGGCTCCGCGTCGACTTCGAACTCGCCGACCGACCGGCGGGCGAGCCCCTGCCAACAGCCCCGCCGGGACCGTCGCAGTTGAGCCTCAGGGCGTGCCGGGGCAAGCCGGCCGATATCCTGTACGCCGTGGATACGTCAGCGACGATGGGCCAGCTCTATCAGGGCGCGGGAAGTAAGCTGGCGGCGGCACAGGAAGCCATCATGATGCTCAACGAGTGGGTCGTGAAGCTGGACAACGGCAGCCGTGTGGCGCTGGTTGCGTTCAACGGCCCTGACGAGGGTTTTGGCGAGCCGCCGCTCTACCCTCCCGATATCCAATTGTTGGCGCCGTTTACGCAGGATATCCGCACGGTGAACACGCGTCTTCTGGGGCTGAACCCCGGTGGGACCAAGCCAACCGCGGCCGCCCTGACCACGGTGGCCGACCTGCTGGCGGGCACGGTCGATCCGCAGCACACCCCGGTGATGATCCTTATCTCCGACGGTGTGCCCACGGTGGACTTCGACCGCTATCGCTTCGACAGCGCGGCCGTCCAGTCGGTGGCGATCTACAGCGGCGACGCGGCCCAGCCGCCCGACGTGGTGCGCAGCGCCGGAGCGTTCAGCGATCTCTATGGGCAGGCGGCAGGAGAGCCTCTGGCCGACACGATGGTGGCTGCTAACGCCTTACGGGCCGCGATGCCGGAGATGCCCATCTACGTGCTGTCGGTGCAGGCGCCGCACGTCGGCACCTTCAACGACGAGATCCTGCAGTATATCGCCGAGGTCGGAGAGGGGGCCCTCTTCACCGTTGACGATGCCGAGGCGCTGCTCGAGGCGCTGGAGGCGATCTATGCGGAGGAGACATGCGATGAGGCCGCCAATCTCGAACCGGTGGCGATTGTGACGCCGGAGGTAGGGCCCGACACGTGTGCGGGTTACCAACTGGTGACGCAACAGAAGGACGGTCGCCGCCGGGTGCGCCTGGTTGTCGCCAATTCCGGTGACGAGCCGGTGCTCGCCAAGCAGCTCACGCTGGACCAGTGGCCCGAGGCGTGGGGGAGCTTGGAGCAGGTCAAGGCGTTTGGCGGGGGTTGGATTCCCGTGAACGGGGCAGCCCCCGCCAGTGTCCAGATCGACGGCGCGTCGTTGCGGGGCGGCACAGATGGGGAGATCCTGCTACAATTTGCGGTCGAGGTTCCCGAAGGCGTGACCAGCGTTACGGGCTATCTGGAGATGCAGTCAGGATGCCGGATCTCCATCGGCGCGGTAGGCAGGGCCAACCTTGAGAGGGAGTCGCAGGGCGAGGCTCAACCTTAGCCGCTGAGCTCCCCGGCATACCGGGGCCACGGCGCAAGCCGTGGCCCTGGCCCGGAAGGCGACACGCGTCGGCTAACGGGCGTTAGGTGAGCATCTCCAGCCAGCGCCGTAGGTATTGACGTGGCACGCCCAAGACGCCGCCGGCGCCATAGAGCTCGCGCATATACCCGGCTGGCGGGAAGAGGTTGCGCCACAGGAAGTGCGCTCGCGCCCGCCAGGTGGGCAAGAGACTCAGGTCGAGCTTGAGCTGCCCAAAGAGCGATGGCGGCGCCTGGGCCAACGACGCGATGAGCCGCAGCTCCGTGGCCCCCGGTTCGAGCGATTCCAGCTGGGCTGCTATGTTCCCCGGCAGGTCCAGGTGCCACGCCTGGACGAGCCGCTGTGTAACGGTCTTGAGCGACGTGACCAGCCCGCCCTGTCGGGCCACCTCGATCACGCGCCCCCAGTCAAGCTGCGGCGACGCCACGATTAGCTCCGCTACATCGTGTAGCCACAAAAGCCGCGGTGAATCTCCTGGAGCCCAGTGATGCACGTAGAGATGTCCGCACAGGTGCAGGAGCTGTGCCTCGGGCCCCAGGACCATGATGCTCTGCCCCGTGTCAGTCTCGACCGGGATTGCGGTCTCCCAGAACCACGCCATCGGTAAGGCGTAGCTGAAGTACGGCGGGACGAACAGGTTCCAGTGTAGCTCGACGGGGGGAGATCCAGGAGCCGGGTTCTGGTGGATGATCTCCGCCTTGTAGCCTCTGGGGTGGAGCGCGCTAAAGCCGGCATCCCTCATACAGGCGAGGGCAGCCGGCACGTCCTGCTCCTTCACAAGGAGGTCGAGATCGACCATTGGGCGCACCGCAGCGTTCCCGTAGACGCTCTCCACCAGCGCCGCACCCTTGAGCGCAATGGCGGGGACGTGGGCGGCATCGAGCCGAATGAGCAGTTCTTCGAGCTGGCGAAGCATCAGCGTGTTGCGGGCTGCCGTGTGGAAATAGGCTGAGGCGAGATCGCCCTCTACGGAAGGCGGCAGTATCCCGCGGCCCCGCAGCGTGGCATAGAGAAGGGGGGCCACGTTCTCGCGCATCGCCAGCTGGCGAAAGGCTATCCAGTCCTCCGCCGAGCGCTCTGATTGGCCGCGGACCTCGGACAACGCTGAAGCATCCCAACGTGACCTGAGACACGCGAGGAGGAATTGCTCGACTGCGGTTGCCTGACTAGGTGCGTGGATACCGGACGTCATCCCACCTCCGACCTATCCTGTGAAGGCCGGTTCTGCCTCACAGACCCTACCCATGATAGCGGGGCGGGGGATGGCGTCAATCGCGATGTTCATACCGAAATCTCACCGCGGGCTGTGCTGGTTTGCCTGTGCTGTGGTTGTGCTATACTGGCGTGTGTGGTCCCTTCTGCAAGGGGGGTGGGTCGGTGGCGCTGCTCGGTCGGTTTTTGTGCCAGTCAGCCGTCGCATCCAGGATCGGTAGGCAGCCGCCAGTAGCTAAGGAGCATGGGGTGGATCGACAGACCGTTCTGTTTTTGGTTGCGCATCGGGCCGTAGAGCGACGGTTGTGCCCGAGCTTGGACGAACACTATGACGTCACAGTGGTCCAGCTTCGCCGTGAGGCCTTGCAACTCATCGAGGCCGCCCCGCCGGATCTGCTCCTGGTCGACGTGCCCTCGATTCGCTTTGACATAACCCGGTTCTTCGACGCCTTGGGTGGTCTGATGGTCCCTGTGACGGCGTTCCTGCTCCTGGGCAAGGGCATGCGGCTAGACCAGATGCCGCAGGCCAACGGCTATCTCCGGCACCCCTTTTCGGCACAGCAGCTTGTGCGACGCCTGAGCCGTGTGATGCCTGCAGGCTCGCGCGAGACTGTCGACTGGTCCGGGCTGTGCCTCGATACGGAGAACCGGTTTCTGATTTGGGACGGTCAACAAGTGCCGCTCACGCCCAAGCAGATGGCGCTTGCGTTGATATTCCTCTCCTCGCCGGACTGTATCGTCACCCGTGAGCTCCTGATGAAGGAAGTGTGGGGGACGGACTACATGGGCGATACCCGGACGTTGGACGTGCATATCCACTGGCTGCGCAAGGCGCTCGCTCAGGTCCAGGCGCCCTTCGTCCTCAAGACAGAGCGTCGCGCCGGCTATCGCTTGGTGACGGCCCCGCCGGACGAGTGCCCGGTAGAGCGCTGACGCCGCTGATCTGGGCCCGGATCATCCCCTGTCCCTGCTGAACCCGTCCTCGATTACCAACCTCCAAGGCAAGACATCACATATGCATTCCTCTCCACTTCCGAAGAGCATGGTGTTGGTCTCTTTGATCGTCCTGTTGGTGGGGCTGCCTGTCGCTGCTGCGGAAGGTGGCGACGGTGTCACGCGTGTCTTCTTCGGTTCGCGGGCCCAGCTGGCCGAGCTTGCGGCACGTCTGGACGTGTGGGAAGTGGTCTATGCTGCCGGACGAACCGATAGCGGCTATGTCGTGGCGTGGGTGACGGAGCAGGACGCGGCCCGGCTGGCGACCGCGGGCGTGCGTGTTGAGGCCGATCGCCGGCTGGCGACCGCGCCGGAGACGATCCCGGCCTATCCGTGCTACCGAACGATCGCCGAGCTCTACGCACAACTGGACGTATGGGCCGGGCAGTATCCGCTGCTGACCGAGTTGTACGCCATCGGCGACAGCTACGAAGGCCGCCCGCTGCAGGTGTTACGCTTGACCAACGAGGCGACAGGGCTCGACAAACCCCTCTTCTTTCTGATGGCCAATATCCACGGGCGGGAGCTGATCACGCCTGAGGTGGCGATGGCCTTTATCGAGACCCTGCTGACTGGCTATGGGAGGACCCCTGACCTGACGTGGCTGCTCGATCATCACCGCATCGAGGTCCTGGTGAGCGCAAATCCCGATGGGCACGTCAGGAACGAGGCCGGGCAGCCGTGGGCGTACTGGCGCAAGAACGCCAACCCCACCTACGGTTGGTGCGACGGCACACACTTTGGCATCGATCTCAATCGCAACAGCGGGTTTCATTGGGGCGGTGCCAGCGATGATCCCTGTAACGAGACTTATCAGGGACCCTCCGCCGTGTCCGAGGGCGAAACGCAGGCGGTGCAGGGGTTCATCGGGAGCCTGTTTCCCGACCAGCGGCCGGCCGGGGACACAGACCCCGCGCCGCTCGATACCACTGGCATCTTCATCACGCTGCACAGCTATAGCAACCTGGTGCTGTGGCCGTGGGGGTACACAGACACGCCGGCGCCGAACGCGGCGGAGCTGGCGACGCTGGGGAGGAAACTGGCGACCTACAACGGCTATACCCCGCAGCAGGCGGTCGCTCTCTATCCGACGACGGGCTCGACCGACGACTGGGCGTATGGCGAGTTGGGGATCGCGAGCTATACGTTCGAGATCGGCAGCAGCCTCGATGGGTTCTATCCGCCGTGTTCGCGCTACGATGCCCTGGTTGAGCCGAACGTGCGGGCCTTGCTCTACGCGGCCAAGGTCTCGCGAGCGCCGTATCTCCTTCCCTATGGACCGGATGCCCTGGATGTGACCGCCGATGTCGAGTGGGCCGGCGAAGCCCAGATGATGACGGTCGGCGCTCAGATCGATGACCGGTACAACGGCGGACGCCCCATCTCCGGCGCGGAGGCCTATGTGGATATCCCGCCGTGGGAGGGTGGGACGCCGGTGCCGCTCGTGCCGTCTGATGGCGCCTATAACAGCGCAGTCGAGCTCGTCGGTGGCACGTTTCCGCTCAGCAGCGCGATCTCGGGACGGCACACAGTCTACTTCCGTGGCCGCGACGTCGATGGCGCGTGGGGACCGGTTACGGCTGCATTTGCGCAGCCGGTGCACGCTATCGCACTGGCACCGGCGGTCCTGGTTGCGGCAGGGAGACCGGGAGCCCAAATCACGCATACGCTGGCCCTCACGAACACGGGGTTGGTATCGGAGACGGTGACGCTGATGCAGAGTGACACGCGCTGGCCCACGATGATAGCACTGTCGAGCGCGACGCCGTCGACTGTGACGCCGTCGACTGTGACGCCGTCGACTGTGACGCTCGGACCGGGCGCCGTGCAGCCCATCGCCCTCACCGTCACGATCCCGTTGACTGTCGCGGAGCATTTGGTCGAGGGACACGTTGTCGCGCTGGACACTGTGACAGTAACGGCCTCGCTCTCCGGCACGACAGAGCTGGTACGGACTGCCGTGGTCCATACGCACGCCTTGTGGGCTTCGGTCCTGCTACCCGTCGTCGTCCGTGATGCGGTGCCCATAACAGCGGTCGCGGGGCGTTCACCGGGCTTCTGGTCTGGCGGCGGTTGGGGCAGGTAGGAGATGTTAGGGCGGATCCGGCCAGGGGAGGCGTGAACGTGGTGTCCATCGTGCGTTGGTTTGTGCGGCTGTTGTTGGTGCCCGGGGTGCTGCTCTCTGTGTCCGGACCGCCCGCGGGCGTGCCGGTCGTGGGGCCTGCACCGGCGCGGATTTCCTCCGCCGCCATGGGCACAACCGCCAACGGGGAGACTGCGGACGTGCTCGTGGTGCTGGAAAGGCAGGCCGACCTGGACGCGCTAGATGCCAACCTGCCCAGGGAGTCGCGCGGGCAGGCGGTCTACGAGCGCCTGTGGCGAACGGCACAGACCTCCCAGAGGTCACTGCGCGCATGGCTGGCGTCGCGCGGCGTGGCCTACCGCTCTTTCTACATCGTCAACGCGCTGCTGGTGCGCGTGGACCGTGAGCTGCTGTTGGCGCTCGGCGCGCGTTCCGATGTCAGCCGCGTGATGACCAACCCGGCAGTAGCGGGAGAGCTCGCCGTGGCGCCTGTGGAGGGCGAGGCACAACCAACCCTGGCGGCGATGTCAGTGCCTTGGGGGGTGCAGCGTATTGGGGCGCCGGCGGCGTGGGCTTTGGGCTATCGCGGAGAAGGCGTGGTCGTAGCCGGTCAGGACACCGGCTACAACTGGGCGCACCCGGCCCTTCAGCCGCAATATCGCGGCTGGAACGGGAGTGTGGCCGACCACGACTACAACTGGCACGATGCGATCCACACAGCCGGGTCGCTTTGTCCTGCCGACAGCCCCGAGCCGTGCGACGACAACGGACACGGGACGCACACGATGGGCACGATCGTGGGGGATGACGGGGTGAGTGACCCGATCGGCGTAGCGCCGGGCGCACGGTGGATTGGCTGTCGCAATATGCGACAGGGCGTGGGGACGCCGGCATCCTACGCGGAGTGTTTCGAGTTTTTCCTCGCGCCCTATCCGGTGGGGGGCAACCCGGCGCAGGGCGACCCAGCGCAGGCACCGCACGTCATCAACAACTCCTGGTCATGCCCCATCAGCGAGGGGTGTGATGCGATGCACATCGCTTTCCTGGAGCAGGTGGTCGATGCTGTCCGCGCCGCGGGCATCGTCGTGGTGTCGGCTGGGGGCAACCTGGGGCCGGCGTGCGGCACGGTCTCGGAGCCACCGGGCATGTACGATGGCGCCTACTCCGTGGGCGCGTTGGATGCGATGGGTATGGTCGCCAGCTTCAGCAGCCGTGGGACAGGGACGTCGCTGATCAAGCCTGATATCGTTGCCCCCGGTGTCGGGGTCTATTCCGCCTGGCTTGGCACGGGCTATCAGACAACGTCGGGCACGTCGATGGCGGCGCCGCACGTTGCCGGCGCTGTAGCGCTGGTGGGCTCGGCGCGCCCTGAGCTCCTCGGTCAGGTGGACGCGCTGGAGCGTGTGCTCGATGCTACTGCTGCGGCGCGCACGTCCGCCGAGTGCGGCGATGCCGCAGATGCAGTTCCCAACAGTGTCTACGGCTGGGGCCAGCTGGATGCCCTGGCGGCAGTGACCGCCG
>JAXDDP010000188.1:0-5742 GCA_034676785.1 Anaerolineae bacterium | reverse complement strand
GCGTGCAGACAAAGCGGAGGTGGAAACGATCGTTCTGGAGGAGGACCAGCCCGGCGCACTCATGCGGCGCCACCGGATCGAAGTCCAGTGCTGTGCGTGCGGCGAACGACTTGTGTTGCTGGCGCCTGCCGACAAAGCTGGGATTGGTTCGTTCCGCGATCCGCTCCGGGCGAAGGTGAAGTCGCAGGTGCCCCGGACGCTCGGTGAGGCTCCAGAACGGCTCGCGGGGTGTCCGGAGGAAGTTCCACTCCAGCCCCAACGCGGTGTGCTCAAAGTGATCGCAGGTTGGGCGTGACGGCCAGGTGCACTCGGGGAGGTTGGGTACCGTGGCTTCAGGCTCAATCCGCCCCCGACCCGGGCTGACGACCGGCCAGCCGTCCTCCCAGCGCACAGGCGCCAGAAAGGTCTCACGTCCGAGGTTGTAGAAGTAGCCGTCGTAGGGGCGCATCCCCAGCGCAACCATCCACCACTCGCCGTACTGGGTCTCGACCAGGTCAGCGTGCCCTGTGCCCACGATGGGGTAGTCGCGGCCCAAGTGCCGGTGGGTGAGGATGGGGTTGCGTGGGTTGGGTTCATAGGGCCCTGTGAGGGTCTCGCTGCGTGCGATCGTCACAGCATGGTCGTGGCCGGTACCACCCTCGGCGATCATCAGGTAGTAAAGCCCGTTGATCTTGTAGAGGTGGGGGGCCTCGGCGTAGACGGCGCCCTTCAGCGCACCATCCCAGAGGACGAAACGCTCGCCTACCAGCTGAAACGTCGTGGGGTCGAGCTCGTGGAGCCAGATCACGCAGTGGCCCTCGTAATGACCCTCGAACACGTGCTGGTTGCCTACATACCAGAGACGCCCATCGTCATCGAAAAGCAGCGAGGGGTCGATCCCCGGCGCGTTTGCGATCCATACCGGGTTGGACCATGGCCCGGTGGGGCTGGGGGCGGTGACGATGAAGTTGCCGCTCTGTGTTGGCCCATCCACCAGCGTGTTGATCACATAGAAGGTGCCTTCGTGGTGGCGGATGGTTGGCGCATAGAGCCCACCCGAAGGCCGGATCCCATCGAGGTCGAGCTGCTCAGGACGGTCAAGGACGTGGCCGATCTGCCGCCAATGCACGAGGTCACGACTGTGGAAGATCGGCAGTCCCGGGAAGAACTCGAAGGTCGACGTGATCAGGTAGAAATCCTCGCCGACACGACAGAGCGAGGGATCAGGGTAGAACCCGGGCAGGATGGGGTTCTGGAAGGTCTTGGGCATGGGTCAACCTCCTGTCATAGCGCGCGGGTGCCTGGAAAAGACGGTACCGAGTAGTCAGCCAACCTGGTTCGTAGTAACCGATTTGCGGTTCGGCGCCCGAGCCCTGAGGAACCGGAACGACTGAAGTCGCACCTACGAACCACAGACAGCAGCACAGCTGAGCAGTCGTTCAGCGAGAGCGTGGAGCGAAACGAGCAGGCCCCCTGGTGTATCGACGGGTTCAGCCTGCTCGCTTTCGTGCTCACTCGGCTATTCGCTCATTCCTTGATCCGCTGATTCTGTATTTCCCCTACTTCCCCATCGCCTTGAGCGCTTTGAGCGAGCGCTCGGCTGACTCGAGCGGCGGGTAGGGGTAGTTCTCCTGTTCGACGATGTACCAGTCGGTCGCGCCCTGGCTTTCAACGACGTCAAAGACCTCGTGCCACTTCACATCGCCATCACCGATGATGACCAGTTCTTTGCCGGCGGCATACTCCTTCAGATGAACGGTCGTGGCGCGCCGCGGATAGCGCTTGAGGTACATCACAGGATCCGCACCCCCGTGCATGGCGTTGCCCAGGTCGATCTGCATGATGACACCGCGGTGGGTGTGGCTGTAAAGGATATCCCAGCCGATCTGTCCGGTCGGAAAGGGAGCAAACTCCTCCCAGTGGTTGTGGTAGCCGGTGACCATGCCCGAGGGCTCGAGCTTCGCCGCGATCTCATTGAAGAGATCCGCTGTCCGACGCCAGGCCTCCGGGGAGCTGCGATACTCCTCGGCGGGCAGCCACGGCACGACCAGGTACTTGTTGCCCAGGGTCGCATTGAACTCGACGGTCTTGGCGAGCGCGTCGCCCATCAGCGTGTCGATGCCGGTATGGCAACCGGCAACGCCCAGCCCGAGGTCGTCCAGCATCTTGCGGATGTCCTTGGCCTCGTAGCCATAGTAGCCCGCGAAGTCGACGCCTTCGTAGCCCATATCTGCGACGGCTCTGAGCGTCTTGGGGAAGTCAGCCTGGCAGGCCTCCCTAACGGAGTAAAGCTGCAGTGCGATCGGTATCCGTGACATGTGTGATCCTTTCTGGTGATGTGGGACCGGCGAGTGTGTTCTCCGATCCCTACTTGCTGCTGTCGAAAGCGGCTGGCGTTTCGCCGCGTTGCCGTGCCCAGTCGGCCACGCGCTGCGGATCGCCGCCCCAGAGGCGCTCGCGGCCCCACTGGTTGGCCTCTGGTTTGCCCGAGCACGTCACCTTTATGACGGGGAAGAGTGGGGTGGGCGCGATGCGCGGGAGACCGTGAATGAAAAGCTCGTCGCCACGCTGCTCGAAGGGCAACACCTGCCCGGTCGTCAGCAGCTCGACCCGTTCCACGGGCGTGACGAGATCCGCCAGGCGCAACGTGGGACAGCCGTCCCAGAAGCGGAAGATCAGATAGAGCGCATTGCCCTTGGTTGTCTGCCAGCCGTGGGTGATGAACTCGGTCAGATCCCCGCCATCGGTGCCGTAGACGGCCTCACCGTGAACGTCGAGCCAGCGCCCTATATCGAGTGCCCGGGTGACGAACTCGGGTGGAAGCTGCCCGTCGGCTTGAGGGCCCACATTGAGCAACAGGTTTCCGCCCTTATGAGTGCACTCGCAGAGCATATCGAGCAGGCGGTCGGCCTCACGCCAACGCTCCCCGGTGGTATAGCCCCACAGGCGCCAGGTCGTGACCTGGCACGACTCCCAGAGGCGGTCCTCGGCGGTGATGTGGTGCTCAGGCGTGCCGATGTCCCCGGTGTCCTTGCCGCCGAGACGGTTGTTGATCAGAATACCGGGCTGGAGTGCTCGCATACGCGCCACGAGGCGGTCGCCATCGAGGTCTTCGCGGGTGCGAGGCCAGACGCCATCGAACCAGATGACGTCGATCTTGCCGTAGGCCGAGAGCAATTCATCGACCTGGGCGTGGACGTAGTCGCGCACGCCCCCCCAGCCTGCGGGGTTCTTCTCGGGTCCCTCGAACCAGGCCGGGAGACGCCAGTCGAGGAGCGAATAATACAGGCCCACGCGCAGCCCTGCGGCGCGAAACGCATCGACGAACTCTCCGACGAAGTCGCGCCCGGGAGCCTGTGCGGCACTTGAGTAGTTCGTCGTCGCTGTGTTCCAGAGGCAGAAGCCATCGTGGTGGCGCGTGGTCAGCACGGCATAGCGGAATCCGGCTTGCTTGACGGTCTCGGCCCAGAGGGCTGGATCGTAGTGGGTAGGGTTCCACGTGCAGGCGCGCTGCTCGTATTCGCGCGGATCGAGGTGCTCGCGGAAGAGCACCTGCTCGCCGCGCCCATATGCGGCATAGGGACCCCAGTGGATGAAGACACCGTAGCGGCTCTCAGGAAACCAGCGCCATTTGTCGGGGAGTGACTGTAAGTCCACCATGATTTCCTTCCTTTCGTCGGTAACGCGGGTTCGATGGTCATGACCCAGTCTACACGATCCGTCGGATATGCAAGGCCCAGGCACTCTGCGGATTGCCCACCGCTCGATTGCTCGCGCGGCTATCGGGGCTAGACTGAGGCCAGGTCGCATCTCAATTGGCTTGGAGGGCGCTTCTGATAAGGCTCCCGGGCGATGGGGAGGTGGGGTATTTCACTCGAGCAACGTCTGGCGGTTGGGCTTGTCAGTGTTCTGATCGTGGCGTGCTCCCCGGTCGCTGTGCCTGTGGCACCTGTGGTAACGGAGCTCCCTCGACAGGAAACGCTTGCTGCGACCTCGGTTATCATCAACCCTACCCCTGTGGCGACTGCTGAACCTACCCCTGACACCCCGATGCCAACGGCAGCAATGATTCAGGCTGTGGCGACGCCAACATCCACAGGCCCTATCACTCAGACGGAGCAGAAGATGCAGATCACAGTGCTCTATGACAACAACGCGGGTGACTCACAGCTCGAGACAGCGTGGGGTTTCGCCTGTATGGTGGAGGGTCTGGAGCAGACCATCCTGTTTGATACAGGCGGCGATGGTGCCATGCTGCTCAGGAATATGGCAAGACTTCATAGAACGCCGGAGCAAGTCGATGTTGTCGTGTTGTCCCACGCGCACGCTGACCACACGGGCGGGCTGGCTCATTTCCTGGATCAGAACCCGGATGTCACCGTCTATGCCCCGGCGTCCTTTCCAGGATCAGTCAGGGATGCGGTCATCGATGCCGGCGGGGATTTCGTCGCCGTGGACGAATCGAGGAGAGTGTGCAACCGGGTGCGTCTGACGGGTGAGTTGGGTACCAACATCAAGGAGATTTCGCTGCTCATCCAGGGGCCCGAGGGACTGCTCGTGATCACGGGATGCGCTCATCCGGGGATTGTCGAGATCACGAGGCAATCGAAGCAGTTGACCGGGTTACCCGTGGACCTCGTGATGGGCGGATTCCATCTGGGAAGCATGAGTGCTGAGAAGATCGGTGCTATTGTGGCGGATCTCAAGGCCCTCGGCGTCCGGAGGGTCGGCCCGTGTCACTGTTCGGGCGACCTTGCGCGCCGCCTGTTCGAGGAAGTCTACGGCCCGGGTTACGTACCGATCGCTGTCGGCGCGCAGGTAGCCATCGAGACTGTTGACTAGCGCGACGGTCAGTGGCAGCGCGGGACGTCTCGAAGGCCGTCACCCCTCGGCAAATGCTCTGATCTGATCGACGATGGGCCAAGCCCCGTCCGTGGTGTTCGAGAGAACTGAGAACTCGAGACCTTCTGAGGGGCGATAGCTGGACCAGAACGACACGCCCGCATCGCACCCGTTCACAAACGGATCGTAGGTTCCGTCACGCCGTTTCTGGAGCCAGATACCGTGGCCGTAGTGGGCGCCTTCACCAAAGGCCTCAGCTGAAGAGAAGGGCTGGACGAAGGTGCCCAACAGGGATTCGGACAGGATCTGGTATCCCCAGAGAGCCTCCCACAGCCGGGCTACGTCGTCTGCGGTCGTGAATGCACCACCGTCCGATGCTCCAATGATAGGTAAGTCGTAGATGTTCGTGCGCCAGCCATCGTCTTCCTCGACATAGCCAAAGGCCGCCTGCTCGGGGAGTTTGTTCATGGCGAAGTAGCCGGAACGGCCCATCCCCGCTGGCTTGAAGACGGCCTCGGCGACGAAATCGCGATAGGCCATCCCGCTCAACACCTCGATGACGATGCCCAGGACGATGAAGCCGCCGTTTGAGTAAGAGAAGCGCGCTCCAGGCGCGAACTTCATCGGCTCGTCCGGGAAGACCGCCAGGTAGTCGCGTGGCCCCTTGAGCTCGGACCAGGGCACCGCGATGGTGAAGTTGTCGAAGTCGTCGACCTTTTCCTCGTCGTAGTAGTCGGGGACGCCCGATGTGTGGGTCAGCAGGTGCCGGATCGTGATCTCCGGGGCGTACTGCGGAAACCCAAGGTCGACGACGTCCGCGAGGCGCGTGTCGAGCGCCAGCTTTCCGGCGTCGATCAGCCTGCCTACGGCGAGCGCCGTGAAGAGTTTCGTGCCCGAGGCGATGCCGAAGCGGGTCTCGAG
>JAXDDP010000071.1:0-27569 GCA_034676785.1 Anaerolineae bacterium | reverse complement strand
TCTGCGTCGCCGACGTCTGCGTCGCCATCCGCTCGACTACCCCCTGCGACGAACACCCACTCAGGGTCAGCGTAGCGACCAGACAGATAAGGCAGATCGCCTGTATTCCAGAGCGCGGACGGTGTATGGTTCTCATCGGTAGAAAAGCACGGAGCCCGAAGGCTCCGTGCATCAAACCCAGAAAGAGTCCAGAACGCCTACGTCTTGCGAAGCTTGCGCGCGGCCATCATCACGGCGATGAGCACAGCAGCCGCCCCGATGAGGAGCCACTCTCCCATTCCCGTTTGGGAAAGCTGACCAGACGAGGCTCCAAGGTTCGAGTCTGCGCTGGGAGCACGTGGCGTCTCGGTCGCTGCAGGCGTACGGGTCGGCGTAGGAGTGCGCCGTGGGGCCTGCGTAGCGGTTGGAGTCACCTCTGCCGCAGCCACTGCCGACGCAGTCTCGGTATCGCCCCCTTCAGCTGCTTCAGTCTCAGTTTCCGCCTCCGCTTCACCGCCCCCTTCCGCATCCTCAGGGATCGAAGTTGCCGTAGGGCCAAGCAGCGGTGTCGGCGTTGGCTCAGGCGTATCCGTCGGAACGGGCGTTTCCGTCGGTGCGGGGGTATCGGTTGGCTCGGGAGGTTCTGGCGTCGCTGCCAGCGTGTCCGCCGCGGCATCGACAACGACCTCGGCAGCGGGAGCCTCCAGGGCCTCGCCTATCCGCGTGTTCGCCTCTTGAGGGCGGTTCAGGACCAGGGCCCATACACCGAACGAGATAAGAGCACAAACAAGGAGTCCGCCCAGAACAGCCACAGCGATGATGAAAGTACGGTTCTGACCATCACCCGCGGCAGTCTTGGGTTTTTGCTCCTCCTCTTCGAAGATGTCGTCGTCGCCCAAGTTCCCAAATACGTCGTCTGACATGATCAGATCCTCCTTCCCTGCGTGTACCGAACCGCCGCACAGGTATGACACAGTCTGATTGGAGCGATGGTCCTCATAGATATTGTAAGGAAAAGACGTGAAAACACAAGCAGACCTCTAACCATCAACCGGTGATTAGCTTGCGACTACTTCACAGCGCCGTGTCTTTGAGCGTCAAGCTCCGTGGTTCGTCTGCATCCTCCACCGTCAACGGTGGTTCGTTCTCACCGCGCGAGGGGATGTCATCCATCAGGAAACGGGTTATGGCATGCAACGCTGCCTTCACAATTGCTTCGCCAAGTGGAACCATCTTGATGTCAATAAAGAGATTCTCCTCGGGCATCGAATCATCGAGTCGCTGCATCTCCTCATGGAAAATGGCCAGAATATCGGCTTCGTGATCCGCCAAGAAGGAAGCCACATCTCGTCGAGCCAGGTTGAAAGCGCTCTCGCGAAGCAGTTTGCGTATAGGCATTGGACTTAGCCTTATCCAGCCTCAAAGCAGGCGTTCGATATTGACGTATGGAACCTGGATCGTCTCACCCTCGGTGAGGGTCACAGCGGCGCCGGGCATACGCGCGCCAGTCTCGAGTTGCACCAAACCCTGCAGGAGGTGTGTAACTGTACCCGACTGGGCACGATGGTCTCCCCTGAGGACCCGCACTCGGTCGCCCACCGCCAGCCGTCCGTTGGCGTCAATGGACCTACCCGCCTGCGTCGGCATCGGCACCACAATATACGGACGTTTCTCACGCCATCGCACACCGATATTGCCGCTAACCGCAGCGTCGCGACCGTCCAATGACCGCAGGAGCGAGAACGCCGTCTGGTTCATCGGCGCCGTCCCGATGCCTTCGATCGCCACGATTGGGAATGGCGCCTCCTGTGCCCTGGCCATGAGGGAGGCTGGCAAACTGCCGATGATCATCCCCCGGACCTGAACACCGGCGGCCTGAACGATAGACTCCTCATCGACGGTGGCCCCTCCGACAAGGATCGTGCCCTGCGAAGAGGCGTTGATATGGGTTGCGCGAATCGGATGCTGAGCATCGCGAACCACCATGCGCAAGATACCATAGGCCTCTTTCCCATTGCCCCAGAGGGCCTCTATCAGCCCTCCAATTGTCTCGATGACTACACCCTCATCGCCCCGCGCCTCGACAACATAGCCGGGTACCAGTGCAGCGAGCCTCACAACCTCAGGATCAGCTTCCAGCAGGAGCCGACCACGGCCCACCCCAACGACAGTACCGCTGATAGGTGCACGACAAACCTGCCCACTCAGGCCACCACGCGCCGCGAGGATGTCGCCTTCGACGATTGCCTGCCCACGCTCAACTTTCAGCATGGCATTGGCCTTCTTGACCGGGACTTCCAGCTCCCGCGCCACTTCCACAATGCGGAAGTCCGCAGGCTCGACGCTCTGTGCCACAATCTGACCCGGCTCGACCGACTCACCTGCGCGCACCATCAACTCGCCCGGTCGGGTCAACAACCTGGGAATTCGCACGGTTGTCAGCGGATTCATCACACAGTAGGGGGTTGCCATGCTAACCTCCAACGTCCAGAGTCCACCGCTTCAGAACGCGGCGGCGCTGGTCGCCATCGCGGGGAAGCTCGAGAGGACGGCCTCGAGCATCCACGACCAGCCCAACGAGTCCCCCCAATACCTCGACCTTACCTCCCTGCCCTTGCCCCATCCCAATATCGAAACGCCGATGGGGCCGGATCTCCAGCGTGGCCCGCTGTCCAACCGGAAGCGGCCAAATCTCGAGCTCTCCGTAGTGTGCCTCCACGTCCAGAGTCGTTCCACCATCATAGCCGATCCGGAGGCGCAACACCGTATCACCAGGTTTGGCCTGGCCGACGGGCGAGATCACCGTGCCCAGTGAGACCAGTGCCCCGGCCTCAAGCGCCGATGCGGCGATCAGCGGTTTGATCCCCGCGATCGCTCCGATTGCAGGAGCGGCTCGATTCACATCGAGCAAGAGCGTCGAGATGCCCACCGGCTGGACGCCATCCAGCGTCGCCAGAAGCGCGTGGCCCGGTCGCGGTACATGGACGATGCCTCCACCAGAAATCACAATCGGGTCAAGGCGAGGCATGACCTCTTGACCACCGAAGGTGGCACCGGTCGTATCCCACGTCGAACGAGCGACATCGAGGGTTGACCGCAGCATCTCACGAGCAACAGCCAGCGCGACTGACGCCTCAAGCGGTGACTGCGGCACCGTGCTGGGCAACAACTCAGTGTTGTGAAGCATTGCCAGCAGACTGTCGACATCAAGGGGGTCGGGGATCCAGCGCAGCAGGTCATCCAAGCTGTGAGCCTGAACCCAGTCGATGATCCCACTAGCGGTGCCGTGGTTGTAGACGTTAATGTAGGAGCGACCACTGAAGTTAGCCGCCATCGTCGTGGTGGCTGCACCCACATCGACACCCAAGACGCCTCGATCCATATTGCCCTCGCGGTGCCACAGGAAATCAACGACGCGTGAGAAGGCGTTGGCTACAGGAACAAAGGGCAGGCGACTCCAGGCACTCAGGTTCTCAACGCCTGGGGCCACACGTAGGCGATCCTCAGTATAGAATTGCTCCAGAGCATTCTGTGCGGGCCCCAGGTGTTCCGTTTCAGCAGAGGGATGGACGTTGTCCACGATCACAACGCGGGTGATGTCGCCCAGAAGCTTGGCGATCTGGGAGCGGAGAGCGGCATTTCCTGCATAGAGCACACTCGGCCGATGATCCTTCTCAAGCATAGAGGCCGCCAGAGCGATCGCTTCGGCCAACTCGATCACGGGCCGACGGGCACCTCCATCGACGCCGCCGACGAGCAGAACCACGTCAGGAGCGGTATCCCTGATCGTGCGGGCCCAAGTTTCCTGTGGCGACCGCAGGTTGCCTTGACGGGAGAGCGTTGCCTCGATCGTGGCATATGTCCCTGCGACGGCACGCCGCCCGCTTTCCAGGCTCATCTCCTCCACCAGCCCGGCCAGGACCACCCGCAGCGGCAGCACAGCATTGAGTGTGATCACGAACGCATCGACACCGTCCAGATCCTGTCGGGGCGTTATGATACGCCCTGCAGCATAGAGACGTCGCCCGGTGATTGACTCCAGTTCTTGAACGGCCTGAACGACACCGACGCTCAGATCGTTCCAAGGCGCGCCCCCTGTGGTACGGGCCTCCGTCTGGGCCGCAAATCGATAGCTGTCCGCAACACGATCAATCAGCATCAGCTTCGTGCTAACGGTGCCACAATCAGCGACCAAGATCGACTCGATGCTCGGTGCCTCTGTCATTAGGAATCCGATCCTTTAGATTCGGTTGCTAGGTGTCCGATGCAGCCCCGCAAGAGAAGGGCGCCAGAGACTGTGCCGGCGCATAAGACCGTGTCGCCGCGTAAGTCTGCGTCGCCGCGTAAGTCTGCGTCGCCAGGATTCGTGACGATCCGGCACATCGCATCAGCCTCCAGCCAGGGAGATCACCCGACCAAGGAGAACGGCCAACTGCCACAGTCGCATCACCAGTGCCGTCAACGCAGACGAAAGCGCACCCGCAAAGACTGCCCCCAGGGCAACAGCGATCAAAGCCTCGCCAATCTGCTGTAATCCCTGCCTCCAACCCGGCCTCTCTACCTCCACGCCCTGCCACCGCCTGGCCTGCGTGGAGAAGACCAACAGCGTGACGATCGTCGTCACGAGCGCGATGACCCCCTGGACCAGTGGCAAGAGTCCGTGTTCAAGCCGCACACCTTCGCCAGTTGCCAGCGCCAGAGGCATGATCGTACCCATCAACGCACCCGACACAGCAACGGCGGCGCCGGCACCGACAAGATAGCCCAATGGAATGTTGCCAACGACGGAGAGTCGCCCAAGAAAGCGCGATGAGGTGAAGCCCTTGAACAGAAGGAGGCAACCCAATAGGAGAGAAAGCACCGTTGTGAGACTCGACACCTCGATCTGCCCAGTTGCTGTGCGCAAGGCTGCGTCACCCCGAGCCACCCACTCGTGACTCACGAAACGCACCGCAATCGCGGCCGCGTAGCCAACCGCTGCTCCCACGACCAGCGCAAGCGCCCAACGGTAGAGCGCGTTGTCGCTGAGCAGATAGCTGAAGATCAACAACGTCAGGACCGCGCCAACGACCAGCCCTACGATGTCCATGCCTAGCGCGCCCCTCTCTTGACGAATAGGTTGTAGAAGAAGGCGACCAAGAGCAGTGCGGCGACGGACCAATGGGCGATCATCAACAGGTCGAGAATGCGACCGTACTCGCGTAAGTCTGCGTCGCCGTACTCGCGTAAGTCTGCGTCGCCGTACTCGTGCCCGTCACCGCGTATCTCGCGATAAGCAAGCGCCTGGGGAAGCCCGGTGACCCATCCTTCGACTTGACCACTCGCGAGATAGGGCGCCAGCACCGGCCCAGCACTGGCACTCAAGCCAACGCCGATGGGGAAAGCCTCTGTACCCCGCAGGGCATTCTGCTCAAGCCACCAGGTGACACGCTGTGGCTCAGATCCCAGAACGAGCACCTGATCGACTTCGGCTGCGTCCGGCTGCGTCAGGAATGTTGCGATGCCGGTAGCCCCCCCGGCCAAGTAGCCATCGCCCCCCACGGGTCGCGTGCCAGGCAGCGATGGAAGCGCGTAACCCAGCCCCACGCCCTCCGGCAACGAGCTCGCGACCCATGACTCCACCCCACGGCTATCCAGATGCGCCAGAATGGGCGCCGCAACCTGCTCCATCTCATCGGCATAGGCTGGACTGTACTCGATGGCCAACACCACCGTATCTCCGGTCCCGAGCCTCTCAATGGACTCAACGAGGGCGGGCACACCCGGCGCAATCCGCGTTGGTGAGACCTGTGCCAACCGCAGCCCCTGCGGGACCAACCAGAACGCAGCAAAGAGGCCGGCGAACAGAAGCAGCGCGATCAACCAGCGCAACCAACTCGTGCCTCTTTGGGTGCTCGGGCGTCCGTACGATATCGAACGTTCCGCGCGACGGGGTTGTTCCAGCAACCTTTGCCATAGTTGTGCCTGAGCAACAACGGGATCAGGAACTCCCACAGAAAGGGCCGGACGGCCGTCGGCTGGCATATCAACAAGGCCCATCGTGGGCAGGACCCCGGCCAATCCCTCCAGGGGGCCCTCAGGTTCGGGGGGCGTCGGCAGAACCGCACGCCCCGGAGGCGGTGCACCCGCTGCCCGAGCCTCTGGTCGGAGTGCCTCTACCCACTCTGGAATCTCTGCAGGCTCCAACACGTCAGAGGCACCAGATGTCGGCTCGCCCGAGGTAGCCGCAAGAACGCCAGGAGGAGCCAGCTCCTGCAGCCATTCAGGTAGATCCGCCTGCGGCAGATCGGCAGGCTGCGCAGGTAGTTCTTGAACAGGCGTGGACTCGGGCGGAACCAAGTCAAGGGCCTCGAGCCAGTCGGGTATCTCTTCCGTAGCCTCAGGTGCGGCCTCAAGCGCAGGCGTTTGTGCGTTGACTCTAGCTCCCAGAACGGGTGCGTCGCCTGTGAATACCTTGGCCTCAGGTTGCGGCGATGCGGGCGTGTCAGCAGGTGCCAGATCAGCCAGCCAGGCGGGATGCGCCGCCTCCGCTGACGCGAGCTCTGCCGGCGAAAGCTCGCCCCCCTCCTCAAAGACGTGCACAACACGCTCCACGCCTGACTCAGGTGGTGCAGCAGCACCAACGTCCGGGGCAGAAAGCCAATCCGCTCCCTCGTCTGCCTCGATCGGCGTGGATCCGGTGCCTTCCGTCCCGGGAACGAATACTCCAGTATCTGCCTCTGGCTCGGGCAAAGCCTTCTCGACGGTCAGCGCCGATAGCCAATCGGGCACTTGCTCGGAACCAGCCTCCTCAGCCGCGATCTGCTGCAACCAATCGGGCAGCGCCATCGCATCGTCCGCGATGGTCTCTGTGGATTCTGCAGAAACCGTCTCCAGCCCCTCGTCGGCACGCTCGATAGCGCCATCACTCCCGGAGGCCGGGACTACTGACGATGTCTGCCTCAACCAATCAGGGAGTTCCGACTCTGAGATGATCTCGGCGTCAGCGATCCCCTCAGGGGATATCCCATCGTCGCCTGGGGCATGAGGCTCAGGCGCGACGGGGGGCGTCAGTTGTGCAGCATCATCGGACTCCGGAAGTCCGCCGAGCCAATCAGGAAGCGCTACATCATCATCCGCCGCGTCCCGCCGCGAACTCGAGGGGTCATCGGCACCACCTGTTAGCCAGTCCGGAAGTGAGGGTGTGTCTACGGCATCACCGCCCGCAGCAGTATGCCCACCATCGCCACTGAGCCAGTCGGGAAGCACCGATGCAGCGAGACCTGGTTCTTGAGCAACGCTCCCAGCATCATCACTCGCCGGGTCCAGGAGTCCGAATTCGGTCTCCTCATCGACGAGACCGGCAAGCCAGGCTGGCAGTTCCGGCGACTGAGGCGCTTCCGCCTCAGAGGATACTGAGCGCGTAGGAAGTGAGATTCCCTTGACGCCACCGGAGGCGTTCAGAGCATTATCGGGAGCGGGCGGCGATGGGATGTCCTCCACCTCAACGAGACGGGCATTGCACCGATCACAGAAGAGATTTCCCACCGGGTTAAGGGTGCCACACTCAGGACAACGTCGACGAGTCTGAGGTAGCGCTGAGCCACACGAACGGCAGACACGCTGGCTGTCGTGATTGAACGTTCCACAGGAAGGACAACGGATCATGTTCTGGTCCTAGCTAACTCAACCGCCACTATGGGGCCGATCGATACCCAGAATGATGCGCAGGCCCGTAACCACCGTGCCTAATGCTACACCCAGAAGCAGACCACGCATACTCCCGGTTGACACCGCTTCCACAAAACGCATGCCCGTTTCGAGGATCCCGGGATAGACCATGGGCACCGTCGTCCAGAGCATAAACAGTGCCACAATCAGGAACAGGGCGCTGCTGAGGCGACGCCGGGTCCGAAGGAGGCGCACTCCTGCCAGAACGAGGGTCACAGCCGTCAATGCCAAGAGCGCAGACTGTCCGGGGATTAGCACGCTGCCCACAATGGTCCTTGCCGCGACTCCTCCAGGCCCCTGAAGCAGGACCAACACGAAGGTAGCAATAGCCGAAATGAGGAGAATCAGACTCGCGAAGCGCTGTTTCGCCTGCCGCGACACAAGGCGTCCAAAGTGGACGCGAAGCACGTTGGCAAAAGCCAGGACCATCGCGAAGGCTGCAATAATCGCGGCACCACGCACCAGATCCGCCCGGAGCGACGCAAGCGTCGGGATAGGCAAGAGAGCGCCGAGCAGGACGAGCAGGCCAACGACGATCGCGACAAGCGTAGGCAGGAACCATCGGAACATGAGCTAACCTCCAAGCCCGAGGAGCGACGCCACTGCGACCACCACAATTCCTGCGATCACCAACCAACGCAGGATGTCCTGCGTGGCTAATCCCGCCCAGAATCCCGAGCGGCCAGTAGCCTCCGCACCGCCGGAGAATAGCTCTTCACCGATGGCGATATGGTCGTCTCGCAAGATGGGGTAGAGCGCTGCGGCGCCCTGAGGTGAGGCAGCCCCACCATAGAGGGCCACGTTCTTGACTACCGCGGCATGCGCTAGCAGGCTGATCTCCTGGTCGAAGCTGCCGAGGTTGATGCTCGCTCCCAGCGACTCGTCACTGGTAACCGTAGCCGCCATCGCCGCGTAGGCGATGGGCGATGGCGCGACAAAACGTACGGTGCCGAACCGGTAGCTCTCCGCACTTCCCAGGCGAGCATAGCCATCGCGCACCTGATTCTCAGCAAGCAGGTAGAGCGTAGGATCGCCGGTAGTGACCGTCGGAGGTGTATCATAGGCAGTCGAAAGCTCTGTCAGTCCACTAAGTCCCTGCAGTGCCGCGACCGAGACCATACTTTGCTCACCCAGGATGCCACCACTACCCAGGGCCACGTGGATCGCACGCCCCTCTTCAGCAACGCGGCCCACTTCGTTTGGAAAGGCCTTGAACAGTGGCACAATAGTCTCACCGTGGGTCTTACGCCGCTGATAGATGCCCGTGACGGCGAGGGCAACGGCGCCGATGAGGGCCAGACCCAATGCTATCATTTGGTTGGCCACGCTCACTCTCCTTTGATTGAGCCGGAAACAGGCGTGTCTTCAGCAAGATAAGCCCGGAGAGCTTTCAGAGCTTCAGGGTTCTCGAGGCCTTCGGCTACGGGCGCAAGGGTCTCCGCACCAAACAATGGTGTGACCATCCAGAGGATCTGACTACCGACGAAGCCCCAGACCCGCAGGAGATCCACAGCCACACCGGCAACGTCGCCAAGGCCGCGGGACCGCAGATGATCGGCCCAACGCATCAGGGTTACCGGGAGGTGCGCATCTCTTTCCACTCGACGCCTTTATCGCATGTTCAGCAGGTACCGGGTAACGCCGTGCTCACAACGGTCAGGGCTGTGCCGCCCGCACATTGGTATTGCAGAATGTGAAGGCTTTTTCAGTATAGCACGGTTTGAGAACCGTGTAAAGCAATCCGAATCCTAACTAATTAAGATTGCACACCAACTTGGTGACGTTATACTTCCACTCGTAGGAATGACACATCGCAGGGGGGTTTGTTGCGCATCCTAATGCTTTCCAAAGCCTGCATCGTGGGCACGTATCAGCAGAAGCTGGAGGCCATGGCCCGGATGGCGCCGGATCTGGTGCTCACAGTCGTCGTGCCCCCTTTCTGGAAAGACGAACGCGGCATCATGCCTCTGGAAAGAGCGCATACTGGAGGATACCAGCTCACAGTCCTGCCGATGGCGCTGAACGGGTCGTATCACCTGCACCTCTACCCACGCCTGGCACGGGTCATCCGCGAGGTGCAGCCCGACGTGGTACACATCGATGAGGAACCCTACAATCTGGCAACTGTCCATGCCAACATGCTCGCGCGCCGGGCAGGCGCCCGGACGCTATGGTTCTCGTGGCAGAACCTGGTACGAAAGTACCCCGTTCCGTTTTCATGGATAGAGCGCTACAACCTGGACCACGTCGACCATGCGATCGTGGGCAGTCAGACCGCGGCCCGCGTCTGGCGGGCGAAGGGGTATACCGGCGCACTCTCGGTGATCCCGCAGTTCGGTGTGGATCCCAACGTTTTCTACCCCCCACCTGCACCGCGAAGCGAGGCGCCGGTTCACATCGCCTACGTCGGCCGCTTCGTACCGGAGAAGGGGATAGACGTGTTGCTTGAGGCGTTGGGCGCACTCCAGGGAACCTGGCATGCGACATTCCTTGGGAGCGGTCCTACGGAGTCTGCACTCCGCGAGCGCACCAGGACGCTAGGGCTGGAGGGCAGAGTCGCATTTGCCCCTTGGCTATCCTCGACTGAGATGCCGGACTTCTACCAGACCGTAGATGTACTCGTGCTTCCCTCGCGCACCCGCCCCAACTGGACCGAGCAGTTCGGCCGGGTCCTGATTGAGGCAATGGCATGTGGGGTGGTCGTCGTAGGATCGGACACGGGAGAGATCCCACACGTCATCGATGATGCAGGTCGGGTCTTCCCCGAAGCCGACGTCGCCGCACTGGGGTCGATCCTGGACACGCTCATCAAGGATCCGCCACTGCGTCACAACCTTGGAGCTCTGGGGCGCGCGCGCGTCCTGACGACATACACTCAAGATGAAGTTGCGCGGGCCACACTCGCCGTCTACCGCACGATGCTGGCCAGAGGGAGCTGAGATGCGCTTACCGCCGATCCGTAAGTGGATTCCCCTGTTGCGCTCGCGTGCCTACTACCTATTGGCAGGAAGCTACCGGCACATGGGAAACAGATATCACCTGCTGTCAGAATACGAACGCGCAGTGGAGGCCTTTGGTTGTGCGATAGGCCTGGATCCGTCTTATGCGCGGGCCTATATGGAGCGCGGAATCCTGTACTGGCGAGAGATCGACCATCCACGGCGTGCGGTACTCGACCTGACGAAGGCCTATGAACTCGATCCCACGTTGATCGAGGCACGGTTCAACCGGGGAATCGCCCACCAGCAGCTTCGCGAATTCCGCGAGGCGGTAGAGGATTATGAGGCCTATCTGGCCGAAGGTGACCATCGCTACTGGCGCGAGTATGCCGAGAGTATGCTCCGCGAGCTGGCCGAATGGGTTGATGCCGCCCCGTCTCGTCCGATGGATTGAAGCGAGACAGCAGTGCCAGATGAGCCGGCGCCACAGGCTATGGCATGAGGTGGAACTGGGGATCAGTAGCCTGTGAGCAGTCCGCGATCGGGGGCGTCGGTCATGACCGCGCCGAGGAGGCGCACGCGGAAGCGCTCCAACAACTCCTTCGCCTGCTCAACACGATCACGGCGCGTGTGACCGGTGCGGACGACCAGCAACAACCCGTCGGTCTGTGCTGCCAGGACTGCAGCATCCACCGCCACGGTCACAGGGGGCGACTGGAACACCACAACATCGACCAGGGATCTCAGGCTATCAAGCAGCGCTGCCATTTTGTTGGATCCGAGGATGTCCGCGGGGTTGGGGGGCAAGGCACCACTCGGCAGAAGCGAGAGACCGGGAACACCCGTTGGGGCCAAGGGAATGCCGACGTCCTCCTTGGTGCTCACGAGGAGTGTCGTGACGCCCGGCTCCTGTGGGACATTGAACAGCGTGTGCAATGTCGGGCGCCGCAGATCGGCATCGACAAGACAAACCTGTTTGCCGGACTGCGCTATCACCACGGCGAGGTTGGCCGCGACGTTGGCATCAAGGCCTTCGGTCGCAGGTGGCGCTACGACGAAACACGAAAGATCACGGTCCAGGCTAGTGAAGGCGAGGTTCATCCGCAGAGCTCGATAGGCCTCAGCCGCCGGACTCCGGGGATCTCGCAGGGTAACCAGATTTACGTCCATCCATCACTCCTTGGCACTACAGGCATCCGGGCAACGCAAGGGGTATCACCGCGATCCAGAGGGCTTGGGCGCCGGCGGGATGACGCCAATCAGTGTCAGACCTGTCTCAGCTTCGACCGTACCCGGATCACGCAGGACCCCCGCCTCAAGCCACTCCAGAAGCAGGACCACGACCATCCCAAGTACCAATCCCAGGATTCCACCGGCAGCGACGTTGATCGACGTCTTGGGTCGCAACAGACGATAGGAGGCCAGGTCAATGACCTCGGCGTAGACGCGTTCCTCCTTGTCCTGACGCGAGTTCTGCTCATCGCGCCACTGGACCATGAGCTGCGCCCAGGTGTTGGCAATCTGGTTGGCGACTTCGCCGTCGGCATCATCGACATCGATCTTGATGGCCATGATCGAATCGTCCGCAACGATCTTAACTCTACCCTTCAGATCCCGCGGGTCCATGTACAACCCCAACGTCTCGATCACGACACTGGCGCGCTTCTCAGAATGCATAACATTGGCGTACGAGCGGAGAAGCTGTTTGGCCGACTGGGTCAAGCTGAGATCAGGCCGCGCAAGTTGGATGGAGACCACAATACTGGAGCGATAGATGGGTGTCTGCAGCTTGCTGAAAACCAGCGCGCTCACTGCGGTAATAGCAGCCGCAACCAAGATGATCCAGCCCCGGCGCCACAGTATGCGTAGATACTCCTGAATCTTCACAGACGCCTCCCGAGCACCTTATTGGCCGCGCAGGCGATAACGGATTTCGCGGCAGTGCGGACACTCGAACCCAATGTACTCTCGACCACACGTACGGCAGGTGCGTTTGTCCAAAGGGCGGTCGTCATCCATCGAGAGCAGGATGAGCGTGACATCTTCACCGTTATGACGGGCCAACCACGTATCCAGCGGCATGCTTCCGACCATCCAAGGTCCATCCTCCGAATCCCGGTGGAGGACACCTTGTACGAAGTGGCCATCGATGTTAGCCGCCGCCTGGGTCAGCTCCCTGATGCTTGCTTTGCGATGTGCCGGCACATTTCTCCCTTCTGGGGCTGGCCAGCCATTGCCATCCGGAGATGGTGGCCATCCAGAGATGGTGCCATCCGGAGATGGGTGCCATCCAGATGGCGGTGGCGGACTCCCGGATCGGTTGCGTAGCAGCCACAATCCCATGCCCCAGCATACCCACGGCATTATATGCGATGGAGTCTGGACGGCAAGCCCCAGATCAGAGGGGGTCAGCTTGCCAGAGGATCACGCGATTCAATGTCAGAGGATATGGCGTGGCCCGGTAGAAATACCACTTGAGAGCATCCGAGCAGCGAGGTGGCACGATCTGCTCACAGGGTGGGATGGGACCCGAATAGGAGGCGGTGGCGACAAGGGACATGCCGCGCCACGCATCCGTCGCGCCCGTCCCTGTGAGCGTCGCAGTCTGGGGTGCAATCACGATGGCCTGGGTGTCATCGGGCCAGGAAGGGGATATCTCAACCCTCGCATAGTCGCGCAACTGCCAACGCAATGTCGAGAGCAAGTCTCCATCGCCATCGAGGAGGGTCACCGCGAGCGCGTCCTGGCGAACCCCACGTCGCACCGCAAGATCCAGCAGGATATCCCTCAAGTGTTCCAGATCCGGGGACGTGGCGATGCGGACAGCAGGCTCCACAGGTGAATCCGCACGCACATAGGCCAGACTCGTCGCGAAACTCGCCTGTATCACAAGGAAGATCGCGGTCGTACCAAACAGGGCACTGCGCCAGACTGTCTCGGCTGAAAGAGGGAGGAGGAAGAGGAAAATCAAGAGCGCCTGCAGCCCGATCAGGACGCCCACGCCCAGAAGGACGAGCACCATCTGGTCGAAGACGGCCAACCCACTGGCATGCTGTGTCAAGGCCAACACGCCCGGGATCCAGAGCACAGAGGACACCAAGACGTGCAACCCAACCCAGCGCCAGGAGCCGGAGGGTATCCCTTCGACGATCGAAGCGATGGCACACCCTCCCAGCAGTGCAGCCGGAGGAACTACGGCGCTCAATGAGGTTGGCATGCTGCCCGGGCGAAGGACACAGAGGATCAGGGTGAGCAGAGGCCAACCTATGATCATCCAATGGGTCAACGTAAGGGTCCGCGGTTTCCGAAGCTGCAGAATGAGCCCCGCAAGACCAATCAAAAGCAGCAGGGGCTCGTACAGGGCCAGAAGCCCGACCACAGACGGGGCGTCAGAATTGATCCGCCAGCCCGCCAACCAGGTCGCCAAACCATCAGCCAGGCCGGCCCACCCGTCCCATCGAAGGCCAAACGCGATCGAAATGAGTAAGGCCACAGCTGCCCCAACGAGGATAGGACGCCAGGGCACCGGCGCAGGACGACGAGAGCTTATCCAGTGAAGGCTGGCCCAGAGCACCAAACCGGGAATCAGCAGGTCGAAGAACACCGGTCCGCCAATAGCGCCGAGAGCGACGCCGGCGGCGAGCATCGTCGACCGCAAGCGTCCAGCACTCGGCTCGTCGCCGGCGATCTGAAGCAGTAGCGAGAGGAGAAGACCGGCTCCGAGCGTGCCGAACGTGGCGCCATCGACACGTCGGGATGCAAAGAGCGTCAGGGGCGAAACGAGGATCAGGGTTGCTGCGGCAAGCGCGCCGATCTCTCCGAGCGTCTTCCGCCAGAGGAGCGGAAGCATGACAATAAGGACCCCCGCACACGCGGGCAGCAGCCGTGCTACACCATCGCCAGGACCCAAGAGTGCGAAGAGGAGAGCATTGCCCACGAGAAGCAACGGACTCTCCACCGCGCTGGCCCACCCCTGCCCGCGAGCAGCATCCAACGACGGCATGGCCTGGGCTGCCTCAGCGGGGGACAGCAGCTTCGCTGGTAACCCGAGAAGACGGGTCGCCAGCGCGATGGCAAAGATGCCGGCCCAAGCCCAGCGGAGTGCTCTTGATGACGGCAGCACGGTGACAACCGATCCCTACACGGATTGGATAAGGCTGTGGATCATGCGCTGGATCTGGGGCTCCTGAGCCTCAATACTCTCAGCAAGGCGGAACTGCACCAGCCCACGCATCAGATTGTGCTCCGGATAGCGGACCTTGAAGTAGACGTCGCCCCGCAAGTAGTCGGTGAAGAAGCGCAGGCCCATCTCGAAGGCGAGCACGCGCACGGAGTTGAAGAGCTGGGCGTAGTCCTCGTCGCTGTAGAACTCCTTGACTTCAGGGAGATAGCCTCTGAGGATACCCTCGCAGAGGTCCAGCTCAAACGTGACCGCATCGAGATCCTGCGCATCCTCGCCCAGGGGATTACAGCACGATCGCAGGCAATCGCCGATATCGTACTGCACCAGTCCAGGTTTCACCGTGTCCAGATCGATGATGCTGACGGCGAGGCCGGTGTCATCATCAATCATGATGTTATCGATCTTGGGGTCCCCGTGGATCGGGCGCTCACGCAGCCGGCCAGCCGCACAGGCGTTCTGAAGGACGGGAGCCCAATCACGCCGCGCGGCAACGAACGCCATGCCATAGCGGATCTCGGGGGTGTTTGTGTCCCGCGCAGACGCGCGCACGCCACCATCATAGAGGCCCAGGTAGTGCGGGATGATGTGAAACCCGGGCAGCGTATCGTGCAAGACTGCTACGTCGAGATCGCTGATCTGGCGCTGAAACGTGCCCAGGGCGAATCCTGCCTCTCCGGCGTGGTGCGCGTCGTTGATCTTGGGATAGGTTCGGGCCCCCTCGATAAACGTAATCGCGCGCCAAAAGTCGCCCCGGTCATCAATCACGTAGTCCTGGTCATCCTGTGCCGAAACAACGCCGGGAAGCTCCCAACGCCGCGAACTCGTCCCATTGGCCCTGGTCACGACGTGCTCCATGACCGCCCTCAGGTTGGCCATGATCAGCTCGGGATGAGGAAACACTTTCTGGTTGATCCGTTGCAGGACGAACTTGCCACCACCCTCTAGCTGCACGAGATAGGTATCGTTGATATTGCCAGAACCCAATGGCTCGGTACTCTCGATGGATGTGCCGTTGCTGGGCCTAAACTGAGCCGCGATCGCTGTGATGTTGGTCAAGGATGTCTCTCCTGGTCGTAGAGGGCCGGACTAGCCTGCGCCCTGGATCTTGGCCCAGGTATCACGGAGCGCGATCGTGCGATTGAAAGCCAGGTGGTCAGCGGTCGACTCCAGATCGGTACAGAAGTAGCCCTCGCGCATGAACTGGAAGCGATCGCCTGGCTGTGTCGCAACCAGGGTTGACTCGACCTTGCAACCGACAACCACTTGAAGCGAGTCTGGATTGAGGTTGTCAAGGAACCCCTTCTCCTCGGCCCCATCGCCTTCAGTGACCTTCTCCGGATCCTCGTCCCTGAAGAGCCGATCGTAGAGCCGGACTTCAGCATCAAGGGCATGGGCAGCGGAGACCCAGTGGATCGTTCCGCGGACCTTTCTCCCGTCGGGAGCTTCTCCACCCCGCGACGCAGGATCGTAGATGCAGTGGATCTCCACAACCCGGCCAGCTTCGTCTTTGACAACACTGCTGTAGGTCACCAGATAAGCATTCTTAAGGCGAACTTCACGGCCCGGCGCCAGCCGATAATACTTTCCGGGTGGGTCCTCCATAAAGTCCTCGCGCTCGATATAGAGCTCGCGCGAGAAGGGGATCAGGCGATTGCCCATCTCCGGATGCTGCGGATGGTTTTCGGCCTCCATCCACTCGACCTGGCCCTCGGGGTAGTTGTCGACCACGACCTTGACCGGATCGAGAACTGCCATCACGCGTGGAGCATGCTCGTTCAGATCCTCACGGACACAGTGCTCCAACAGCGCGACATCGACGACACTGGCAGAGGTGGAGACACCGATGCGGTCGCAGAAGTCGTTGATCGCAGCAGCGGTGTAACCGCGACGGCGCATCCCGGCAATCGTCGGCATGCGGGGGTCATCCCACCCGTCGACGTAGCCGCCCTGGACGAGTTGAAGCAGCTTACGCTTGCTCAGGACCGTGTAGGTCATGAAGAGGCGGGCGAACTCGAGCTGTTGGGGATGATAGATGCCCAACTCGTCAAGGAACCAGTCATACAGGGGGCGATGGTCGCGATATCCGAGATCGCACAGCGAGTGCGTGATTCCCTCAATGGAATCCTCCAGACCATGCGCCCAGTCGTACATCGGGTAGAGGCACCACGCATCGCCCTGACGGTGGTGTGACTGGTGCAAAATGCGGTACATGACCGGATCGCGTAGGTTCAGGTTGGGGGAGGCCATATCGATCTTGGCCCGCAGCACACGGGATCCTTCGGGGAACTCTCCCGCTCGCATGCGATGGAACAGATCGAGGTTCTCCTCCACGGACCGATCGCGGTAGGGGCTGTTCTTGCCAGGCTCGGTCAACGTTCCGCGATACTCGCGGATCTGCTCAGGGCTCAGATCATCAACGTAGGCACGCCCCTTCTCTATCAACTCCACGGCCCACGCGAACATCTGCTCAAAGTAGTCCGAGCCGAATAGCACCGTGTCGCCGAAGTCCCAGCCAAGCCAGCGAACATCGGCTACGATCCCGTCAACGTACTCCTCCTCCTCCTTGACCGGGTTCGTATCATCAAAGCGCAGGTTGAATTTACCGCCGAAGTCACGCGCGACACCCGCGTCGATGGCGAGAGCCTTGGCGTGACCGATGTGCAAATAACCATTGGGCTCGGGCGGGAAACGGGTATGGACCCGGCGGTTGAACCGCCCCGACTTGATATCCTCTACCACGGCGGTGCGGATGAAATCCGTCGCCAGGGCATCCAATTCCTCATCCGTCAGATCAACCTCGTCGTCGAGGTCCCGTACTTTGTCATCCATGGGGCACACTCCTTCAGTCATGGGTTCTAAGTGTACCCAGGGTGACCGCAAGAGCAAATGCCCGCTGCGGTGTGACGAGGAGCAAGACGGGGAGGTACCGAGGATCAATCGAAGTCGTCGCCGATCTCTTGCCGGACGTACGCAGAGACCTATCCCTTGACCCGGTAGATCACGACACCGTCCCGATCATAGGCAGCCGGGTACATCTCGCGGAACTTTTCAAGGCCGTCCTCAGGGTAACGGAGACGTTCGGTCGGTCCAACGTAGATGTAAGCAACCTCGTAGCGGTTGAGGATCTCCGCCGCGACCGTGCGATCTAGCGTGGTGAAAAGGAGCGTCAGATCCGCCTCGCGCAGCGACGGCTCGTCGTAGTTGCCGCGCCACTGCAACTGATGACCACCCCAGCCCAGGAGTGTGGGCAGTCCGGTCAGGGCGGAGACCCGACCCTCGTAGAGGTAGGCTCGATGCGCGTCCCCAGGCGCCTCCACGATCACGGGTGCTCCTTCGACCGTTGCATTGAGCCAGGCAATGGCCTGACTATCGGCTGGCTGTGAATCGACCAGCCAGGCAGCACCATCGAGCGTCCACGGCACATCCTGCTCCCGTGCACGAGCTGGCACGGCCAACACAGTGTAGATCAGGCCCACCGCAATGAGCAATCCAGACACTGCCGCAGCCACGTAGTGCGATAGAGTTCGAGACGCCCTATGTTCCCGGGAGGCGATCCAGACGCAGAGCTGCCAGGACCCGGCGAGGCTCCACAGCACCCAGGCCTGGAAGTAGAACTTGAAGATGGTGTTCATGCGGGTCATGAACACGTCCTGGAGGTAGACGAACTCGGGCGCCAACGTCAGCAATAGGCCAAAGAGCGCGAGAAGCACCGGGAAACGATCGGGCTTGAGAGCGGGAACCGCCCAATCCACTTCCGGGTAACCGCCGCGTACCCTGCGGAGCTCTAGCAATGCAAGCAACGCTGCCCCTACACCGATCGCCAGGGCCAGACCGACCCACGGCTGCATGAGTCGCTGCGTGGTTGCAGCAAGCGCCGCGTCAGGTGTCAAGCTGTAGCCCTGGACCGATTCGCCCCGCAGAATGATCTGCAGGTATGGATAGGCAGCCACAGCGCCTACAAGCAGGCCGACCACGGCAATGACAACATTTAGCACGACTCCAAGTCCAAGGGCCCGGTACCAGCGCTCCCCTCTATCGAGCATAGCCTGCGCGATTAGCCCGGCAACGGGCACAAGGAGCGGCAGGAACATAACCAGGAACTGCTGCGGCTGGGTCGCATTGAACAGATTGGGCAGGATGCCACCAGCCTGGGAGCGCAGTGCGACCCAGAATGGCAGGTAGAGAACTACGCTCAGCACGGCGAGGATAGCTGCATCAGGGACTACCCTCCAGAGCGTGTTGAAGAACGAACGTACCGACCTTGGCTGGTGCGTATAGCGCCCGAGCGCCCATGCGCCCACGAGCAATGCCCAGTAGATCGGGAAGTCCCATGTATTCAGGAAGCCCAATGCGCCGAGGACAACCGCATAGCCCGTGAGAGGAGCCAGACGCATCAGGGTCGCATTCCCACGATGGGTACCAACCACCGTGGGTTCGGGCTTCTCGACAGCAGCGCGGTAGGCGTGCAGCGCCAGCGCCACTGCCACCAAGACGAAGGGCAGTGCCAGCAGGTGCGGGTGCATATCGCCCAGCAGGAAGCTAAAAGCAGGGAATTCATCAATCACTTCCTGGACATCGCCCCAGGGAGTTCTGTCACGCAGGGTACGCGATGCTTGCCACCACCAGAAGAAGCGCTGGGGGATCGCGGTGTAGGGGGGCTGCGGCGGATCACTGAGTCTGCCGATGTCGAGCCATTGCCAGAACCCCGCTGGCAGGTAACCACGTGCGTGGAGAACCTCCAGCAGCCCTTCCCCATTGCCTGTAAGCAACAGCATCAGCGGAGCCAGTAGCGGACTGAAAGTGTTGCGACGTTTGGACCCTGGGGAGGTAACGTGCGGCAGCATGTCGTAGACGATGCCGTATGCCTGCACGGCGACCAGTGCGAACCAACCAGCGTTGCCGAGGTTGAAGGCCACGGTCGAGGGCACCGCAGAAAGCCGCGTGACCATCGCCAGTAGGATGTAACCGAGGTAGTAATACGAGATGGCGAATCCGGAGAGCCACGGGTCGTGTGGTGGCATCGACGGGGCCCGCAGGCTGGCATTGAGAAAGGCGATCTCCATCCACTTCTCGCCGCCGGCAGTCTGGAGTTGGGGCTGACTGGCCCGGACAAACGACCAGAGAACCAGGCTCAGAAGGAAGAGCCCTTCGACGACCAGAACGTGCCGCCGGTGTTCATGCCACCATTGGGGGAACTCGCCATAACGTCCGCGCATCATCAGAAGCCCGGCACACGCCACAGCTGTCGCAGCTATGACGACTGCGCCGCCCGTATTGCCCCAAAGGCGCAGGGTCCCACCCCACCAGAACAGAGCACCCGACAGCAGGAGTCCCAGAGCCTTGGCCGTCGCATACCCCCGCGAAGGCAGTCTATGAAGTACGACAAAGGCAACCGGCAGCCCGGCGAGGGCAAAGAACTGGAGCGCAAGGTACCAGAACAGAATGGACTGGATCATCACATCAACTCGAAGGAAGGAAAGTTGGCGAAGGTAGCACGAACCTTAGGGCCCCACTGTGATCAGCGGAGCGATCCGTTCGAAGATCACGGGGCCGATCCCGGGGACCAGTAGAATGTCCTCGGTGTGGTCAAAAGGTCCATTCGCCTCACGATAAGCGATGATAGCCGCCGCCCGCGTACCACCGATCTCAGGCAGTCGCTCCAAATCGGCAGCGGTCGCGACATTGATGTTGATGGAAATGCCGCTGGCTACACTCTCGTCGAAGCGCTCCGCCTCTGCAGCCGTATCTGCCGGCCTGCGTGTAGGCACGAGCACATGCTGATTGTCCGACACGGGTGAGGCAAGGTTCAGCACATCAAGGTCCGCATCTGACGTTGCTCCACCCGCAGCCTCCAGGGCATCTACTACCAGGCTCCCAGGAGAAACGTCCACAACGCCTGGTGCCGCGACGGCGCCACTGACATAGATGCGGAGTGGCCACGCCGTAGGCGTCACCGCGACGCCATCGATGGGAACGTTCCCCGAGCCAGACCCAGCCTCGGAGCTCCAGCGCACCGGCGGCGTCACACCGACAACGTCCCGCGTCCCAACCGCTCCAAAGCCATAGGCGCCGAGCACGATGCCGATGAGGAGGGTGACCAGCAGCGCCGCCGCTATGGTCAGACGCCGCCTGAGTGTCAGGCCTGCCCAAAGTGCAGCACGGGCTTCCTCCCGGGCCAATGCTTCTGTCCGCACTATCTCCTGTGCACGCAGTGCCGCAGCAGGAACCTGTGGACCGCTTGCGTCCACGCGCGACACCTCCTCCCTAGCGTCATTGAAGCTCAGCGTCCGGGTGCCTCAGAGAAAGCACCGACGCTGTCAGCGTTACATCCTATCGCCGCCAGGATGCTGTGGTGCTAAGGTGCTGCCCTCCGCCGGAACAGGTGTCTGGGCGCCACACGGCGCATCCGCTGATAGAGTTCCCTGAGGCTGGGAGCCTTCATCGTGGCGCCAGCCTCGAAGTAGCGGCGCGCAGCATGGCCCATACCCCAGGTCGCCGCCGCCGAGAGGGCTGCAGAGGCCAACCAACCGAGACCCGGCACAAGCTTGGCCAACTGCAGGCCCAAGTAACGCGTGAGCAAGCTGCCAGCCATAGTCGTGAGCAGCTCACGCGCGTGCGAGACGGTCAAAGCATGTCCATACGCCGCGGCGATACGCAACACCAGACGCGTCTGCGAGGCAAGCAGTAACGGGATATCTAGGCCCGGGATGGGCTCAAGCGAGATCAGCGCGTTCGTCCACGCCGCGTTCCGGATGATGCGATTGGTGATCATCGCTCGAACACCGGGGAGCGCTCGCGCCATGGCAACAGCGACAGCCGGGGCCGCATTCAGGATCTCGGGAATGAGGCCGTCAAGGATGCCATCGCCATGCTGCGCTGAGATCGGCACAGGGCGCGTCTCCAGCAAGCGCTCAGCGTTCTCCAGAACGTAAGGCAGGTCTCCGCGTATGGCATCCGTCTTGTTTAGCGCGACAATGACAGGCACCCTCAGGCCCAGCAGCTTCTGGTAGAGGTCGAGGTCCGACTGGCGAACCCCGGCGACGGCGTCCAGAAGCAGGAGGACAAGGTCTGCCTGTGCCACAGCCTTTTCCGCTACTGATGCCCGGTCAACGCCCCAGACCTCACCGAAGCCCGGTGTATCCACCAACAGGAACGGCCCCAAGGGATGCTCCACAACGCCCGTCGTTGTCCCTGGGACGGCACTGGTCGCAGAGAGCTTGCGGCCATGGAGGCGATTGAAGAGCGTGGACTTACCGCTGTTGACCGGACCCACGATGACGAGCCGGGATGCCGTCTCCTGGGCCACCTCGCGCTCCATGGCGTGCCAGTCAAGCGAGCGCAGAAGCGCCTGAACGTCATTCATCTGTCGTGGGAGTCTAAGCAGGCTCATAGCATGCAGTGTAGCACAAAATGCATAGTGGCAGAGTCACCCAGGTCATGTCGCACGACGACGTCTTGAAAGCTCTATTCGATCAGGGCCAGGCCGATCCTACCCCGGGCGGCGTCCACATTCAGCACCTCGACCTCGACGACATCACCGACGGCGACCTTGTCGTGCGGATTGCGCACATACCCCGTGCCCATCTGGCTGATGTGAATCAGGCCATTCTGCTTCACGCCGATATCGACAAACGCGCCAAAGTCAACCACGTTACGGATCGTGCCTTTGAGCCGCATCCCGGAGCGCAGATCCTCCATCGACAGCACGTCACTACGAAGAACAGGGCCCTCAACCGCGTCACGTGGATCACGCCCGGGACGGGTCAGCGCCTCGAGGATATCCTCGAGCGTCGGTCGTCCGGTCCCAAGGTCAGCAGCCAACGTGCCGAGATCCATCTGCCGGCGCAGGTCGTTTAGCACACCGGGTAGATCGGGATGGTTCAGATGGAGTCCAACAAGGTCCAGCACGGCGCGAGCCACGCTATAGCTCTCCGGGTGAATCGGTGTGTTGTCGAGCGGCTCCGCGCCAGCTGAAACGCGCAGGAACCCAGCGGCTTGTTCAAAGGTCCGCGGGCCGACGCCCGAGACCTTCCGTAGCGCCTCGCGCGTCTCAAAAGCACCGTGCTCATCACGGAATGCGACGATCGCATCCCCAACCTTGGGCCCAATGCCCGAGATATAGCGCAGCAGTGCAGGGGAGGCCGTGTTGAGATCCGCGCCAACAGTGTTGACCGTCGATTCCACGACAACATCAAGGGTCTCTGCCAACGTCTTTTGGTCAACATCGTGCTGATAAAGCCCGACGCCGATGGCTTTCGGCTCGATCTTGACCAACTCGGCCAGCGGGTCCTCGAGACGCCGTGCGATGGACACCGCGCCACGGATCGAGACATCGAGGTCCGGGAGCTCGGCACGGGCCAGGCGCGAGGCAGAATAGACCGAGGCCCCAGCCTCACTCACGATCGTGTACTTGACAGGAGCGCCGTCGCGGATCACGCCGGCTACGAGTGCCTCGGTTTCACGGCTGGCAGTGCCGTTGCCGATCGCCACCACGGTGACCCGATGCGTCTTGATGAGGGCATTCAGTGTGGCTTTCGCCTGGGTTTCATTGCGATCCGGATAGATGGTACGGGTATCGAGCACCTTACCCGTGGCGTCGACCACCGCTACTTTACAGCCGGTGCGAAAGCCAGGGTCGATACCGAGGACAGTCTGGCCGCGCATCGGGGGCTGCAACAGAAGCGCACGCAGATTGGTGGCAAACACACCGATCGCATGCGCATCCGCCATCTCGGTAAGCTCACGGCGCGCATCGCGCTCGATCGCCGGGAAGAGCAACCGGCTATAGCCATCCTTGCGTGCCGCGATCAGGTCCTCGACGAGCGCGCTTCCCATATCGGCGGGATAGCGCAGAGCCAACAGGCCCAGGGCTTCGGCTTCGGGGATCTCCAGCGTGACCTTTAGCACCCCTTCGCGCTCGCCGCGATTGATGGCCAACACCTGATGGGGGCGGAGTGACCGTACCTCACCCGCGAAGTCGTAATAGAGCTGATAGACGCCATTCGCATCCTTAGCCCGGTCTGCGACCGCGATGAGGAGCACGCCGCGGCGCTGCGTGATGTGACGCATCTCGGCGCGAACCTCGGGATCATCGGCCACAGTCTCGGCCACGATATCTCGTGCGCCCTGAAACGCCTCCTCCAGAGAAGAAACCATTGGGGCGGTCTCGCCATCGTCTCTGGACGCCCCAGTGACGAAGGGGGCGCCGATCACCTCACGCGTGCCCTCCAGCGGTTGGGCAAGGATCAAGTCGGCGAGGGGCTGCAGCCCCTTCTGCTTGGCAATGGTGGCCCGAGTCTGGCGTTTGGGCCGGTAGGGGCGATAGAGATCCTCCAAGCGCTGCAGGGTATCAGCTGATTCGACCTCGGCCTGCAACTCGGGCGTCAAGACCTCCTGCTCTGCCATGCTGCGGAGGACAGTCTCACGCCGCGCTTCCATGCTTCGGCGATAGTCGAGGCGCTCGGCAACACTGCGCAACTGTTCTTCATCGAGCGAGCCGGTCATCTCCTTACGATAGCGAGAGATGAACGGAACGGTGTTCCCCTCGTCCAACAGACGCACCGCGGCCTGAACCCGGTCCAGGTCCAGATGAAGATCCGAAGCAACTGCAGAAGTGATCACACCCTGATCCATCAACACCTCACGATCGCCAATGTCGGGGCTTATGGGCCAATGCATTGCCCAGTCTAGCCACAAAAGCCCATCGATCAAGCTTCGTTCGCATCGAGTTGGCACCACCCGAGATTCTCGAGTACAATGGATGTACGGTCATAGACTTGTAGTCAGGCAGCTCAAGGCCTGAAGGGACCCTTCCTCCCTCTCCATTCACCTCTGCCGGCCCCGTCAGACTTCTCGCTCGGTTCACCAGAAAAGTGAGGAGGTCTGCGATGAGAAAGCGATCCGCACTGGTCGGCATTGTCATACTGGCACTCATGCTGCGCACACCTCAGGTTATCGCAAGTAAGCCAGTAACGGCAGCGGAGGCATCGACCTCGATGCTTGCATTCGGCCCGGGCGCAGATATCGGCGCTACAGCTGCCGCGATATACGCTATGGTTGAAGGCGATCTCGACCATGATGGTGATCTCGATCTCGTGACCGGCCTGGCTTCGGGTGCCATCGTGATGTGGATCAACGAAGGCTCCCCTTTCAGGGCCCTATGGACCTCCGCCGACGTGGGCAACTGCGGGGATGCCGTCCATGCGCTGGCGCTCGGCGACCTGGATCACGACGGCAATCCTGACCTGGTGAGCGGGTGTGGAGGTGGCGCCCCGTTCGAGGTCGTCGCGTGGCGCAACGATGGTTCCCCGTTTGACAACTCGTGGGCGCATAACGACCTGGGTGGCGCTGATCCCATCCAATCGCTTTCCATTGGCGATCTGGACAACGACGGTTGGCCCGATGTCGTCTCAGGTGCGGTCACAGGTGTGATCAGCGGTTGGTGGAACGACACCACACCCTTCTCGGGCCTCTGGGGGACTCATCCGATCCTGGGAACCACAGTTGACTCCGCGGACGCCCTGGCCCTTGGAGACCTGGACCACGATGGCGACCTCGATCTGGCATCTGGTGATGCCAACCGTCTCATCAAGGTGTGGCGCAATGACGGGCCCCCGCTAACTGGATCGTGGTTCGCCAACACTGCCGGGGAGAGCAAGGCTGCTGCACACACTCTCCGACTGGGTGACCTTGACGCAGATGGCGCCCTGGAGATCGTCTCGGACGTGGAGTATCCCAATCCAGGTGACACCGGCATCGCGGCCTGGCGGGGCGATGCCACGCCGTTCGATGGCACCTGGCCACTCACTATGATCGGGTCGACGACCGATGTCGTGAACTGCCTTGGCGTTGCGGACCTCGATCGCGATGGCGCACTCGATATCGTGTCGGGTGACCAGTCCGGGACAGTGATGGCCTGGGGGAATCCTCCCTCGCCCTTTGGCGATCCCTGGGCAGAGGAGAAAGTTGGCACGAGCACCGATAGCGTCCTAGCTCTGGTTCTGAGCGACCTCGAGGGAGATCGCGATCCGGACATCGTCAGCGGCAGCGACCTTGTCGAAGACTTTGAGATCATCGCATGGGAGAACACGGACGTGCCGGATGCCTTCGGGGCATGGGTCGAGGTGACACAACCCCTTCCGATCTACGATGCACTCTCCGTAGATGTGACGGATTTTGACCACGACGGCAAGCGTGATGTGGTCGCGGGCACCGATGCAAAGGAACTCCTGGTCTGGCGCGGAGATGGGGGGTACACCTGGGAGAGAGTAGGCGAGAGCGACCTACCCTATGGCATTGTCCAGATGGACGTGGCTTGGGGCCAACTCAACAACCGCCATGAGGTCGATCTGGCGGTTGCGAACAAAGGACTGGGGCTCAGCGCGTGGGTGGCTTGGGAGGAAGGGACAGTCTGGGACGACGGCAGCAATGGCTTACCTATCACGGGTGACTTCGAGGCCGTGGCCCTGGGCCACATCGACCACGATGGCAAGATGGATCTCGCCGCAGCAGGGATGGGTAAAGGGATCCGAGCCTGGCGAGGCAACGGCGTGACGACCAGCCCCTATTGGGACGCGAAGACGGTGGTTTCCGACACGTTGGACTTCTGCGACGTCGCGCTGGGGGACATGGACCATAACGGCGCCCTGGATCTCGTCGGAGCCAACTGCGGCAACGATGCAGGGATCCTCTTCTGGCCCGGAGAGGGCAGCTTCGCTTACAGCAAGGTCTATCCCGTCGTTGCCAAGGGAAAGTACGTATCGCTGGCGCTGGGTGACATCGACGGCAATGGTGCCTTGGACGTGGCGGCGGCGCTGGATGGAGGCGGTGTAGGAATCTATCTAGGTGACGGCGCTGGCTCATGGTCGGACAAGGGCGTGGTGAACCCAACCCTTACCGTGCTTGGTGTGGATCTGGGCGACTTCAACAGCGACGGTCACCTGGACTTGCTCGTTGGTCACAAAGACGGCGTGCAGGTGTGGCAAGGCGACGGCGGCGGGAGTTGGGCGGACGCAAGCCTGGACCTGCCGAGGGCTGGTGCTTTCCCTGGTGTCGTCTTCGGCCGGATCGACGGCGATGCTGCACTGGACATCGTCGCGGCTGAGTTCGGAGCGAGTGGGGCGCGCATCTGGACAGCGGTGGAGCCGCCCCCTGGGGGCTGGGCGAACTTCGAACCTTCCACGGGCTGGTGGATCCGCGACCAGACGCCCACTTGCACTGTGCAGGTAGCAGACGCAGGTTCAGGGTTGGATGTGAGCACAGCCCAATATCGCTTCTCTCGCGATGGTGGCAGCACTTGGGGTGCTGGATGGTTGCCCGCTGCGATCACTGGCGCAGATGGCACTACCGATCCACAGGTGATGACGGCAACTGATGTAGCCTTTAGCCAGGACTCGATAGACCGCAATGTGGTGCAGTTCGGTATCAGCGATCTCGCAGGCCACACCGGCACCAGCCCACTGTACGCCGTCATGATCGATGCAACACCCCCCGCGAACCCCACGACACTCAGCAGTCCGAGTCATACACCGGGTGTCTGGAGTGCAACGTCGGGCGTCAACGCGACGTGGAGCGGCGCCACCGATGCGACCTCAGGAGTCTGGGCCTATTCACACGCTCTCACGACTTCTGCCACAGACTTACCCGATGACACGGAAGATGCCTACGGCACTTCCGGAATCCGGTACGCAACTGCAGACGGGCAGAACTGGTATTTTCACGTACGGACGGAGGACCGGGCCGGAAACTGGTCCCCAAGC
>JAXDDP010000185.1:0-3451 GCA_034676785.1 Anaerolineae bacterium | reverse complement strand
AGAGCCAATAGGTTCCGCCAACTGGCGCCATCTCGGATTACAGCCAGACTGGCCAACAGGATCCCTGCTCCGGTCAGTGCCGCAATGACATCGTTGTTGATCGCCGCACTGAGGTAGATGAACTGCGGGTTGAACGCCACTACGGCCGCAGCCGCCAGAGCCCACTCAGATCTCTTCCTCTGTCCCACCGGCTCTCGCTGCTGTTCCCACAGCGTATGCCATGCCAGGGCATAGGTAGCAACGATTGTCACCGCCCCAATCGCCACATTGACCCACCTCGCCACAAGCGCTGCCAGGTAGCCACCGCCAAATGGTTCTGCAGGCCCGTGCCAATACTGCAGCTTGTTGTCGACTCCAGTGGCAAAACTGCGATATCCCCAGAAGGGATTGATGGCCTGCTGAAACTCGCCATCGTGAGAACTCGAGACCCAACCACTGAGCAAGGCACTGAGAGCGTAGTACAACGGGGGATGGTGGCTCTGAGAGCGCACCGTCTCACTGCCCTGAATGGGTAGTCGGCGCTCGGTCACGAGCACGCGCACATACCGGTAATGGCGAATCTCATCCGGAGACTCAAACAGGGGATTGATCACGCTAACAGCCACCGAGAGGACGACGTAGGCAATCACGAGCAGTGCAAGTGCTCGTCTGGCGGGGCTGATCTTGGAACCTGAGTCTACCACTATCTGCTGACCTGCTTCCTTGCAATGGCAGCTGCGTTCGCTGCCCAAGACTGGATTGTACCACACAGCCTCAATGGTACGGCTTGCCGGTCACGCGTAAGCCGTCACGCTGCAGTAATGTAGCCGATAATGTCGTGATGCTATAATGACGGGCACATACTGGGGCCTCCCAAGCGATGCTTGGTCACGACAGCGTGGAAGGCATTGATCTGAGATTGGAGCCGATGTGAATTACAGCCTCAAGCGTTTCCTGACGATTGCCTACACGGTCTTCTTCAAAGCACACACAACCACAGCAAGGATCACGCCCAAGCGTATCGCAATCCTGGTAGCCGTCTTCGCCATCTACATTAGCGTCGAGCTGGTCACCTGGACGTGCTTCTTGCTCGATGAGATCTTCTTTCCTGGGTTCCGCAGACAACAGGTACGGCAACCGGTTTTTATCGTCGGCAACCCTCGCAGCGGCACCACGTTCCTTCACCGTCTTATGGCGGCCGATGAGCAGACCTTCCGGAGTATTGCCCTCTGGGAGATCCTGTTCGCGCCATCGGTCACGCAACGCAAGATCGTGTGGGCCATCGTGGCCATCGATCGCCGGTTGGGCGGAGCACTCCGCCGTGCCGTGATGTGGTTCGACCACCGCTTCGTCCGCGCGTCCAACGTGATGCACCGGATGAGCCTGTTAGCTCCCGAAGAGGACGAGTACTTCCTGATCCATCAGGGCGCTACAATCATCGCAGGGCTCTTCTTTGGCCTCCCTGAGGCGAGCCTACCCTTTGTCTATTTCGACGCACGCCTGTCACGACGGGAGAAACGCAAGGTGATGCGGTTCTATCGCCATTGTCTCCGCAGACACCTCCACGCTCACGGCGGAGGGTTGCATATCCTCTCCAAGAACCCCTATTTCACACCGAAGATCGATGCGCTCTACCAGTTCTTTCCCGACGCCAAGATCATCTACCTCGCGCGCAACCCTCTCAGTGTGGTCCCTTCCTACGCCAGCCTCTCCGCCCACTGGTGGCGGATGCTCGGAGAGCCGGAGAAACGCTACCCACACACCGACTTCATCATCGCTGCCACACAGCATTGGTACCGGGACCCTGTTGCACGACTTGACCGGGTTCCCGAGACAAGTCGCGTTTTCGTGGACTTTCACGAGCTTATCGCTGACCCCGAGCGGGTCGTGACTGGGATCTACAAGCAGTTCGGTTTTGCGATCAGCGATGACTTCGCCCACATTCTGAAACAGGCCAAAGAGGTCTCAGGAAGACACGAGAGCGCGCACACCTATTCACTGGAGGACATCGGCATGACGCGTGCACAGATCCTCTCAGACTACCAGGACGTGTTTGCCCGATGGGAGTTCGATCCAGAGCTCGGAGCCAGCAACCAGGCTTCCGCCACGGAACAAAGCCCAAGCCCTGATCGTCTGTAGAATACGCAATCCATAGGGAGGCACTATGAGCAGAAGGCTGGCGTTCCTCATCTGGCTGCTGTTGATCCCCGCGTTAGCCGCTTGTGGGCAGATCTCGCCGACGTCTCCGCCCCCGCCGGACACCCGAACCCCTCTCACCCCGGAGCCCGTGGCGACCGAGACTCCCGTTCCGCCAAGGCCTGTCGTTCCCTACACCCCCATGCCTCCTGAGCTTCTGGCGCCGGTGATCGTCCAGCGCAGTCCCAGACGTGGGGAGACACTCGCGCCAGATGGCGCTATCACGCTGACCTTCGACAAGCCGATGGACCAGCAGGCCGTGTCCAAGGCCTTGCGTGTCGAACGTGCAGGCTCGCTCAACACCATAGAGGGCACGCTATCGTGGACAGATGCACGCCGTGTGCAGTTCGTGCCAGATGCCCCTCTGTCGAGAGATGCCACCTATGACGTAATCCTGACCCAAGATGCCGTAGCCGCTACCGGGGAAGCCCTCCAGGAACCCTTCACCTTCCGCTTCATGACCGAGGGTTATCTCCAGGTAGCACAGGTGATCCCTGCCCATAGCACGACCGATGTCGAGACCGACAGCACGATCACCGTCATCTTCAACAGGCCCGTAGTCCCCTTGACCACGATCGGAGCAATGGAACAACTACCCGATCCACTATCTCTCGAACCTGTCGTTGAGGGGACCGGGGAATGGCTTAACACGTCGATCTACGTCTTCACCCCCGCATCGCCCCTCGCCGGGGGTATCGAGTACGAGGCGCGGGTGTCCGATGATCTGAAGGACATCTCGGGCGCCACACTTCAGGACGAATACCGCTGGCGATTCAGAACCGTGCCACCGAGTGTTACCTGGGTATCACCCGACGAGGACGCCTCCCTGGTCGATATCCGCACCCCTATCTCGATCGAGTTCAACCAACCCATAGACCCGGACTCCGCCCGGGCGGCGTTCAGCCTCACGACAGGCGGGGTTCTCAAGACAGCCGTCGATGGATCCTTCGATGTTGCGGAACATACGCTGGTGTTCACGCCTTCACAGCAACTCGCATTCGACACACGGTACACGGTCGAGCTCAAGGCCGGCGTAACCTCTGTAGCAGGTGGAAGGGGTATGGCTGAAGGCGTAACGTGGGAGTTCACCACCGTGCCGCTGCCAGAGATCGTAAGCACCCATCCTGCAGACGGCGAACGCCACGCATCGCCACACACAGAATTCCGGATCACGTTCAACACCATCATCGATCCGGACTCCGTCATGGCGAACCTTACGATGACGCCGCCGATTTCGTCGACCGATGTCTATACGTACTTCTCCTGGTATGACAAC
>JAXDDP010000183.1:0-16364 GCA_034676785.1 Anaerolineae bacterium | reverse complement strand
ACGTCGGAAACTTGATCTGTCCGGTCTCCTTTGACCTGGGTCAGGATGCCAACGTCGGCCTGATCAGCGTCCCTGAGGGGCACGACAAGCCCTACAAGTACCCCGCTATTTTCGAAGCGGTCGATCTCGTGGTTGTGACCAAGGCCGACCTGCTACCGTACCTCGACTTCGAGGTCGAGACGTTCCGTGAGCTGGTTCACGGACTCAATCCCAAGGCTCCCGTTCTTGTCGTCTCAGCGAAGACCGGTGAGGGTATGGCTGACTGGATCGCCTGGCTGGAGGAACAGCTGGTGTGACGATGCTGTTGTCTCAAAGCCACCTGGCTATCAGCTTTCAGCCTGCCGAATGGGTGACTCTCATTCCGTCGTCTCCCTCACTCGCCTTTTCGCCCTTTCGCCTTGTCGCCTATTCGCCCACTCGCCTTTTCGCTTTCTCGCTCTCTCGCCCATTCGTCCCATCGTTCGATGCAGACTGACCAGTCGCCTCCCGTGATCGCCCAGCATATCGCCATTACCGGCGTCGTACAGGGTGTTGGGTTCCGACCCTTCGTCTATAACCTGGCGACGACGATGGGGTTGTCGGGTTGGGTGCTCAACCACTCGGGAGGGGTTGACATCGAGGTGGAAGGCCCGGCGGAGCAGGTCACTGCGTTTCTGGAGGATTTCCCGGTCAAGGTCCCTCCGCTTGCCCGGGTTGCGTCGGTCGAGGCCCACCCGGTTCCCCCACGGGGGTATGCCGGCTTTGAGATCCGCCACTCGGAGAGTCAGGCAGGGCGCTACCAGATCATTTCGTCGGATGTCGCCACCTGCCCCGATTGCCTTCGGGAGCTTCTTGACCCTGAGGATCGACGCTATCGGTATCCGTTCATCAACTGCACGAATTGCGGGCCACGTTTCACAATCATCGGCGACATTCCCTACGATCGCCCCAATACCACGATGCGGGTCTTCCCGATGTGCCCCGATTGTCAGAGGGAGTACGACGACCCGGCGAACCGGCGCTTCCACGCACAGCCGAACGCGTGCCCGGTGTGCGGGCCGCAGGTCTGGCTGGTGGAAGATAGCGAGACTGAGGACTCAGGGCAGCCGAGCATTGGTAAAGCAAGTAACCAGGTACATGGGGGCGGTGACAGCGAAAGGCCCCCTGCAGGGCACGAACTGAGGGCGGATAGCTTGTCCGGCGAAGCTGCGATAGCCCGCGCGGTTCAGCTTCTGCGTGAGGGCAAGATCCTTGCGCTCAAGGGACTGGGAGGCTTCCAACTGGCGTGCGACGCGACGAACGCAGAAGCCGTCGCCCGTTTACGCGAGCGCAAACGGCGCCCGGCCAAGCCTTTTGCGCTCATGGTGGCTACACTTGAGGATGCCAAACGCCTTGCCGCAGTGCCGCCAGAGGCGGAGAGACTGCTCATATCGCCACAGAGCCCGATTGTGCTGCTCGATGCACGCTCCGATTCGCCTGTTACAGCCGGGGTAGCACCCAATAGTCGCATCCTGGGTCTCATGTTGCCCTATACGCCGCTCCACCACATTCTACTGCGTGATGTGGGATGTCCCCTCGTTATGACCAGCGGGAACCTCTCCGAGGAGCCCATCGCAAAGGACAACGATGAGGCGCTTCGGCGCCTCGCGCCCTTGGCCGACGCATTTCTCCTGCACAACCGGGACATCCACGCGCGCTACGATGATTCGGTGGTGCAACTGATGGGAATCGCAGAATCAAGAATCAGCGAATCGCCGAATCGCCAGATCAGCGAAAGAAGTGGGCGGCGGGTTGCGGCGAAGGGGGAAACCGACAGCTTGCAGGTGATGCGGCGGGCGAGGGGATATGCCCCATTCCCGGTGCGATTGCCGTCGTCAGGGCCTCAGGTGTACGCAGCTGGACCCTTGCTAAAGAACACGTTCACGCTGACCCGAGACGACTATGCGTTCGTGAGTCAGCACATCGGCGACCTGGAGAACCTCGAGACGTTGGATCACTACCAGGCCGCTCTGGCAACGTACGAGAATCTGTTCCGGATTGAGCCGGAGCGTGTGGTCTGCGATCTGCACCCGGACTATATGAGTACCCACCTCGCCATAGCCTTCGCCCGCGAGCACGGACTCCCGATGCCGCGGCGCATTCAGCACCACGAAGCCCATATTGCCGCGTGTCTGGCGGACAATGGACGCCCCGTGGACGTGGGTTCCGTGATTGGCGTCGCCTTGGACGGCACTGGCTACGGTTCGGACGGCACGATTTGGGGAGGAGAGTGGTTCGTCGGCGATTACCGCGGTTTTCGTCGGGCGGCGCATCTAGAGGTTCTGCCTCTGCCTGGAGGGGATAGCGCTATCCACCATCCTTGGCGTATCGCGGCGGCTTACCTTCACGCATTGCAGTTCGATGAGCGATTGCCTCTGGGCGAGTTCTGCCCTGCGGATGTCATGCGCGTGCGGACGATGGTCGACCGCAAGCTGAACACGCCTCTGACGTCCTCGATGGGCAGGCTCTTTGATGCGGTGAGTGCCCTCCTTGGTATCTGTCACGAGGCATCCTATGAGGCTCAAGCCGCCATTGAGCTTGAGCAAGTGGTGCCTGCCGCCTGGGCAGCCGCCGGCTCTGAGGTATCCCCCTATCCTTTCTCTATAGGTGCTGCTGTTGGCTCGCCGATGCGGGATTTCCGATTCTCGGATTCTTTGATTCTTGATTCTCCGATTCCCACCACCCCGCTCCAGATCGGCGTCGCACCGCTCTTCGATGCCATCCTGGACGACTTGGACCGTGGTAGCTCTCCTGCCGACATTGCCTTGAGGTTCCACGTCACGGTCGCCTCGATGGTCGTTACAGTGTGCGAGCGCCTGCGGGAGTCCGCTGCCACTGATACGGTTGCGCTGAGCGGCGGTGTGTTCCAGAATCGCCTCTTGCTCACACACAGCGTGACCGGGCTACGCCGTACGGGCTTCCAGGTCCTGACCCACCATCAGGTGCCACCCAACGACGGTGGCGTTTCCCTCGGACAGGCCGCGATGGGCCTGTTCGGGAACTAAGACAGGAGTGCAACGATGTGTCTCGCAATTCCTACACAGGTCACTGAGATCGACGCCGAGGGCCTTGCTACCGTAGAACTGGGCGGTGTGACCCGCAAAGTGAGCCTCGTGCTGACGCCGGAGGCCAGAGTCGGCGACTATGTGCTTGTCCACACGGGCTATGCGATCTCGTTGATGGATCCGGAGGAGGCCGAGGCCTCACTGGAGGCCTTTGCTGAACTGGCTCGCATTCAGGAGGAGTTGGAGAGAGAGGATGCGTTGCGGGCGACCTGGGGGAGCCAGCCAGCTTCATGAAGTTCATCGATGAGTTTCGCGACCCGGACCTGGCGCGACGGCTGATCAGTCAGATCCGGCGAGAGGTAGCCGCGCATCCCACGGTCCGCCCGGTGCGGCTGATGGAGTTCTGTGGAGGGCATACCCACGCTATCTTCCATTACGGCCTGCGCCAGACACTCGAGGGTGACGTCGAGCTGCGCAGCGGCCCTGGCTGCCCTGTGTGCGTGACGGCGTCGCGCGACCTGGATACCGCGATGGCGCTCTCAGGAGCACAGCCGGACGTAATCCTCGCCACATTCGGCGATATGGTGCGCGTGCCCGGGAGCCGCGGGACCCTCCAGGAGTTACGCGCCGGCGGAGCCGATGTTCGTATCGTCTACTCTCCCCTCGATGCGCTCGCTCTCGCACAGGCCAATCCTGATCGCGAGGTCATCTTTCTGGGTGTTGGCTTTGAGACGACAGCGCCAGGTGTGGCGGCTGCTGTGCTTCAGGCCGAGAAGGTGGGGACACCGAACTTCAGCGTGCTCAGCTTGCATAAGCTGACGCCCCCCGCAATGCGTGCGATCCTAGACGCCGGTGAGGTGGCGCTCGATGGCATCATTGGTCCCGGACACGTGAGTGCCGTGATCGGTAGCGATGCCTGGAGCTTTCTGCCTGCCGACTATGGGATCCCGTGCGCTGTCGCAGGGTTTGAGCCGCTGGACCTACTGGGAGCGATTGCGGCGCTGGTTCACGCCGTTGCCGAGGGAACTCCTGGAGTCTTCAACACCTATGGGCGCAGTGTTCCCCCCGCTGGCAATCTCACCGCTATGCGCATGCTTGACCAGGTCTTTGACGTGCGTGCAGCAGCGTGGCGCGGGTTTGGGGAGATCCCTCGTAGTGGGCTCGTTCTCAACGCCGCCTACGCACACCGGGACGCTGCGCGGCGTTTTCCGGTGGAGGCCACGGACACTCCTGAGCCCAAGGGATGCCGTTGCGGCGAGGTTCTGCGCGGCGTGATTGAACCGAGCGCCTGTGGCCTCTTCCGGCGTGTCTGTACGCCCCGCAACCCCGTCGGCCCCTGCATGGTCAGTGCCGAGGGAGCGTGTGCCGCATTCTACAAGTATGGCGAGTGAGCGAATGAGCGAGAAGGCGAGTCAAGGAATCAGCGAATCAGCGAATCGGCGACCCGAACCGCGGATCCTGCTGGCGCATGGCAGCGGCGGGGAGCTCAGTCGTGAGCTGATCCGCGATGTGTTCGCACGCGCCTTCGACAATCCGCTTCTTAATGCCATGGGCGATTCGGCGGTCCTGGGCGAGCTTCCGCCTGGGCGAGTGGCTCTCACCACGGACTCGTACGTTGTTCAGCCCCTCTTCTTTCCGGGAGGTGATATCGGCGAGCTTGCGGTGTGTGGGACGGTCAACGATCTCGCCGTGATGGGCGCCCGGCCCATGTACCTGACTGCCGGGTTCATCCTGGAGGAAGGGTTGCCCGTTGACGACCTCAAGCGCATCGTCGCCAGCATGGCCAACACTGCGCGGTCGGCGGGCGTCCTGATCGTGACCGGTGACACGAAGGTCGTCGATCGTGGCGCGGCGGACGGCATCTTCATCAACACTGCGGGCGTGGGCGTCATCCCGCCGGGCATTGACCTTGGCCCACACCGGTTGCAGCCTGGCGATGCGATTCTGGTCAATGGGACTATTGGCGATCACGGGTTGGCGGTGATGATGCAGCGGGAGGGGCTTACCTTTGGGTCAGCCCTTGAAAGCGATACGGCCCCCTTGAACGGCCTGATTGAGACGTTGTTGGCAGCCCTGCCTGACCGGGTGCACTGGATGCGCGATGCCACGCGCGGAGGGGTTGCGACGGTGCTGAACGAATGGGTCGAGGCTGCAGATGTCGGGATCGCGCTGACGGAAGCTCAGATCCCCGTTCGCGAAGAGGTCCGGGCGGCGTGCGAATTCCTGGGGCTGGATCCGCTCTATGCGGCCAACGAAGGGAAGGTGATCGTTGCCGTTGAAGGCGCGAGCGTTGAGGCTGCTCTGGCGGTCTTGCAGGCGCATCCCCTGGGACGCGATGCTGCGGCTATCGGACACGTGACCGAGGCCCATCGCGGGCGCGTGACGCTCGAAACGCCCTATGGCGCGCGCCGCATCCTGCAGATGCTCACAGGGGCTCAACTTCCACGCATCTGCTGAGATCAGCTGAAGCCTGGCATTCCTCTTGCCGGCATCAGTGCTGCTTGCGCAGGTAAACGAACCAGTAGGCGCCCCCGACCAGCAACGCGCCGCCGATGACGTTGCCCAGGGTGACCGGGAGCAGATTCCTGAGCAAAAAGCTGCCCCAGGTCAGGTCGGCGAAGTCGCTCGCGTTCTTGCCGATCGCAGCCCAAAAGCCATCCGTAGCACCTGCCTTGATGAACAGGGCGACAGGGATGAAGTACATATTGGCGACGCTGTGCTCAAAGCCGGCTGCTACGAAGGCGGAGATCGGAAACAGGATAGCGAGGATCTTGTCGGCAGTGCTGCGCGCCGAGTAACAGAGCCAGACTGCCAGGCAGACCAGGATGTTGCACATGATCCCCAGGGCCACTGCGGGCACGAAGGCGAGAGTACACTTGCTGTTGCCGGCAGAGAGTGCCGTAAGTCCCACAGCCCCCCCACCGAACGCGTATTGTCCTGTCAGGAACATCAACCCCGCGGTCGCCAACGAGCCGGCGAAGTTGCCCACATACACAAGCCCCCAGTTGCGGAGGAGCTCCCTGGTGGTCGCCTTCCGGCTGGCCCAGGCCATGGCGACAAGGCTGTTGCCCGTGAATAGCTCCGCTCCTCCAACGACAACGAGAATCAGGCCCAGACAAAAGGCCGCCCCACCCAATAGGCGCTGGACGCCGTAGGGCAGGGCGTTGGTTCCAGCCACAACCGTCGTGTAGAAAATGCCTCCGAGGCTGATGTATGCGCCGGCCAGAACCGCCAGAACCAGCAACTGTGCCGTGGGTTTCGCCACCTTTGCGATGCCTGAAGCTTCTGCCTTTGTCGCCATCTCCGCGGGCGATAGGGCGTCGAGCCTTACCTCGGGCTGACTGGATTGCGCCATGACACCTCCTCTGTTGTCGGTGTTACTCTCCTTGGACGACGAACTCACCTCCATCGCTGCGCCCGAATACCTGCGGGTAGTACATCTCATAGGCCGTTGTGGGCATAACGTGGTAGGTGCCGGGCACACTCGCCCGCATCACGTACGTGTACTCGTAGGTGCCGCGCGGAAGGTAGGTGGAGAAGAGCGTCACCTTCTCATCGCGCATTTCACTGTTTGAAAACCACCACCATCCCCAGCCATACCAGCGGTACCAGGCATCCTCCTCCTGGAGGGTCAGGTTCTCGACCATGGGTGCTTCGCCGACCACGCTGGTCGTGTTCAGGGTCACATCGATGGCCTCACACCCGGCTGGAAGTGGATCTTCCACGGTCACATAGTAGAGATCGGTGGGAGCTACGACGGTAACTTTGACGCGAATGGTGTCGCCGACTGCCGCTTCGCTCACCAACTTATCGGGAGCATCGGTCAGGCTATACTGTCGCGCAACGACGATGCCTCGATCGAGAGCGCGCACGGTCTCGACCGGGACGAAGGTGCGTAGTGCTGCCGTGTAGTACAGCTGGCCTTCGCCGCTTTGGTCTCCGGCGGGGAGTTGTCGCTCGATGATAAGACGATTGGCCTGGTCCACGAGCAGATCTGCAATCTGGACCTGGATCTGTTGCGTGTCTCCTATAGTCTCGGCGTTCACGTCGCCCCCAAGGAGTATCTCCCCGTTGAGTGAGACCGTGTAACTGTAGTCGCCCTGTAGCTCGCCCGTCGCACGCATAGTGGCGATCAACGCCATCAGCGCCCAGGATGTCGTATGCGTCGACTCCCAGTAGCTCTCCTTGCGCACGTCCATGAGCCAGCGGACGGCACCCGGCAGCATCTCGCTCTCAGGTAGGTGCCGCGCCATGGCCCAGAGCACCATTGCCGTCGTGCGGACATCGGTGTTCATGTTCCGATAGTCTGGCTCCGCCTCCTCCCAATGTGTGCCCGTCGCGCTCTGAATGGCATCTCCGGCAAGATCCGTCAGCAGAGTTGAGACGCGACTGTCCTCTTGTGGTTCCAGGAGACCCAACGCCGTGACGAGGAGCGCTTTGCCGTAGGTGCTCAACCGGTCCCGCTGCCGGAACAACGTCGTCGCCCGGCCCAACTCCCCTTCGCTTTCGGCACCGGGTACCAGGGAGACGTATTCGCCGAGCACGGTGAGCTCATAGGCAAACCGATTCGCCTCCCACTGAGGCGAGGCCTGGGTAATGGTCGGGAGCGCTTCTCGCAAGTGGGCTGCCGCCCGGTCGATCACGTCTGTGTCGACCGTGAAACCGGCGCGGTATGCCTCCAGCATCCCCTGCAGGACATAGGCGGTCAGATAGGCGTCGCTGGCATCGGAGATCCACCATCCCCACCCACCGTCGTAATGCTGTTCATTGTAGAGCCGCTGCATTGCCACGCTCACCTGCGTGCTCAGCTCGCGCTCGAGCTCCGGGCGCGTCAGGCCCATTTCTACGAGTGCCTGGTAGGTCAGCACGTTGGGCAAGAACCGGCTGACCGTCTGCTCGACACACTCGTAGGGGTAGTGCTCAAGGTAATCGAGCGCACCCTGCGCTGCCGCCGTGAGTGAGCCGTCGATCTGTACGGTGAGCTCACCCTGTGTCGGATCGAAGTCGTAGGGCAGTTGCACCACCTCCTGCTGCAGCCCGGGAGCAGAGATGCGGCCCGCTGTCGCCATCGTCTCGGGAGTGGCGAAGGCATACAGCGGCAGCACATCCTCCCTCCCGTCGAAGAGCGTGCCCGCGCGAGCCTCCATCCGCACCTTGACCTGGGCGCCTGCAAGCGCCGTCACCGTCCACGGAATCCTGACCTCACCACCCGCAGGGATGGCGATCGACTGCTCGGTCGCGCTATCGATGGTCAGTCCTTGCGCCGCAATCGATACGCTGGCCTCGATGGCCTCCGTGGTAGCGTTCTGCACGATGGTGGCGATCTCGGCCCGGTCACCGGTCACGAAGAACCGTGGCAAGACCGGACGCACGGACAGGTCCAATGCCGTTCGAATGTCGACATCGGTATGGCCCACGCGTGTATCCGCCGTGACTGCGCGTGCCTGCATACGCCACGTGGTCAGATTGTCCGGTAGCTCGACCTCAACACGGGCGTGACCATTGGCGTCGGTCGTCACGACGGCAGCCCAGAATGCTGTGTCGGCAAAGCGTGTCCGGACGAATCCCAGATTGTCCTCGCCGCCGCCACCACCCCCCTTGATGCCGGGCGCCAGCTCGCGGTTGTAGACCTCCATCGCCACGGCGAGCGGTGTGCTCGTTCGGACGCCAAGGCCGCGCTGGCTCCAGAAGCGCTCCATCAGGGTGGGGCCAACGTCCTCTGCTAGAGCTAGCACGGCGAGGTCCGCCAGGCGCAGCGAGAGCTCCGCCTGGACTGGCCGTCCGGTGTTGTCAGTCACGTGGACGTCATAGACGGCGGTCTCCCGCGGACGATAGGTCTCCCCGGCACTGAGGTCACGGTCCGGCGTTAGCGCGATCTGGAGGGCTTTGGTCTCGGTGGAGACGGCTAGCATGACCTCACCCATCTTGAAGGTTGCCAGACGTTCCGGGGTCTGTCCCGAGCCCTGCATCAGAACCACGGAGACGTAGACGTTGGGAACGCACGCCTCGGTGATCGGCACGCGCAGGACCTCGGTCGTACCTTGCAGTTCGCGCACCTCGGTCTCCAGGATATGACCGCGCTCCTGGGTGATCAATGCTTGAACGGTCCCACTGTACGGCGACGCGATGAGAATCTCGGCGACATCGCCAACGTCATAGAGATCGCGATCGGCGACCAGTTCGATGCGGTTCGTGCTCTCTCGGCGCCAGAATGCCTCGCCACCTCCCCAGACCCAGAGGTAGGTGCTGCTGCGGATGTCGTTGCCGGTCCCGTTGGGTCCGGTGTCCCTCGCTGAAGCGCGCACCCGGTAGGTGCCCGATCTCTCCGGTGCGAACGACGCCTCCGCCTTGCCGTTCCGATCGGTCACAACCGTGGTCGTATAGACGGGGGTATCCTCCGCCGTCCACGTCCAGTAGGCGTAGCCGCTCTCGGACTCCTCACGCACGCTGAGCCATTGGCGCTCCATCATCACGACCTCGACGCCCACGCCGGGAGCGGGTTGGCTGTTTCGGTCTGCGGTCAGGATCTCGACGCGCTGGGGTCTGCCAGCCTCCGCCACGGTTTGCTCCGCTGCGAGACCGATGTAGAAGCTGCCCCTGTGGATCGTGGCTATCGTCCGCTGGCTCACCTCTTGTCCATTGATGTCGGTGATGCTGGCTTCGATCGTAAAGGTGCGGCTGCTGATCTCCTCTGCGATGTCGGCGGACACCCGGAAGCTTGCGTTGCCCTGCGCGTCGGTAGTCGTCGTGCCACTGGCCACGAGCCGGCCATAGCTTCCGTAAAACTCGCCGTAGTCCTCGCTGGCGTCGTAGTCCGACCAACTGTAGTTGGGGCAGACCGTTCCCTCTGGGCAGCGATACGTGAAGTCGAAGGGAGCGCTCAGGACGTTCCAGGTCAGAGCGGCATTGGCAACGGGCCCGCCGAAGTAGTAGGAGGCAGCGACATCCACACCTATGGTGTCGCCGTCGAGGGTGTCGACATCGTCGGTCTCGATGGCGATCTCAAAGTCGGGCTTGCGGTACTCCGCGACGCGGAAACTTGTGCCCTCGTAGAACTCGAAGGCCTCGTCCTGGAGTTTCAGGTAATAGCCGCCTAGCGGTGCTTCCTCTCCCAGGAGCAGTTCGTCGGAAAAGGTGCCCATGTCGTTGACCGGCACCGCCTCGCGGTAGACCTCCCGGCCCTGGGGGTCGGTCACGCGCACCTCGAGCGTCCGCACGTCGGTCGGGATGGCGTAGTCGGCATCGTCGTCTCGGCGTATGATGCCCTTGAAGTGCACCGTCTGCCCGGGCCGGTAGATGGGCCGATCGGTGTACAGGTAGCCAACCATTGAGCTCGTGCCGTACTGAGAGTTGAGGTCGAAGTCCCAGGGTTGGATACCGCTATCCCAGCTGTTGTAGGCAACAGCAAATGTGGCGTCCCCTGGCGCGCCGGCCACAGCAAAGGCATCCTCCCACTGGTCGATGTTGGTCAGATCTGTGGCGAGATAGAGCCCATCGCGGTCGGTGCTTCCGCTTGTTTCTATGGTCTTGTTGGCCCGATAGAGGCTGATCGGCAGGCGTGCCACGGGTTCACCGGTTGCCAGGTCGGTGGCCCAGACCAACGCCTCAGACTGTGCTTGTTTGAGGACCAGGTTGATGGCGCTGCGGACGAACGTGAACGTTTCGGGCTTGGCATCACTCGAACGCGCCATGACCTCGGGTGCACTGAGTTCGAGGATGTAGATCCCTGGCGCCAGCTGGGCACTTTGCGCATCGACGAGTTCGATGCGCTGTAGGGCCGATGTGTTGCGTGGGGCATCCGGGGTGATCGACCACTGCCGTACCAGGTCCGTTTCTGCCGGGCGGAAGTTGGTGCGGTACTCCCAACTGCCGTAGCCGTGTAGCCGCATGAACGTGTCCAGAGAGAGTCTGTACAGAGCCATGTTCAGGCGCGTGACGTTGCGATGGCGCGCATAGACGACGGTATCCGTATAGGCATCAAAGGTCCCGATCGAGTCCGGGGCATTGAACGCGGCATAGGGAGACAGGTCGCCTGTTGTAAAGGTCAGTGACAGTGACTTACCCAGGGGGGTGCCATCTCTGTCCGGAGCGTCCGCATCCACCGTGACCCGATAGGTCGTCGCTGGTGATTTGGGGAAGGAGAGGCGTACCCCTGTGTTGAGCTCGTACCAGTAGGTGTAGACCTCGGTCGGTTCTGGGATGATACTGACGTGGTCCAGGAAGGCATCGGCTTGCATCGGTCCGGCAAACTGGAACTCGACATCTGCCATCACATCCACGCCACGCTCGCTGTTTTGCGGTGTGGTGGTGAGGATAGCGGGCTCCAACACGGTCCAGAAGCTCCAAGACCAGGGATCCACAATTGCATCGGGGTTGTCGCGCGCCGTGGCGCCGCTGCGGACTGATGCTTCGATGTAGGCTGTGCGTGGGAACGGCTCCGAGGGCGTGAAGAGGAGTGTCTCCTCGTCCAACAATCCTGTCCCTCCGAGCCATCGGAACGCTCCGTTCACTGGCGTCTCGTTGACGTGCAGGGCGAACGCCGCCTGAACGGAAGCACGATCCATCGGTTGGTTGAACGTGATGCTGATCACGTCTCCCACGCCGACATACTGCCCGTTGCTCTCCGGTGACCAGGCCACGGGCATTGGCCCGACCGTCGAGAAGCTCCACTCGTAGGGCTCCTCAAGGACGGCCCCCTGGGAATCGACCAGCCCCGCTGCAATGCGTGCGGTGTAGGATGTTGAAGGCGCGAGCCCCCGGTCTGGGTAGAAACGGTAGATCGTGGTGTTGATCCATTCGCCCTTTCCAGCTACGGGCGGCTCCAGGGCCAACGGGGCCGGCAATTCATCCTGGCGGTCGATCGAGGTGAGTGGCACCATAGGGCGACTGAAGATGACGGTGATGACAGTATCAGGGTCAATCGCCTCGCTGTCGGGTGCCGGTTGTACCTCTGCAATCTCCACGAATCCCACAGTCGTGAACTCAAAGGCCACCGGCTCGACGAGTGCTTCGCCTTCCTGGTTTCGCGCTGTCTCGCCGACGGTCACACGGTACGCGGTGCCGCGATCGAACGTGTCGGCTGGCGTGAAACGCAGCGTGCGCGCGTTGGCCCACGTCAACTCTCCCCCAATCCCGGGTCGGATATCGAAGGCCCTGCTGACGCTCTGTTGGTCCATCGGCTGGTCGAAGACCAGTTCGAGCGGCTCATCGAGCGCCTGAGGCTCATGGGCCGCTGGGGTGCGGTCGATCAGCTTGGGCGCGGGCAGAGGCGGATAGGGTACGGCGGTTGGTTCCATCACGGGAGGTGTCACTTCAGGTGACGGCGTAGCTTTGTCCGGTCTCAACGAGCCGATGAAGTCACAGGATACCGTCAAGAACAGCGTAACGATCAGGAGGATCTTTCTGAGCAGCTGCGTACTGCGCTTCATATCCCAACTCCTTGCATCCTTGGGCGTGGGACCAGGACGTCCCTATTGGCCCAGCAGAGGGTCACCTGCCTGCACGGCGCTTGGTCACTCAGAGTCTACCACCGAAGCCGGGACGGGCTACTACTCGCGCCAAGAGAGCCTTGACGAATCTCACAACCCTGGTATACTCTCCTTTGTAGCGATGCGGGGTAGAGCAGTGGCAGCTCGTCGGGCTCATAACCCGGAGGTCGGTGGTTCGAATCCACCCCCCGCTACTCACAAAAGACCAGGGCCAGTAGGCTCTGGTCTTTTTGTTAGTCCGGCGCGTAAAGGAGTCAGACATACGTATGAAGGCTTCAGACGGTGTGCTTGCGAACAAGAGCACGGTAGGCGACTGGTTCATCCGCCTCGTCAAAGGCATCATGGTCGGCGTGGGATTCATCGTTCCCGGCCTCTCCGGGGGCGTTCTCGCCGTGGTTTTTGGGTTGTGGGAGCCGCTGATGCGCTTCCTGGCGAACCTGAGGGAGAAGTTCGTGCAGAACGTGCTCTACTTCATCCCTGTCGGAATCGGCGGTGTCCTGGGCGTCGTGGGCTTCTCCGCCGTCGTCGACTTTGCCTTCACGAACTATGCCGCGCAGTTCACCTGGCTCTTCATCGGGTTTATCGCGGGTACGTTCCCGTCCCTCTACAAAACAGCAGGCAAACAGGGCCGGAAGCCTCAGCATTGGCTGATCCTGGTGGTTGCTGCGATCGGCATACTTCTGTTTATGCGCATGATGGAAACTGTGAGCAGCGTTACGCTCTCCCCAAGCTTCGCCAGTTGGTTGTTGAGCGGCGCGCTGATTGGTCTGGGGGTTGTCGTTCCCGGGATGAGTCCCTCCAATTTCCTGATCTACTTGGGGCTCTACCAACCGATGGCCAATGGGATCCGCCGTCTGGACCTTGGCGTGATTATCCCGCTTGCGATTGGCCTGGTGATCTGCGTTTTCTCCTTCGCCAAGTTCGTCTCGTGGCTTTTCGAAAAGTCCTACACCCTGATGTACCACCTCATTTTGGGCATCGTCGTGGGCTCGACCCTGGCCATCATCCCCGGGGGTGTCAGCGGATGGGTGATCCTCGTGTGTGTTCTTCTGTTCGCCTTTGGCGCTGCGTGTTCCTATGCTCTGTCCAAGCTCGACGAGAAGCATCCTCACGAATCGATCGTCTAGGATAGTGTTACAATGTCAGATACTCAGATCTCAAGCAACCGAGTCAGACCGTCCGTCATGAAACCGCAGCCCCCGTCCGCGCCTGTGGCGTACTTGCAGTTGCAGGAGGTAGCCGATGTCTTATACTGATTCCTTACCTGCCTGGCAGGCACTGACGCGCCACCACCGGGAAGTAGTTCCCTTTCACATGCGCGATCTTTTCGCTCAGGATCCTCAACGCTTTGCCCGCTTTTCCTTGCGCTTCGGTGACATCCTGTTCGACTTCTCCAAGAACCGCATCACCGAGGTAACGCTTTCGCTCCTGCTCGATTTGGCGCGCCAGGCCGATCTGTCTCGTAGTATCGAGGCGATGTTCAGCGGCGATAAGATCAATACGACTGAGCAGCGTGCCGTTCTGCACGTGGCCCTACGCAATCGCCTGGACGATCCCATCCTCGTCGATGGGCAAGACGTGATGCCCGAGGTTAACCGGGTCCTCGACAAGATGCGCACCTTTAGCGAGGCCGTACGCTCTGGGGCCTGGAAGGGGTACACGGGCAGGGCGATCACCGACGTGGTGAACATTGGCATCGGCGGTTCGGATCTGGGCCCCAAGATGGTCTGCGAGGCGCTCAAGCCGTACGCTGGTAGCCTGCGTGTGCACTTTGTCTCCAATGTCGATGGTACGGATCTGGTGGAGACGCTCAAGATGGTGGATCCCGAGACCACGTTGTTCCTGGTGGCGTCGAAGACATTCACGACTCAAGAGACGATGACCAACGCGCATTCGGCGCGCCGTTGGCTGCTCGACACGGCACGCACTGAGACTGCGGTTGCCCACCACTTTGCTGCCATCTCCACCAATACGGCAGAGGTGAGCCGCTTTGGGATCGATCCCCACAACATGTTCGAGTTCTGGGACTGGGTGGGTGGGCGTTACTCGCTCTGGTCCGCGATCGGTCTTTCGATCGCGCTCTACCTGGGCATGGATCGCTTTGAGGAACTCCTGGAAGGTGCCCACAAGGCCGACGTTCATTTTCGTACAACGCCCTTCGAGCGCAACATCCCGGTCATCATGGGGTTGCTTGGGATCTGGTACAACAACTTCTTCGGTGCCGAGTCGCACGCCATCCTGCCCTATGACCAGTATCTGGTCCATTTCCCGACTTACTTCCAACAGGGCGACATGGAGAGCAACGGCAAGAGCGTCACGCGCGGAGGGGCGTGGGTGGAGTACTCCACGGGTCCCGTGATCTGGGGACAGCCTGGTACCAACGGCCAGCATGCCTTTTACCAGCTCATCCACCAGGGCACGAAGCTCATCCCCTGCGATTTTCTTGCGGCGGCGGAAAGCCACAACCCTCTGGGTGACCACCACCCGATCCTGTTGTCCAACTTCTTTGCTCAGACCGAGGCGCTGATGCGGGGTCGGACTCCCGAGGAGGCACGTGCCGAGCTTGTGGCGCAGGGAGTCTCGGGCGACCAACTCGAGGCCCTTGTCCCGGCCAAGACCTTCCCGGGAAACCGTCCTACCAACTCGTTCTTCTATCGCAAGCTGACGCCTGAGGTGCTTGGTTCACTCATCGCGTTCTACGAGCACAAGATCTTCACCCAGGGCGTCATCTGGGACATCAACTCGTTTGACCAGATGGGTGTCGAATTGGGCAAGCAACTGGCCAAGAAGATCCTGCCGGAGATGCCCGGTGGTGACGAGATCTCTAGCCACGATGCTTCGACCAATGGCTTAATCAACACCTACAAGGCATGGCGAGGTGCCGGGGACTGAGGTCGCGCAGCATATCCAATACGAACAGGCGAGGCTCCCTTGGGAAGTCTCGCCTGTTTTGTTGTTTCGGTCAGAGAGTGGGTTGCTGTCCTACCAGTGCCACGTGGTCACCGTCGCCGGCGTAAGTTTGATGAGCAGGTTGTGGGGATCCTCGATCCACCTCTGCGGATCCTCTGCCTTGACGCCCTCCTCACCCATGTAGCGGGTGTAGATCCAGACGAACTGCTTGCGCAGAAGATCCCGCGGTTCCCTTACCAGCGAAACAGTACCCTCGAAGATGACTGCCTTCGTCCCTCCTGCGTCGCCAGCGACATCGATCACGACCGAGATCTTCGGGTTCTGCTCCAGGTCCGCGATCTTGCGGGTGTTTGAGTAGGAGCTGATCCAGAGGCTCTCGCCGTCCCATCCATACCACCCCGGCACCGCGTGGGGTTGCCCGCTGGCATCGGCGGTCGCCATCCGCGCAATCAGGGGCTCTTCGAGAAAGCTGTTGATGAACTGGCGTTTCTCATCCGAAAGGGTCATCATCCAGAATCCCTCCTGACATAATCTCCACATCGATACAACGTTGCTGAGCTGCGACCATGGGCGGTCGTTGGCGCCGCGAGTAGCAACCCACCCTGGATCGTTCCATCTTGGTCGGGCCCAATGGCCTCTCCCTGGCCTTTGACCTCGCTACTGCTGGGCTCCAACCATGTTATACTCCCCGCGTGGTCATACACCAAGGCTGTGGGAGTGAAGATTGCCATGAGATCCATAGCGCCATTGTCTCTGACACAGCTCTACGAACGCTATGTGCAGCTCGGTGCCCAGCTCCAGCGGGGCGAGATCTCGCATGATCAGTTTGTTGCGCAGGCACACCAGCTGCAGGCTCAGGACGCGACTGGCGGGTGGTGGACCATTGATCCCCTGACGGGCAGCTATATGACGTATACGGCACAGGGCTGGGTCAATGCCACGC
>JAXDDP010000176.1:0-14267 GCA_034676785.1 Anaerolineae bacterium | reverse complement strand
CGAGGCCGGTATAGGGCTCGTCGAGCAGGAGAAGCTGCGGGCCGTGCAGCAGCGTCCGGGCCACCGCGAGGCGCTGCTGCATCCCCCGAGAGTATGTCCGAACAAGGTCGCGCCGCCGGTCGGTCAGATCGACGCGCGCCAGGAGATCGGCGATGCGTGCCTCTGCGTCGTCAATCCCATAGATGCGCGCATAGAAGCGGAGGTTCTGCTCTGCGGTGAGGTCGTCGTAGAGCAGGGTCCTGTGCGACAGGTACCCGATCTGACGGCGTGCCGTGGGACCCGCCTTCAGCGGGTCGACCCCTGCCACCTGCAGCATGCCCGACGTAGGGCGAAGCAGGGTGGCAAGGATACGCAGCAAAGTGGTCTTTCCGGCGCCGTTAGGCCCCGCCAGCACGACAAACTCGCCACGGCTGACCGTCAGGTCTACGGACGCCAACGCGTGGCGCGGGCCAAACGACTTGGTGAGACCGGCGATCTCGATCATCGATGCAAGGATCGCCTGTCCAGCGTCGCCTTGATCTCGCCCATCAGAGCCGCCCGTTCCCGGGCAAACTCAACATCGTTCACGGAACCGGCGGCATGACGCCGCTCCAGCTCAGCGAGCGACAGAACAGCCTCTTCAACGCCCTCTGGCATTAGCGGCAGCGACGGCCTGCGCCACAGCCTATAGGCACCAAAGCCCGCTCCAGCCAACACCACGCCACCGACCACTGCCTCGATCACCGGATCGCGCTGTGGGGGCGTCCGCCCCGTTGTCATCGGAGCCGCGGCGCTACCCATCGCGGCACCGCCGTTGGTCTGCTGCACCAGTCGCAGGGTGAGCGGCGTACCCGCACCCAGCGGCCCTGCCATATAGGACGCAGCCTGTCCCATTTGGGTATCGATCATGCCACCAAACACCACGCCGTCACCCTCGACACCAACCTCAGATCCATTGACGATGATCACGACCGCGCTGACCGGCACATCCATCTGACGCGTGAACTCCATCTCCTCGCTGAACGGCAGCTCATAGCTGAAGTCGACCTCGGTCGTGGCGGTGCCTGGCGGAATCGGCATCGTATCGCGGAAAGCTGTGCTGTCACCAATGAAGCGATCCCCCAGCCCCTGGTCTTGAAAGGTCAGGGACGTTGCACCAGCAGGTAAGCGGAAGGTGACCGTTGTCTTCTTATCCTGGCCATCCTGCAGCGTGCCGACATAGGTTCGCTCACTACTGCTGCCCAATAGGTAGTACTCAGCGACCTGCACGCGATCCCCCAACGGCACAATGAACAGATGCGCCTGGTCAACCTGAACCCCGGCAAGGTCCTCGGTGGTCTCGAAGATGCTGATGTCAGCCTGCACCGAGTCGCCCTCAAACTTGCCGGGTTGCGAGAAATAGGCAACATCCTCATAGATCAGGTTGACGAGGAAATCCCCACCGGCATCGGCTCCCAGATCATCGAATTGGTATCTACCGTCTGCTGCCAGAGTCGTCGTGTAGGTGCTGGTCCACTCGCCTGCGCTGAAGAACTGCAAAACCACCGGGGTGCCCACAGGTACCATACCACCGGGCGTGGCGTTGATCACGGAACCGGCAACGCTTCCCCCAGTGCCCTGAGCAGCCGCAACGCCGGTCCACACCAAAGCAATGACCAGAAGCCACGGCACAAGGCGAATCCACCGCCGGCACCGGAGCGCTGGCGCTGAGGCCGATCGCAACGCCCGTCCTGGCGCCCGTCCCATCACCGCGCCTCTCCCTTGACCAGTTGCTTGCCACACTTCGGGCAGAAAACGTGGTCGTGTTCGACGCGTCGCCCACAGTATGGGCAGAAGTTGACAGCCACATCGTCGCCGGAGATCGTAGCCGCCACCGCCGGAGTAGACGCCCTTGCGGGCACAGGGCTCGCCGTCTGGACCGTCTCTCTGGGCGGTTCCACCTCACCAGCAGCACGTTCAGCCACAGCGGCCTGCGCAGTCTGGGCACGCCTGACCCATGCCTCGACCAACCGGTCCACATCCCCATCGGGCGCCATCGCGCCGACGGCGCGCCGGAACGGCCAGGCTACGTACGCCCCCACACCGAGAACCACTGCAAGGCTCACCAGAATCGTGCCCAGGCTCATGTTGTCCCCTTAGTCTCCGGCAGTTCCCAGCAAAGCGTTCAAGTCCGTTCGCAAGACATCAGCCGTGACCGGCCCGATATAGACATAGGCAATTCGCCCGTCCTGGTCCACGACAAACGTCTCGGGCACGCCAGTGATCCCATACTGGCCCGCGACCCTTTCGCCCACATCCATCCCAACGGGATACGTCGTGCCGAATGAGTCAAGGCTCTCTTCGACCGCCGCCAACGCGTCCTGGTACGCAATCCCAACAAAGGCGACGCCGCGGTCACCAAATTCCTCCCACACGACCTGCAGGTCGGGCATCTCCTCCTGACAGGGTGGGCACCAGGAGCCCCAGAAGTTCACGAGGACGACCTGCCCCTTGAGATCAGCCAGTGCGACCGTGCTTCCGTCGATCAGCTGAAGACGGAACCCAGGGGCCGCTTGGCCCACCAAGGGACGTCCACCCCCGCCCTCCACCCGGCCATGGGTCGCGCCCCACATGGCCCAGGCGGATCCGGCAAGCAGGGCAAGACCAAGCACCGCCATAGCAATCGACCAGAACCGGCTCTCCATCCGCGGCCAGAGTGCTAGCGCGCCCCCCGTGAGGAAGACCAGGCCCCCCAGCCAGAGGAAATTGACGAGGGCATTCAGCACGATCTTGAACGTCGCCGTGTCACCATTGTCGGACCAGCCAGCAAGAATCAGATAGAGATCCTCACGCGCCATTGGACGCAGAGCAGGAATCGTGAGCGACTGGCCGCCGCTCGCGTAGCTATCCAGCCGCGGCTCAAGCACGGAGGCCGGCTTGCCATCGACATAGACAGAGACCGTCGCGTAGCTCCGCGAGTGGTCGTCAACAAACTCCTGGCGGAACTGCTCGTAGACCAGCGTATAGCGGCCCACCTCAAATGGCTGCCCCACCTGAAGCGTCTGCTGGATCTCGTAGGGGTACAGCCGGGTCCCAATGATGCCTACCGCCATCAAGACGACCCCCACGTGCACCAGGTAGCCACCATACTTCCGGCGTTGCAGACGGATGAGGTGCCAGAAGGCGTTGAGCAGCGCCTCATGGGTACGCCGGCTTCGCGTGAGCGTGCCTTCCACCAGCTCGCCTACCGTTACTACGCCGGCGAGTCCGACTATCGCGAAGCCGATCAGGGAGACTGGTTCGGTGAAGCCGGCCACGGCCAGCAGTAGCGGCATAGCGACCGCGCCAGCAGCCAAGAGCGCCACCCGTGACCGGAGGCGTGCCAGCGCCGTTGCTGCTCGCCCCAGGAGCGGACAGACCCCAATCAGCAAGACCAGCAACGCAAACTGCGGGCCGGTCACACGGTCAAACCACGCGGGTCCCGCCTCGAAGCGCCGCGCCGTCAGAGCTTCGGTGATCGTCGGCAGAACACTACCGATGAAGACTGAGAACGCGAGCGACGAGAGGACTATCAACGTCAGGAAGAACATCCCATCGCGGGAGAGCAATGTCTCCAGATTAGCAGGCGAGGCGAGCGCCTTCCGCCTGCTCAGGAGCAGTCCGACCGAGCCAACGAGCGTGACCGCGATCGCGGAGAGAAAGTAGGGCCCAAGATTCGACTGAGTGTAGGCATGCACTGACTGGATCATGCCGCTGCGCGTGGCAAAGGTTCCGAAGAGCACCAACGCGAACGAGAGAACGGCAAGCAGCACGTTCCAGACCTGGAAGCCCCGTTTCTCTTCCTGCATGACGGCGCCATGCACAAGTGCCGTTGCCGTGAACCATGGCAGAAGCCCCGCATTCTCGACAGGGTCCCATCCCCAGTAGCCGCCCCACCCAAGCACATCGTAGGCCCAGCGCATGCCCAGGAGCAGCCCCACGCCCAGGCCCAGCCAGGCGACGAGGGTCCAGCTCCGCATGGCGGCGGTCCAGTCGTCGAGCTTTCGGGTGACCAGAGCCGCCAGTGCAAATGCAAAAGGCACAGCCAGGCCAACGTAGCCCACATACAGCGCGGGCGGATGGAAGATCATCCCCGGATGACGCAGTAGTGGATTGAGCCCCTGCCCCTCTGTCAGTGCCACTCCGGTCGGAGCGAACGGATTGGAGAGCAGCGCTGTCACCGCAACGAAGAAAGCCGTGATCAGGCTCAGGAAGACCGTTGCCCAAGGGACAAGCGCACGTGCCTTCACAGAGGGACGTGTGACGGCGAGCGCTCCGAAGAGTGCTTGCAGCGCACACCAGAGCAACAGTGATCCCTCCTGCCCGGCCCAGACTGCGGAAACCTTCAGATAGACGGGCAAAAAGGTCGCCGAATGTTGGGCGACGTAACGCACGGAGAAGTCGTTAGTCAGGAACGCCATCAACAACAGAAGGAGCGCCACTCCCGAAAGCACGGCGGTCGCGACCATCCCCCGCTGCGCACTCTGTGCCCAGCGATCGTCACGACGATGGATTCCCCATATGGCAGCAAGGCCTGTATAAAGCGACAGAATGAGTGACAGAGCAACCAGGTTCCGTCCGACTTCCGAGATCATTTAGTTCTCCACCTGTGCGGGGACCTCGTCCTCGTAGCGCGAGGGGCATTTCAGGAGCAATTCGTCGGCTTCGAAGCGACCGTCCTCGCCCAGAGTGCCGCGGACGATGGCCTGTGCCTCATTCGTGAGCAGGTCCGGCTTAACGCTTTCGTAGACGACGTCGAGACGGGGCCGGGTAAGATCGAGCGTGGCATCGTGGAGCACCTGCGCCAGGCCACCGGCTGCTTCCACCTCAGCAGGGTCTGCCGGCACCTCGACGATCGTGAACGTGACCTGCGGGGCCATCGCATCATACACGATGGTTTCGCCCAGCACCGCGCCGGACACAGTGATGTTGCGTCCCAGGGCCTCTTCGCCCATCGCCTGCAATTCGGCGACTGTGACGAAGTACTGGGCAGTCGTGCCCGTGCTCGAGACAATCAGGTAGATGACAGCAGCAACTACGAGAAGGCCCGCTACCAGGAAAGTGGATCGATTCCGCATCACGATACTCCCCGAGACTCGGTATGCCCGCACTGAGACGTAGACAAACAGAATACTGGCTTTCCACAGGACGGCAAGCGAGGCGTCAACGGTAATCGGGTCCAGCGCACGTCGTGTGCCGTGTGGCACAGCCATCTGGACACGTGGTCCGAGCGTCAGTTGCCTTCCCGGTCCAGTCCGGTATGCTAGTGGTCAGTTAAGTTGGTTCGTAGGTACCGCTTCAGCGGTTCTGCGACCGCCCAGTCTGCTGGGCGCGCCTGCTGAGGCACCGGAACGACTGAAGTCGCGCCGACGAACCCCGGACATCAGCTTAACTATGCACCAGGTGTGCCTATAGGATCCGGCCGAAGCACTCGGGGAGCTGTGGTATGGAGAGGGCTTTCGCTGAAGGCGGTTTCCAGCAACTGCAGCAGATGCCCGTCGAATACGAGCTCTGCGTGAGCTTGCACTGGCTGAGCAAGCTCCGCTGGATCGCAGGCGCGGGCGTCCTCGCGGGGACCTGGATCGCGCAACGCGTGTTCGAGTCCGGCATTCAGGCGCTCCCACTCTATGCTATCGGCGTGAGCATCCTTGTCTACAACCTGCTCTTCAGCCGGTGGCTCACCCAGATCCAGTGCGACCTCACAGGCATCTCGGCCCGAACGCGCACTCTGGCAAGGGTTCAGGTCGCCGCGGACTGGTTGGCGATGACAGCGTTGGTCCACTACTCCGGCGGGATTGAGAGTCCGGTCATCCTCTACTTCTTCTTTCACACCACACTCTCTGCGATCCTACTCTCTCCAGGCGATGCCTATCGCTTCACGCTCCTGGCGATTGGGCTGGTGGGAGCAACGGCAGGGTTGGAGCTCCTCGGCATCATTCCGCATCACGGGATAGAGGGTTTCCTCCCCGTCCCCCTGTACAACAGCGGCCGCTACGTCTCAGGGTTGCTGTTCTTCTTCAGCAGCACAGCCCTCGTGGTCGTCTATCTGGCCACGCGCACAACACGGCGACTCCGTGAGCGTGAGGCCGAGATGGTACGGCTGGGACAGGAACTCCACCGGACACTCGACCGGCTGGGCGTCCTTTATGATAGCTCGCAGGTTGTGAGCGCCACGCTGGAGCTCCAGGAAGTCCTCGACCGACTCACGCGCAGTACAGCCGAGGCGATGGACGTGAAGGGTTGTTCCATCCGCCTACTTCACGGCACGAGCACCGAACTGTGCCTCGCCAGCACCTACGGGCTCAGTGAGGCCTATCTCCAGAAAGGGTGCGTCCTGGTCGACCAGAACCCACTGGCCCAGCAGGTGCTTCAGGGCGAGGTTGTGGTCGTGCCCGACGTCGCCACAGATCCCCGGCTGCAATATGCAGCAGAGGCCTCGGCAGAGGGCATCCGGACCACACTGACAGCGCCGCTGATAGGCAAGTCCGGGCCTCTGGGCATCATCCGCGTCTACTGCAGCCGCGCCGCCTGCTTCACCGACGAGGACACCCGCTTCCTGCGCGCGATGGCCAACCAGGGCAGCATTGCGATCGAGAACGCTATGGCCTATGAAGCGATCCAGAACCTCGAGGAGGCCAAGCGTAAGTTCGTGCTATTGGTGACGCATGAGCTACGTTCCCCCATCGGTGTTGTGCACAGCCTCCTGAAGACGCTTTCCGGCGGCTATGCCGGGGATCTCTCCGACGTCCAGGCCGATATGGTGCAGCGGGCACTGCGACGGAACGAGTTTCTGCAGACGCTGATCGATGACCTGCTTGACGTAGCTGCCAGTAAAGCGGGCCTCCGACGGTCAACCGCTATGCAGCCTGTCGATCTCGCGATGGTGGTCCGTCGTGTCTTCGCGCGCTACACGATCACGGCAGCCGAGAAAGGGATCGATCTCCAGCTCGACGCAGCCGAGGACTCGTCCGCCATCGTCAATGGCAATGAGGAGGAGCTTGACCGTGCCGTCGCCAACCTCCTGTCGAACGCCGTCAAGTACACACCCGAGGGTGGGATGGTGAGGGTGTCGCTCCTAACTCAGTCTGGCAACGCCAGGTTGGCTATCACGGATTCAGGCATTGGCATTCCTGAACAGGCGATCCCACGTCTTTTCGAGGAGTTCTACCGCGCACCGAACGCCAGGGAACAGGTGAAGCAGGGCACAGGGCTCGGTCTCGTCATCACCAAGGAGATCGTAACCCGTCACAACGGGACCATTCGGGTGAGCAGCGAGGTCGAAAAAGGAACCACATTCACGGTGATTCTGCCTCTGTTCAGCGCTGGCCCACCCGCAGTCCCTGTGCGATAATAGGCTTGTCCAACCACCGAGCACAAACGGAGGCAACCCATGGCGCAGAAACGTATACTCATAGTCGATGACGACCCCGACCTGGTACTGGCAACGCGCCTCGTGCTGGAGAGCGCAGGCTACGCGGTGGATGAGGCTTCCGACGGTGAGTCCGGCCTCGCACACATGCGTCAGATCAGACCGGACCTGGTCCTGATGGACGTGATGATGGCCCAACCGCTCGATGGCTACTACACGACCCAGCAGATCGCCGATGATCCGGCGCTGAGCCAGATCCCCATCGTGATGGTCTCCTCGATTACCGGATCGGAGTATGCGGCCAGGTTCCCGACAAACCAATTGCTCAGCATCCGGGAGTTCGTCTCGAAGCCCATTGATCCCGAGCAACTGCTGGAGAAGATCAAGCGCTACCTGAAGTAGCCGCTATGACGAGGCGGCCAACGGGTTCTCTATGCCCCAAACGGCGTTGGGCGCAGCGCCAACCAACAAAGGGCCAATCTGTGGAGTAGCGTGCAGTTCCCGGGAGATCATGCGCTTACCGGGAACTGCATGCGGGTAGACGCTCGGAACCGTCGAGGTGCTAGGCCGGGCGCCGCGCTTCTTCGATCATCGCGGCAAACCGGGTCCCCGTCTCAAATCCCTTCTGGAGGAACGCCATCTCATCGGTGTAGCCACTTCGCCCCATCGAAAGCTCCATACTCACGCACTTGTCGTAGGAGGACGTAGCCATGATCTTCGCCAGCCGCGCCCAATCAATTGTGCCCGAGAAGAGCAAGTTATGGTGGTCACCGGTCCCGTCGTTGTCGTGCAAGTGAACCGAGATCAGGCGATCCTTGAGTAGCGCCAGCTGATCCAGGCCATCTCCAGAGACGTTCCCATGGCCGGCATCGTAGCAGAGGCCCAGGAAGTCAGGACCGTACTCCGAGAAGAGCTGGGCGATGAACGCGAAGTTCGGCGGGTTCAGGTTCTCGAGCGCGATCCGCACGCCGCGCGCACGTGCGTAAGGCGCCAGCGCATCCAGAGAACGGCGCACAGCGGTCCAGACCGGGTCGTCGAAGGGAGCCTCGAGCGCAAAACGCGGCAGGTGCAAGATGATGACATCGCTGTTCAGGCGTTCCGCCATCGCGATCCGGTTTTCAACGAGCTCGACGCCCGCCAGTCGCTCATACTCACGCAACGATGCCCAGCGTTTCTCTACGCCGTGGCTGGCGTGGATATCGAGCATCTTGAGCTTGAGCTCATCCAGCCAGGCCGCGATCTGGTCGACCTCGGCCTTCGAGTAGAGGAAGTCGGTGTCCCACTGGTGGCACCAGTGCAGATGGGTGAAACCCGTCTCCGCTATCCGGCGCAGATAGGGCTCAGGATCTCCGGTGCTCTTCACATAGTCCGTCGTAACTGATAGCATGAATCCTCCAAAGGATAGGGTGAGCGATCTCCAGTGATGGCTCAAGCAGCCTGAGCCCGACGCGCGCCAAACGGCCTGAAGGTGATGAGGTAGAGTGCCGCCGCCAGAGCGCGGATCGCGCCGGAAACGATGAAGTCACCCGAGTAGCCGAAGGCCGAGATCAACCAGCCACCCAGAAGCGGCCCCACGATGCTGACGGCGCTCGACAGCGTCATATAGCCCGCAGCGGCCTGGGTGTTGTCCTCACCCTCCAGCAGCTCGAGCATCAACGCGAAAGCAGCGAGATCGTATCCCGCGAACAGGAACCCCGAAGGCAAGTCGACGAAGGCAATGTGCCAGGGCTTGCTTGCCACAGTGTAGACCATCGGGAGTGCCGGGATGAAGAGGCAGGCGGCTGTGATCACCCAGCGCGCTCCCCGCTGGTCGAGCAGACGCCCCCAGAAGCGTAGCCCGACCATCCGCGTGAACGACCGGAGCGTCACCAGGAGGCCGATCGTGCTTGCAGGTGACCCAAGCACCTCAACCTGGAAGGTCGTGAAGTAAGGGCCCCCCACCATCAGCCCCAAGTCGAACAGGATACGGATGAGGATGAAGACGAGGAACGCGCGGCTGCGGGTCACCGCGTGCCAAAGACCACGGACCTGCTCACCCACGGATGCGCGCCGCATGGCGCTCTGGCGTTGTTCGGGGATCTGAGCAAAGGCATATGACGCCGCCAGGCCAACGATAAACGCGATGCCCAGCGCGAGTTGGTAACCAGCCGGCTCACCGGCGGTCTCAATGATCGCCCCGGCAAGCGGCACCATGGACATCGTGATGATCGCCTGCATCAGGTTGCGCGACGAGAAGAAACGTCCCCGGTGCTCCGGCGGCACGATGTCCCGCGTCAACGACATCCAGGCAGGCGTGAAAGTGTTCAGGAACCCCGCCCGCAGGACCAGCAGCGCCATCACGGCCCAGACTGCCCCCGGGCCTTTGATGATCAGGGGAGCGAGGGCCGCCAGCAGGAACATGATCCGGAAGAGGACCGAGAAAACGACGACCATACGCCGGCGCTGCCCCCAACGCCGGGTCAAGGCCGCGCCCGGCACCGGCATCAACATACCGGCGAAGCTAGAGGCCGAGGACATCCAGCCAACCTGCGTGCGCGTGCCTCCCAGCGAGAGCACGTAGAGACTGGTGTAGTTGGCCCAGAAGGCGTCGGACATCGCGGCGAGCAGGCTGTCGAACCAGAAGGCTCGCATCCCGCGGTGGTATTCGGGCGGCGTCCCACGGAGGGAGAAGATGTCGAATGCCCGCAGGCGGGCCAGGAACGATGATGAAGATTCGTGCGACGGCATGCCGACCATTATACCCCACACTGCCATTGAACAACGGCCACGCGATCCCCGGCACGCTGCTCGCCAATCCAGGCCAGTCTCACCAACGTCCGAGGGCATGAACGGGGACAACGGTGAAGCACTGGCGATGGGTAGGGCTAGCGCTGAATCGCGATATCCGCTTCGTGAGACGCCAGAACCTTGACTATTGCCGCTATGGTCCCAGCGAGCGGCAGTCCCACGAGGATCGCCAGATGCCAGCCCTGAAGCGGGATCCCGTCGAGAATCGAAACCTCAGTGGAGGGGAAGGCAAGGACCGCCAACAGCTCAAGCCACGATGTGTGCAAGGCGGTACCCACCCAGAGCACGGCCATGCCGCCGAAGTAGACCAGCGCGCCCCAGCACGCCCAGCGCCGGTGGCGTGTGATTCCCCAGAGAAGAAACAACAAGGTCAAGACGGCGCCGTCGATCAGAGCCAAACCCTGAACGCCTGTGGCCCACCCCGTCAGCATTGGGAAGAGGCCGCTGAAGAAGAGGAGCACGTGGAGGCCCAGAAGCCAGAAAACAGCCAACCCAGCAACCGTGAGCACCGGAACGCCCAGGGCATCCGTTCGTGTCGGGCCAGGATGATTGCGTTCGAGCACATGACCCACGCTCCCGCTGCGGTAGAAGCGTCCAAGCACAACGGGCAACACGGTGTACGACAAAAGCGCCAGGACGAGGACCAAGAGGGCTTCACCGGGGGTCAAGGTCTTGCTCGCCAGCAGGATAAAGAGGAAGACGAGCAACAGGGGAATCCCCAGGATCCACCAGATGCGCAGCAGCGCCAGCATCACGGGCCGAATCGATCGACGCAGCATCCAGTGGTAAGCCCCGATCGGGATGGCCAGAAGCGCGATGACGTAGTAACCCACGATCTGCATCGCCAGAGTGCCGAAGAGGAAGGATCCAAAGCCAAAGCCTTCGTAGCCAAACCGCCCACCTTCGGAAAACCACGTGAAGCAGATCATCTCCAATGGCGCAATCACCAGTGCCACGCTGCCAAGCAGTAGCATAAGGGCACCGATGCCTCGAAAGATCCAAGTCGCTGTGCGCTCGCTCATAGGAGCTGCTTCAGTAGTTTGAGCAGCGCCAGCGGATTGCGCTTACCGTTCATCACGTCGAGAAGGAGCTGCCCGGTGTCGCGCGTGAAACGGCCTCCGCTGAAGGCGACCAGATTGCGCAGTGGCAACTCAGAGAGCACCGATTCGATCATACGCGACTGGGGGACGCCCTCCTCGGATGCGCCGAGCGTGGCCTCCAGAGGGCGCTTGACCGCTGCAACGACTTGCGCACCGATCGAGTTCCCGGCGATCTCGGCCAGCGTGCTGTTCCAGTCGTAGACCTTGCGCGTGGCCGTCATCGACTTGACGGTGACCATCGTCGAGAGCCGGATATCACGGCTCGAGGACCCAACGAGAATCTCAAAGGCTCCGGTCTCCACCCGCCAATCGCGCAGGGTCTCATCCCAGAAGGCGAACGCACGCTTTCCCAGGCGGAAGGCCACCCTCCGCGACTCGCCAGCCGCCATATGAACCTTCTCGAAGCCCTTGAGTTCCTTGATAGGCCGGAGCACCGACGCTTCGACATCGCGCACATAGAGCTGCACGACCTCGGCTCCTGAGACAGAGCCGGCGTTCGTCACGGTCAGCGTGACGGTCAGAGTCGCCGTGTCGTCGATCTCGTCTCTGTCGGCCTTCAGATCGCTATAGACAAACGTCGTGTAGGATAGACCGTGTCCAAAGGGAAAGAGGGGCTCGATGCGTCTTGCATCATAGGCGCGATACCCGACATAGAGCCGCTCATTGTAGATAACCTTCGTCGCGTCGCCCGGGAAGTCGAGATACGCGGGCGTGTCCTCAAGGCGCATCGGAAAGGTCTCTGCCAGCTTGCCCGACGGATTGACACTTCCGAAGAGGACGTCCGCGATCCCCGCGCCTCCTGCCTGGCCACCCAGGTACCCTTCCAAGACAGCAGGCACACGGTCCACCCACGGCATCACGACCGGCGAGCCATTGCTAAGAACCACAGCAACCGTGCTCTGAACCGCCAGGACGGCCTCGAGTAGCGCCACATGGCCCGGCGGGAGTTCGAGATGCGCGCGGTCATATCCCTCGGACTCATAGGCATCGGTCAGGCCGATGAACACGACGGCAACGTCAGCAGTGGACGCCAGTGCGGTGGCCGCATCGATGAGGGCAGGATCGGCGTTGGCCTTATCCACAGCATAGCCTGGAGCATAGGTCACCCTCGCCCGGTCGCCAACGATGCGGACGGCCTCGTCATAGGCGCAGGTCATCGCACTTGGATTGACGTGCGAGCTGCCTCCACCCTGGTAACGCGGCTCGCGGGCGAAGGCGCCCACAAACGCGATCGTACCCCGCTGAGCCAGTGGGAGGACAGCTCCCTCGTTCTTCAGCAGGACCACCGACGCGCTGGCGGCCTCCCGCGCCAGCGCCTGATGCGCCGCGGGATCGAACGTCGCATCGGGCCGGTGACCATCCACGGCGCGGTACGCAACCTCCAGCAGGCGCTCGACCACACGATCCAGCACGCTGATCTCGAGTTTCCCGGAACGAACCGCAGCAACAATGTCGGCGTCGGTCGCGCCACTTCCCCCGGGCATCTCCAGATCCAGACCCGCTGCCACGCCAGCCACCCGGTCATTCACCGCACCCCAGTCGGAAATCACGATCCCGTCGTGCCCCCACTGTTCGCGCAACACCTGTGTAAGGAGCCACGGATGCTCCGAGCAGTAGGTCCCGTTGAGCCGGTTGTAGGCGCACATCACGGTCCACGGCCGGGCCTCTCGGACGGCAACCTCGAACCCAGGCAGATAGACCTCTCGGAGCGTCCGCTCGTCGACGACTGTATCAATGAGCATGCGCTTCGTCTCCTGATTGTTCGCCGCAAAGTGCTTGAGGGACACGCCCACGCCCTGGGCCTGGACCGCGCGAATGTAGGCACTGGCCAACTCACCGATCAGGTAAGGGTCTTCAGAGAAGTACTCGAAGTTGCGTCCGCAGAGTGGGCTGCGCTTGATATTGACCGCCGGTCCGAGCACGATGCCCACATCCTCGGCCTGTGCTTCTGCGGCGATCGCGGCACCGACGCGAGCGACCAGATCCCGATCCCACGTGGCAGCCAATCCAGCACCGGTGGGGAAGCAGGTCGCCGGCGCGGTTGAGCCCTCAAAGCCCGCTGTATCACCTGATTGCTTGCGCAGTCCATGCGGGCCGTCGGTCATCATGATCGACGGGATCCCCAATCGCTCAATGGGCTTCGTGCGCCACGCATCGAGCCCCGAACAAAGCGAAGCCTTCTCCTCCAGGGTCAGCTTGCCAACCAGAGCCTTGAGATCACGCGCCATCCTGCCCTCCCACTTTGTCTAGTCACTAACTAAGCACAAGCTCGCCCGCTATCGTCCATCCCATCGACCGGTTCTGCCCGACCGATCTGTGCAGCCGCGCCGGATCACCAGGGATTGGCAGCAGCCATCTCCCAGGCTTGCACCGAGGGCACGGCAATGGCGTCGCCCGTGCTGAACAACGACACGCCCAGGCTGTCGGGGCGCGTCGGGTAGATGCAACGCGTCACAGCCTGCCGGCCATTGGCAAACACCTCGACGATCGAGCGGTCGACGAAGACGTGCAACCGAAGCGACTCATCTGCGCCCAGCTCGAACGGCCCTGCCTCGACAACCTTGGGCCCCTCCCCGAGGCTCGACCGTGTCGTGTCCACCTTCAGCTTCTTCTCCACGGCATCATAGAAGATCCGGGTCTCCTCGGCGCGGTCCGGCGAGCAACACACCTTGATCCCGGCCTCGGTGGCGGTGCCCACGGCCATCTCCACAACCAACTCGAGGCTGTTGCCTCGGATCGTCTCCAGGTCCACCTCGCTGTCAGCTGCGACCGTGAGATCGCGATAGTCCAACGGATGCATACGCAGCAAGGCGAGCTCCTCGGGCGGTGCCATACGCAGCGTACGGTCCTCACCCAACCAGAGCACGCGCGGCAGGCTCAACGTCCCGGACCACCCACTCGCCTCACGCGTTGCGGGCTCACGCCCGTCGAAGACCCAGGCCCACATGATGCGCCGGCCCCTGTTGTCGAGCAGGCTCTCCGGCGCAAAGAAAGCGTTGTCGACCCAGGTCATC
>JAXDDP010000068.1:0-7662 GCA_034676785.1 Anaerolineae bacterium | reverse complement strand
ATAACACGAAGCCCTATCCCGATGGCTTTGTTCCGGATCTTGATCCCTGGACGCGCACGGATCCCCTGATTGGTGACTCCGACAATGACGGCCTGTCCGATGGCACCGAGGATGTAGACGCCAACGGCTACCGCGATCTACCAGGCGAGCCAACGGATGCCGCGGATCCCGACACCGATAACGACCTCCTCGATGATGGGACCGAGGGTGCGTTGTCTACCAATCCGGCGAGCCCAGATACCGATGGCGACGGCATCATCGATGGGCTCGAAGTCCTGACCTTTGACACGGACCCTCAGCTTCCCGACAGTGACGCTGACGGCATCGATGATGGTCCGGAGGTACTGACCCATGCAACGGATCCCAACGACGCGGATAGCGACGATGACACGCTCTCCGACAGCACCGAGATCCTGACCCAAAACACCGATCCCCTCGCACCGGACACCGATGGTGACCAGCTCTCGGACGGCGCCGAAGTCACGACGTACAGCACAGATCCCCTGAATACCGACAGCGATGCAGATGGCCTCGACGACTGGGAAGAGGTGAACCCAGGGGACGATGGGTACGTGACCTTGCCCCTCGATTCCGACGGCGATAACGACGGGGTCATCGATGGCATCGAAGCACAGTACAACTGGAACCCCACGGACCTGGTCCATCCCTCTGCACCCGCTGCAGGACAACCCTTTCAGATGGCCGAGGTGCACGTTGCAGCCGACGCCGCGTGGACCAACACGCCGTCGCAGCCCGGCATCCTGGTCACCACAGGTCTCATCCACCTCGGCGACGCTAACGCCTTCAGCGTTGACCTCAATGGCACGTTGACCGTGACCCTGAGCACGGGCGAGGTCGCCGCCTCCGGCGAGATCCAGGTGACCCTCCGCGATCGCACGGTGTCTTTCGCGGCCCAGCAGGGAATCGACTTTGACGAGCCCACAGGCGTGATCAGCTTCACCGTTGACCAGACGGTTGATCTGTGGGTGATGCCACCCGTCTCCGCCGCCATCGACAACGTCGTCTGGATTGACCTCGATAACGGCAGCGTCACGACAGAGGGCATCGTTCAGGCGAACGATCTGTTGCGCACCGAAGGACGCTTTGTCCTCTGGCCCTCTCAGGGCGTTGTGAGCCTGGGCACGCCCGTTGCACCGATCACCTTCTCTCTGACCCTGCCCGAGCCCATCGGCACCGACGTCACCTTCGGATCTGCCTACGCCTCGCTGAACTTGAGTGACACGCTGGCCTTTGCCGGTGGCGCGGCACTCACCATCCCTGACCTTCCCGGCGGCGCGACGATATCGCTGCCAAGCGCGGCGTTCCTTGTGGACTTCGACACATGGCATTTCCTCTTCGACGTCGACAGTGACTTTGACCTTGAGCTGGGTTCGGTCACGGTGGGTGTGGAGGGACCCGGCGGCGCCCACTTCGAGCTCGCGCTGGAGAGCGGATACCTCTCGCTGGATGGCGAGTTCGAGGTTCCACCGTTGGAATTGGAGGGCACGCTGGAGATCGATCTCTTCAGCGAGATTGCGCCCGATGTCTGGTACACGCCCACACACACAACCAGCCAGATTGCGGGCTTCAAGGGTCACTATCGCGTCGAGGCCACCGTGCCCATCCCGCTTCCGCCGCCGCCTCTCCCACCAGGTCCTGCTGCGCTGAACATCACCGGGGAGAGTGTGATGCGTCTGCCGTTCCTCGACCCCGACCTCGATCCTTTCGAGCCGCCCTCCTATGGCAGCAACGGTACCTGTGAGGTGGAGGTCGGCATCGGTGCAGCCTCGCTCGGCTTCGAGATCGGGGGAACCAGCGCTGCTATTGACTTCACAAACAAGAAGATCTACTTCGCCTCCGAGTCAGGCATCGCCCTCGGCGACCTTGTCGAAGGGCTTCCTGCCGGCCTTGGCAACATCGGCCTCGGGCCGAAAGCCCAGGCTGAGTTCATCTTCGACTGGGATGCCGATCCGGCGGAGTACGTCCCCTATACCAGTGTGATCAGCAACGTCTATACAATGCCACTCTCCAGCACGATCCTGGTGGGCAGCGGCCGCTACAACTACTACGGCTTCCAGGCAGATGTGATGTTCCTGGTTGACTTCGATCTGGATGAGGCCTTCGTTGGAGACCACGTTGGCGGGCTCTATATGGGTGGAAGCCTCAGCCTCCCCATCGACGTGGGCACACCGGTCTCCGTGACCGGTGGCATTAGCTGGGACGGTAACCTGCTTCTGACGGGCATCAGCAGCATCGAGATCGCCGGACACCAACTCGCGGGGGCCACAGTCACACTCACCAACGATGCCCTCACTCTCCACGGTATGCTCGACATCCCGGGCGCCGGCTCCGCCACCGTCGATGGCAATGTGACCGCCGATGGAACCTACGCTTTCACCGGCACCGCGGCTCTCACGCCCGGCGGGTTCGACCTGGCGGGCGCCACTGTGATTTTCAACAACGCTGGTCTCTGGATTGACGGACAGCTTGACCTGCCCAACGATATCGCCACCGTCGCTATCACTGGCACGGTAACACCCCTGACATACCACTTTGAAGGCACTGCCGACCTGAATCTGGACGGTTTCGCCCTGGCCTCGGCCCGCGTCGTGCTCGACAGCAGCACTGGCCTGTATGCCACCGGGGCCGTAACGGTGCCTGATGCCGGCTCCGTGAGTCTCTCAGGCGCTATCGCTCCCAGTGGTGCGTTTACCCTTACCGGCACGGGCGCGCTAGCCCCGTATGACGTGCGCATCCTGAACGCCAACTTCACGCTGTGGCGCCCCAGCGGTGGACCGACGACCTTTGCCGGCACTGGCGCCGTCTCGGCGGGGGGACACACACTGGCCTCTGCCGACCTCACGATCCGGTCAGATGGCTATATCTCTGGCTCCGGCACGCTGAGCTGGAGCGCAGTCACGACGCAAGCCTGGTTTGTCGTCGACCCGACAGGTGGGGGGAGCTTCGACCTTGGTGCATCCGTTGCGGTAGATGCAATCGTCAATGGCTACGGAGTGACCGGATCGGTAGCGTTTGGTGCCTCAGGTGGGGCAACAGCGATCGTGATCGGCGCAACCTTCAGCGGATCAGTGTCTGCAGCGGGCTATGAGTTAGCCAGCCTCGACCTAAGCGTCAGCTCGAATGGCACCATCAGCATCCCAGGATTCCCCTACCCTTGCCCAAGTGTCTCCAACCCGCTGAAGATTTGCCACACCGCAGTCACACTGGACGTGCTATAGGCGCACTCAGAGGGTAACGCGAGGGCAGCGGGGCGATGCCCGCTGCCCTCGGCTGCTTAGTCGTCGGGGCGGACAGTCGCCAGCACATAGCGCACGAGCGGATCTGCCAGGTCTCGTCCGTACCCCACCCTATACACGGCCGCCACGATCGCCAGCGTCTCGGCGCGAGTCGGAGCAGGTCGTTCCGCGTTGGTGGCCCACATGAGCGCCGCAGGCAGCGCACTGTGCACATCCACAGCGGGCCCAAGCGTCAGATCGGGCATCCGGAAGTCACCCACATGATCAAGCAAGATACCCCCAAGCCGCTGGTAGAAAGCAATGCGACGAAGTTTGGGATCCTCGGATGGTGCGCCGGGCTCCGGGCGTTCCACTTCCCACACCAGGGCTGTACCCGCACCTGTTGCAGCGGACACCTCCAGGGTCGTGCGGAAGAGTCTTCCGCCTATCCCCTGACCTCGTCGATCCGGGTCTACCGCCAGATACGCCAGATACACCGTGTCACGGATGGGCAGCTTCAGCGTTACACCGAAGCCTGCGATGGCCTCGCCAACGCACGCGACGAAGAGCGCCACGTCCCCACGCCTGAGGCTGTCTGCCAGCACGGAGAATGGTTCAAGCTCGGACGGCGGAAAGCTTGTGACGGAAATCCGCTCGATCTGGGCGAGGATATCCGGCGTAATGTCCTCAGGCGCAAGACGCAGGCACGTTTCTGCCATGGAGCTCCAGGCCTAGTGCATAGTCAAGCTGGTTCGTAGGTGCGACTTCAGTCGTTCCGGTGCCTCAGCCGCACGCAGGGCTAACAGACCGATCCCGCTAGGTCGGTCCGCATCAATCGCCCATGCTCTACGGCGCAGGCTGACAAACTCAGTATAGCCCTGGAAGTCATAGGTCAAGGTCGAACTGCGTCTCGCGGCAACAACCCCAGCTGTGCGCACGGTGGCGATGGCCACATGGCTATCTGCCACATGGCCATCGCGTGAGGGTCACTTCTCCATTGCAGCACCCAGGCATAGATGCTACACTCGAGCCAACTCAGAGATGGCACCTTCTTGTTCAAAAGGAGCCCTCTCAGAAAGACTGCGTCTATGACATCATATCGCATCAAGGGACACCCGATTCTCACTGCCGACCTGGACTCACCAACGGTCACGTTTTACTGGGAAGGCTCCCCGCTCACCGCCCGATCCGGGGAGATGCTTGCCTCAGCCCTCTTTGCCGCAGGCATCCGTACGTTCGGTCACCATCCCAAGGACGGTTCACCGAAGGGACTCTTCTGCGCCAATGGCCAGTGCGCACAGTGTCTGGTCATGGCAGATGGCAAACCCGTCAAAGCTTGTATGACCCCGGTCCAGCCAGGGATGTCTGTCGGTCCAATCGTAGGGCTCCCGACCTTGTCTGAAGTCGAGGGAGTGCACGCTAGCCACCCGATCGAGACGGTGAAAATCCCCGTCCTCATACTGGGGGGCGGTCCTGCTGGACTCTCTGCCGCCATCGAGCTTGGGCAGCACGACATTGCTTGCTTACTGATCGATGACAAGGATCGACTTGGCGGGAAGCTGGTGTTGCAGACCCATCGGTTTTTTGGTTCGGCCGAAGCCGTCTATGCTGGAACCCGAGGCATCGCGATTGCTGCGAAACTCGCCAAGCAGGTCGCGGACCTGCCCGATGTCACGGTCTGGACCTCCAGCACGGCGCTCGCGGTCTTCAGCGACAAGAAGGTCGGAGTCTTGCGCGCAGATCCCACGGAGTACGACGCCTACGTCCTCGTCGAGCCCGACGTCCTGATCGTGGCGACCGGCGCCCGCGAGCGCTCGCTGGTCTTTCCGGGGAATACGCTCCCCGGCGTCTATGGAGCCGGTGCCTTCCAGACGTTGGTCAACCGCGACCTGGTGCGAGCCGCCGACAAGCTCTTCATCGTGGGGGGCGGCAATGTCGGCCTCATCGCAGGCTACCACGCCCTCCAGGCAGGCATCAAGGTTGTGGGCCTCGCCGAAGCCCTTCCTGAATGTGGTGGCTATAAGGTCCATGCCGACAAGTTAGCCCGGCTTGGCATTCCTATCTACACCTCGCATACCATCCTCAGCGCCGACGGCACAGAGAACGTGACATCCGTCACGATCGCCGCGATCGATGCGCAATTCCGGCCTGTTGCCGGCACCGAGCGCACCTTCGCCTGTGATACGGTGCTCATCGCGGTAGGCCTCGACCCGGTCGATGAGTTCACTCACAAGGCTCGTGCCTTCGGGATGCAGGTGTTCGATGCTGGAGACGCTCAAGCGATTGCCGAGGCCTCTGCTGCGATGTTCACAGGAAAGATCGCGGGCCGGCAGGCTACCCAGGCACTCGGACAGGCGCTGTCCGTACCCGATGAATGGGTCCAGACGGCCGAGATTCTCAGATCCCATCCTGGCCGGGTGATACCGCGCCAGGCCCCCGACATACCGTCCGGCGTGTTTCCTGTCTTCCACTGCACACAGGAGATCCCTTGTAACCCCTGTACCACCGTGTGTCCTCAGGGACTCATCAAGATACCCGGCGACGATATCCGCGCACTCCCGATCTTCCTGGGAAATGAACAAGGCAAGGCCTGCATTGGCTGCGAGCGTTGCGTTGCTGTCTGTCCAGGCCTCGCCATTACGCTTGTCGACCTCAACGCCCAACCCGGCTCGGCGATCGTGTCGCTACCCTATGAGTTGCCCACAGCGGACCTTGCACCCGGTGACCATGTCACGGTCGTCGGGGAGACGGGGAACCACCTCGGGGATGCTGTCGTGACCGGCATCCGCCCTGCACGACGTTCTGGGACAGCTGTTGTCCACGTCGAAGTGCCCCTTACGATCGCTACACAGATCGCTGGCATGCGAGTAAGTGGGACTCCGATCGTCGAACCTGACCTGGAGGCGATCGAACGCCTCGACGACAGCGCCATTGTCTGCCGCTGCGAGCGGGTCACTGCAGGCGAAATCCGCGCCCGTATCCGCGAAGGGTTCCACGACCTCAATGAACTCAAGGCAGTCACGCGCGCTGGGATGGGCGCCTGCGGGGGCAAGACCTGTGAGCGCCTGATCGTGCGCCTGCTGCGCGAGGCCGGCGTGTCCTCCGAAGACATCACGTCGGGCACCCGGCGACCTCTCTTCGTGGAGGTCCCCCTGGGTGCATTTGCCGGCCTGAAGGAGGACGCATGATCGCCCTCCGAAGCAAGCATACCTTTGACGCGATCATCATCGGTGCGGGAAGCATCGGCACGCCGATGGCGTTGGCCATGGCACAGGTAGGGCTTCATGTCCTCGTTCTCGACCGGGCGCCAAGTCCGGGACAGGGCTCGCAAAAGGCCGCCATCGGAGGCGTCCGGGCCACCCATTCGGATCCGGCCAAGATCCAGCTCTGCATGCGCAGCCTCGACGTCTTCTCCACCTGGAAAGAGATCCACGGCCAGGACATCGAATGGACCACGGGGGGATACACGTTTGTTGCCTATGCCGAGCGTGAGGCAACCACCCTCAGGGATCTTCTGGAAGTCCAACGCCACTACGGTCTGAACATCGACTGGCTTGACGCGGAGGCACTTCGCGAGCTGGTGCCTTCCCTCAACCCCGACGGGCTTCTGGGCGGCACTTTTTCCCCTGAGGATGGGCACTGCTCGACGTTGCTTGCCGGACACGCATTCTATGAAGAGGCCAAACGCGCGGGAGCGGCGTTCCGCTTCTCGGAGCACGTGACTGCGATACCCATGGATAGGGGCCGCGTCACAGGGGTCGTGACCGACCGAGCGACCTATGCTGCGCCGATTGTGGTGAACGCTGCAGGAGCTTGGTCAGGCGATGTCGATGCACTCGTCGGTGCCTCTCACCCCGTGGTGCCTGACTCGCATGAAGCGGGCATCACCGAGCCCGTGGCGCCTTTTCTCAAGCCGATGGTCGTGGACATCCGACCAGCACAGGGCTCGTCCAACTGTTACTTCTACCAGTTGTCGACGGGTCAGGTCGTCTTCTGCCTGACACCTGACCCGCCCATCGTAGGCTTCGATCGTCGCGAGACCAGTGCTTTCCTGCCCCTGATCGCTCAGCGCATGGTGGCTCTGATGCCCGCCCTGGCGAACCTGCGCGTGCGGCGCACCTGGCGCGGTCTCTATCCAATGACGCCGGATGGAGCGCCCATCGTGGGCTGGTCGCCGGCTGCCGGGGGCTACTTGGTCGCCATCGGTATGTGTGGGCAGGGCTTCATGTTGGGTCCGGGCGTTGGCGAACTGCTTGCGCGGGTGGTAACAGAGACTGCGCCGGTCGCTTCAGATATGGAGATCCTCACTAGCCTCTCACCCAGCCGGCAGTTCTTCGGCCAGGAAGCGCTGATGTGACCACAGGAAAAGCGCCCGGAGCCTGAGACAGGACTCCGGGCGCTTTCGTATTTCAAATTGAACTCGACC
>JAXDDP010000174.1:0-53961 GCA_034676785.1 Anaerolineae bacterium | reverse complement strand
TTCTCTGCCTGGCGCGTGGCGCGCTCCTCGTCTGATAGGCCACGACCGGCACCCATTCCGCCACCTGCCCCGGAGCCCGTACCAAGTGTAATGCCCTGTGTCGAGGCCCACTCCCCCAGGCGGTCCTGAGTCAGCTGCATTCCCGCGACCGCCTCGAGCTGTGCCGGGGTCAATGTCTCCTCGATCTGCGACAACAGCGCATCCACCTCGGCGACCGCTGAAGCACCGCTTCGCGTCGTTCCCCGCAGCCCCTGCCACAGTGGAAGAAGCGCTGCCGCCTGTTCCTCAGTGACCTCATTCGCGCTGCCCTGCAAACCCAGGATGCCCAGTGCAAGTTGATTTCGTACGCTCAGGGCACCTTCATAGCCGGTACCCAGAACCGCACTTACATACGTCTCACCATTGGCCGCTGGCACTGCCGTCGCCCCTGAGCCGCCACACGCTGCCAACACAACAGTTGCCAACACCATCACAAGAATACTACGACGAGCCCTCATCGCTTTCCTCCATAGCGTCTATGCATATTCACACCACACCCACGGGGTTGTGCAGCACTCTATTCCCTACGCAATGCCTCGATGGGATCAAGCCTTGCTGCCTGAGTTGCCGGGTAATAGCCGAAGAAGACACCCACAATCGCCGCCGCGCCAAAAGCCAAAGGGATCGATGCAGGAACCAGCTCCGTGCGCATGGTGCCCAACGAACCGAACAGATACACCCCGGCGATCCCTCCGACTGCCCCGGCAAGCCCCCCCACCAGACTCAGAATGACGGCCTCGAGCAGGAACTGAAGCTGGACATCCCAGGGCCGAGCCCCGAGCGCCTGCCGTAAGCCAATCTCCCGCGTGCGCTCCGTTACGCTCACCAGCATGATGTTCATGATACCTATGCCACCGACCAGTAGTGAGACGCCTGCAACCCAACCTAGCAGATCGCGGAATGCCTCAGTCGTTGCCTCTTGCGTGGCAATGATGTCTTGCTGTGTCTGCACACTGAAGTCCGGTTGTGACGCATCGACATCGTGCCGTTCGACCAGAAGTGCCGTGATCTGGGCGATGACACTATCCATCACCTCGCGGCTCTCCGCTTTGACATAGACTGTCCGTACCCGATCGGCGCCCACCATCGTTGTGTTGAACTTCTGGAACACGACGCTAAGTGGGATGTAGACCCTGCCATCGTAGTCCACATCGGCGATCACCCCTTTCGGTTGCATCACGCCAACAACCGTGAAACGGGTGGACCCGATGGTGATCTGTTGTCCGAAGGGATCTTCAGCGCCAAAGAGGTCTTGAGCGATCCCATAGCCCAACACCACGACCTTGATCTTGCGATCGTTCTCTTCCGCCGTGAAGAACCGCCCCGCCAGTAACCCATAGTCGCGAACAGAAGGGAAGTCAGGCGTCACGCCAAGCACGGAGATCGCCTCAAGCGCCGTCCCGCCGCCCGACACGTCCTGCGTCGTAAACTGCTCCGCGGACACGCCACTGATGCCCCGCACGTTCTCCGTAATCGCCAGAGCGTCGTCATAGACGAAGGTCCGCGCGGCGCCTGGCACGCCACGCATCGGCCCGACGATGATCAGATCGGCCCCCAGTGAGTTGATCTGCTCCGCGATCGCGGCCTCAGCGCCGGCACTCACGCCAAGCATCACAATCACTGATGCGACACCGATGATCACGCCCAACGTCGTAAGGAGCGAGCGTGCCCTGTTCAATGCCAGACCCTCCCAGGCGATGCTCAGCGTCTCATAGAACGTCATGGTCGAACCTCTCGATCAATGCAGTTACCGCCATCGCCGGGACCGTCGGACACGATCAGGCCATCGCGCAGGCAGATGATTCGCTCGGCGTGCGCAGCGATCGTCGGGTCGTGTGTCACCATCAGGATGGTCACGCCTTGCCGGTGGAGGCTACCGATCAGCGCCATCACTTCCGCGCTGGCGTGGCTATCCAGGTTGCCCGTGGGTTCGTCGGCCAGGATCAATGGTGGCTGGTTGACCAACGCACGTGCGATCGCCACACGTTGCTGTTGGCCACCCGAGAGCTGGTTGGGCCGATGGTGCAGTCGCTCACCCAGATCAACACCCATAAGTGCCTGCGTGGCGCGCTCCTCCCGCTCGTCCAAGCTGGGGCGCTCACCAGCGTCCGGGCGATAGTAGAGGAGTGGCACCATCACGTTCTTGAGCGCAGAGAGCCGGGGAAGAAGATTGAAGGACTGGAAGACGAACCCGATCTTGCGGTTGCGCACATCGGCACGCTCTGCTCGGCTAAGTTCGCTCACGTCGTCGCCATCCAGGATGTAGGTTCCCGATGTCGGTCGGTCGAGACAGCCCAGGATATTCATGAGCGTCGACTTCCCGGAGCCGGAAGGTCCCATTATCGCCACGAACTCTCCGCGGCGTACGGACATATCGACGCCAGCCAGCGCGTGCACGGTGGCATCATCACTTCCATAGGTCTTGCTAACATTTTCTATGGCCAACAGGAGCCCGTTCATCGTCGCATCCATTCTCTCGACCAGACCGCCGGTGTAGGACGCAATCCTATTGCGTCGCCACTGCACCGGTGCTGACAACCTCACCCTGTTCCAGGCCGGACAGAATCTCGGCGTTGGCGAAGTCCCTGATCCCGACTTGGACCGGCCGAAGCCGTAGTGCGCCATCCGCCTCGACGACGAATACGGCGTACTGCCCGGGGGATAGCTCACGCAGCGCCTGGACCGGCACCAGGAGTGCACGCGATGTTGAACCAGCAACGATCTCAACTTCGGCGCTCACGCCAAGGGGAAGCAGCCTCGCCCCCTCAATCGGATCCAGTGTCGCCCAAGCCTGGATCGCAACAGTGCCGTCCACTGTCACCAATACGGGGTCAACGCGATCGACCTGTCCGGGGAAGTCCCGGTCTGGCAGCGCGTCAAATACAACGGTCACCGGATTGCCCGCGGCAACCTTATCCAGATCGCTCTCCTCAAGGTAGAACCGCACTCGTCCCAGGCCACTGTCGACCATTGTGACAACCGCACCCGTTCCAACAGCCTCTCCCACGCTGGCCGACGTGGAGACAATCCGCCCGGCAAACGGCGCACGTATCACGGTGTTGCCGAGCGCCAACTCCGCCGACGCCACCGAGAGTTCCGCCTGCCTTACGGCCGCTTCGGCTGCGTACAGCGCATCACCTGAAAGGCTCTCGTCGAGGGATCGTTGGGCCAGCAGCACCTTCGCCAGAGCTGCCGAGGCATCACCGCCCTCATTCAGATTGAGTACCGCGAGGCTGTATGAGGCACGGGCAACCTCAAGATCGTCCCTGGCTTTTTCCAGTGCTCGCGCCGTCGCGGCTCGCTCGTTTTCAAGTGCGGTAGCCCTTGTCTTGACCTGCAGCTCCCAGTCCCTTCCGGGATCCCAGGCAGTGTCATATGCAGCCTGTGCCATCGTGAGCTGTTCGGTAGCCTGGTCCAGATTGATGCGAGGCGCCGTGAGGCGCGCTCCATCGTAGTTCCCGCCCTGGACCAGTGCGTCGTAGCTGGCCTGTGCAGCCTCTAGATTCACATGATCAATCTCGATCGTCAGCGTTATAGCGCGGCGAACCGTATCGAGCTTCGCCTTCGCCTGGTCGAGGTTCAGCTCAGCCTGAGCCAACTGGATCTTGGCTGCTGCATCATCGAGCCGGGCAAGTACCTGATCTGCATCGACCTGCTCGCCAACCTGTACAGCCAGTTCAGCAAGGGTGCCACTGGTGCGAAAGCCCAGGTCAATCTCGGCCTGAGGCACGAGGCTCCCGCGACCCGCCGCCGAGATCGTCAAGTCCCCCCTCCGCACCGTTGCAGTCTGGAGCGCAGGAGCTTCTGCTGATTCCGCTGGTCCAAAGTACCGCACATAGATCCCATACCCGATCGCGCTCAGGACCAACACGCCGACGCCGGCGATGGATAATCGCCGGCGTCGCGTGGCCTTGCCTGCCGAACCCTTCGTCATCCTGACCTCCTCGCGTGCCACACCCATCACCATTGCCGATAATACACGATTTATGTGAATGTATTATGAAGAATCTATGTGGATTCCCACGCCCGTGCTAGTGCACGAACGTTAAGCCGTGGTGTCATCGGTGCCAGGCGGCTCGGGAGGGCTGATCGAACAGGTAGTGCGTTCGCCTGTGCTGTGTATACTCTCTGGGAGGTGGTTACTGCAATGAGCCTGGCCACAGTCATTGCTGAACTGGAGTCGTTGCTCAACCAGCCTACGCTCTTCGATGAAGCGGAGGTCGGTTCGCGCGCTGCAGCAATCGACTTTCTGCGCTTCGCAGCCGGCACGATTCGTGCCTACGAACGGAGCCACGGGGTTGCACCGACAACGCAGCAACTCTACGAACAGGCCAGCCGGCTTGAGCACGAGCTCAGGGCCGTGGATCAGACCCTCTTCGGAAAGATCCGCGATGACATCCGATCGGGGAAGCTGGTCGGATCACGGTTGCGCTCATTAAGTGACCAGTTCACCAGCTATGAGCCGCACCGAAACGCCCACCTCCACGTTGGCCTCGATCCTTTGGATGCCCTGGTCGCCGGAGTATTGCACGCCACGCCACCGCCCCACCCCACAACGGCACTTGCGCCGGACATGATTGCCTTCCAACCGAGCCCGATCAGTGTGGTCTTGGAGCTCATCGACCAGACGCCAATGGGCGTGGACGATGTATTCTACGACCTGGGTTCAGGACTTGGCGACGTAGCCATCATGGTTCACCTGCTGACAGGTGTCAGAGCGCACGGGATTGAGATCGATCCGGGGATGTGCACGTTCGCACAGGACCAGGCCGTGGCACTGGGTCTCGTAGAAGTAACCTTCATCAACGCCGATGTGCGTTCCGTTGACATCGGGGATGGAACTGTCTTCTACCTGTTCACGCCTTTTGGTGGCGATCTCCTGATGGAAGTTCTGGCCAAGCTGGAGAACGTGGCCCAGCAGCACCCGATCCACGTCGGCACGTATGGTCCGCTGACGCCAATCGCAGCCGGTCTACCTTGGCTAGAAAGCATCAACAGACATCAGGACGATCCCTTCCGGCTCGCCGTATTCAAGAGCCGGAGGTGAACTACCCCTCATAGCGAGCCAGGATCTTGCGCACCTCTTCCTGGACCCTGACCACCAGCTCTGGTGGCTCGAGTACAGTGACGGCAGATCCGTGACCCAGCACCCAACTCGTGGGCCATTCAAGGTCCGAGGCTTGCATCCGCAATGTCGCCGAGCCATCCTCATCGTCGACAATCTCGGTCCAGTGCCCCATGCTCTCGCGTACCTGCGCCGCAACACGCGCGTCCATATGCACCACGATCGTGTGCCGGTTCTCGAAGCGCATCGAGCGCTGTACGTAGTCCTTCGCGGAGAAGTCCTCGGGTACCACGAAGCGATCAGGTAGCTCCTTGAGGTCCCTGATGCGATCGATCCGAAAGCTACGCAGATCACCGCGCAGTCGGCAGAAGCCGATGAGATACCAGAGGCCCCAGCGAAACGTCAGCGCGTAGGGCTCAACATCGCGACACGTCTCCTCAAGCGAAAAACTGCGGTACGTGAGCCTGACCACGTGACGCCGGCGTATGCAGGCACGCAGAACCTGGAATGTCGGTACCCAGGGCCGGAAGTCGCGCGCAGCAAGCCCGCTGACCACCAAGTCCCGCTGTGCCTCGGCGACCTGGTGTCGCAGGTCATCAGGTAGGACGTTGTCGAGCTTTGCCGTGACCGCTGTCACCGCATCCTGGTAGACTTGCCCCCAGACCTGCTCAACGAGCCCGACGCCCATGTAGAGAACGGTGGCCTCTTCAGCCGTGAAGATCAACGGCGGTAGCTTGTACCCCTTGAGCAGCGAGAATCCCCCATAGGGGCCACGTTCGGTGTAGATGGGGATGCCCATCTCCTCGAGCATCGCCATGTAGCGATGCACGGTTCGCTCGGAAACGCCCAACTCCTCGGCAAGCTCTGAAGCCTTCCAGAGCGATCTTGACTGCAGGAGCAGAATCAATGAGATCAGCCGCGTCGCGACGTTCGCCATACTGGCTATTCTAGCACGATCACGTCAGGATCCGTCATAATCCCACCAACGCAGCATTTCGGAAATGAAACAGCCCTCTCAGCGCTGCACGTGAGAGGGCTGTATGGTTGCGAGGCGTCGAAACTAGCTGATCAGCGCCGCCATCGCCGCGGCGACGCCGGCACCATGCTCGAAGACATAGCCACACGCCGCCAGTCCCGACTCGATCGCGCCTAGAGTGGCTAGGATGTCGCCCTGCGACACGGCACCCATATGCCCTATACGGAAGTATTCACCCTTGTTGACCGGGTGGAGCCCCCCCGCCAAGGTGACGCCGGCAGCCTTGACCTTGGCCAGGAACTCCGGGCCTGTGACGCCACTCGGATAGCGTGGCGCAGTCATCGTGACCGCTGCAGCATCGTCCGACGACGGTACCTGCCCGAGTCCCAGGGCCGCGATGCCGGCTTTGCACGCCCGGCTGATGCGCGCGTGGCGGGCGAACCGCGCCTCCATGCCCTCTTGCAGGATCTGGCCCAGGCTCACGTTGAGCGCCGCAATCAGATTTACGGCAGGCGTACCGAAGTAAGCAACCTTACGCGCCTCATAGGCCTCCATGACCGGAAGCCAGTTGCTCCAATCGGCATAGTAGTTCCTGACATCTGTCTTTCGACGCCTGAAGGCCTCGAGTGCTCGCGGGCCAGCAACCATCAGGGCCAGACCTGGCGGGGTGCCGATGGCTTTCTGGGATGCAGTCAAGGCTACATCGACGCCCCAAGCATCCATTCGCAGCTCTTCGCCTGCGACGGCACAGACCCCATCAGCGATGAGCAGAACGTCATGCGCCTGAGCAACGGCTGCCAGTCCCTGCACATCCGCCACCACCCCCGTCGACGTATCCACGTGGGTGACCGTCATCAGTTTGTAGCGGCCTGCTCCCAACGCCGCATCGACCTCATCCAGCGAAGGGCGCCCTCCAATCGGAGCACGTACGTGCGTGACCTCTGCGCCGTACCGGCTGAGAAGTTCCCCGTACCGGTCGCTGAAGTACCCGGTATTGACCACCAGCGCCCGATCGCCGGGCTCCACCAAATTCGCACCAGCAAGATCCATTGCCAGCGTCCCAGAACCGGCAACGACGAAGGGCTGCCCCGTTGGCGCCAGGAATACCGCGCGCAGTCGTTCCAGAGCTTGTCCAAACACGTCGATGAACTCCGGGGCTACGTGGCTGGGCGTCGGGGCGCCAAGCGCGGAAAGCACTGCAGGCTCGAACTCAATAGGGCCGGGGATCATCAGCAGGCTTCGGTCTTTCATTGTCTATGACTCCTTGGGTAGGTCTCCGTAGCTTTTCAAACCCGGCTATTCAACGACAACTTCATCAAGGTTTTCAGCAGCCGGAGGATAATGCATGTCAAGCCGTTCCAGCATCTCGACCAGTGTGGTTCCGATCACCAGATTCCTGTACCATTTCCGATCCGCCGGTACGACGTACCACGGGGCCCACTCCGTGCTCGTCTTGCTGAGCGCATCCTCATAGGCCGCAATGTACTCTCCCCACAACTTGCGCTCCTTGAGGTCGCCAACGTTAAACTTCCACTGTTTGTGGGGTTCGACCCGGCGAGACTCAAGACGCTCCCTTTGTTCGTCCTTGCTGATGTTCAGGAAGAACTTCAGGATCGTGGTCCCTTCCTCAGCCAGCAAGCGTTCGAACGCGTTGATGTGGTCGTAACGCCGTTGCCAGACCTCGGGAGGCACAAGGCTGTGCACGCGCACAACGAGGACATCCTCATAGTGGCTACGGTTGAAGATCACGATCTCGCCGCGGCCTGGCATCTGCTTATGGACCCGCCAGAGGTAATCGTGCGACAACTCCTCAGCCGTCGGAACTTTGAAATTGGCCACCTTGACGCCTTGAGGGTTGACGCCATCGAAGACGTGGCGGATGACCCCATCCTTCCCACCCGTATCCATGGCCTGGAGAACGATTAGCAGCTTCTGCTTACCCTCTGCATAGAGCAGCTCCTGCAGCTCCTCCAGCCGTGCGGTGAGCTTCTTCAGTTGCTTCTTGCCAGCCGACTTGTCGCCATCAAAGCCGCGGGCATCACGCGTGTCGCAGTTGCTCAGGTCTACATGCGATCCAGGCTCGATGCGATAGATCTCCATCACCCTACCTCCTTCCGGTCAGAGTATGGGGTCAAACCATGCACCTCCAAATCCCAAGCTGGATCGGCGGTGCCCCTTTGGGATACTTGTAAGCTCTTTGTAGCCGTGGGCCGCTGTTCTGTCAAACAACCCGCGACCATCGCCGGGCGCGGCTGTGACTCCAGGTTGCACGCCACCGGAGGGAGAAGGGGCCACCGAGTTCCGGTCTAGCCGCTCTGCCTCTCCAGACCCAGGCCGACGCGCAGCAGGTTGATGATCTTGAACGGCATCAATCCCGCATCGACGTCAAGTTCCGACTTGTCGCAGACTGTAGACGTGTTCGCCCGGTCGATACGCGGCTTCAGCTTCCGGAGGGCGACGTCCATCGCCACCAAATCCCCTGCCGCCAACAGATCGTCAATCTCACGCAACAGCCCACGCGCCTCCGCAATCCGCCGCTCAGTCTCCTCAGCCTTCTCGGCGCTCACGAGGCCCACCTCGCGCTTCAAACGGTTCAACCGGAAGCCAGCCTCATAGGTCACGTCGGCCAATGTGTTCCGATCCATCCACCGTGTTTCGTAGGAGAGGATGTGCTTCCACGATGGCTGCAGCAACAGCCGCCGGTGGTCCTCGAGCGTGGTTGCGTGGCGGATGTAGCCGTAGCGCTCGGCCTGCTCGTAAGCACGGCTACCCGGATCCAGGAAAGGTGCCAAGGGAGAGGTGAATGGAACCAGACGCCCGTCGTCAAAGCGCGCCAGAAGCTCACGGCAGTAATCCACGGTAGCCAGTGCCGAGCCAGCGGTCTGCTGCGAGAGCCCAATCATAAAGAAGAGGTCGAAGCGCCTGGCCCCCACGGCCAGGCAGGCCTCGATCGTGTGCTCGATCCCCTCAGTAGCATAGGGTTTTCCCGACGCGCGGCGGACCTCCGGGTCATGAGACTCCGGCGAGAATTCCACGATGAAGTTCGGCAGAGCTGCAGCCAATTCCTCCGCATAGGCGCGATCAACCGGCGTGAAGAACTCCACGATCACAGGTCCGTCATGCCCCTGAATGGCACGAAAGAAGCGCCGTGCGTAATCAATACCCGGCTGCCGCAGGTCACCCAACAGGAACACGGGAGCGCGGCTCAGACGGCCCATACGGCGAACATCGGCAGCCAGCAGTTCGGGCGACCGATACGCCGGTCGTTCACGCCCTGATAGGTGACGCCCCGCAAAGGCCGATCCTCCACAGATTGTGCAGTTCTGAGTGCACCCTTTCACCGTCAACGAGGCCATAATCGGGTACTCCAGCCAGTGACTGAAAGGGGCCACGTTGGCAAGATCCAAGCGCCGGACAACCGATCTGACCGTCGGGTGATAGTCGAGCGTCAGATGATCCAGGCTCTCCGGGATATAGGTGAGCTGATTGACGTGCACGTCGCCACTGTGGCTCTTCCAGGTCAGATTGGGAACACCCGCAGGCTCAGTTCCGGCAACGATGTGTTCCAGCAACCGCTGCAACGGCTCTTCGGTCGAATCGCCCCGCAGCACGTAGTCCACGTAGGGACTCTGGATAAGCTCCTGGTGAAAGTAAGTCGCTGAGTATCCTCCCAGGATGATAGGCGTTGCGGGGTGGTGCTTGCGAACCCGTTCAGCCAGCGCCAGGGCTCCATGCGCATGGGGTAGCCAGTGCAGGTCAATGCCAAAAGCCCGTGATGCGAGGCCTGCCACAAAGTGGTCCGGATCGAAGCGTTCGGAGCGCACCATCCGTGCTGCCAGGTTAGCGATGCGCACGTCAAAGCCAACCGACTCAAGGTGAGCGAGCATCGTTGCGAACCCGATCGGGTACATGTCGAAAACAGGCGTTGACGGCACAAGATCGGAGATCGGTCCCCAGAGCGTGGCACGCTCGCGGAAGTCGTAGACGCTGGGTGCGTGGAGGAAGACCAGATCGACCATAGAGCCCCAAGTGTACGCAAAAGCTGCGCTGAGACAAGGCTTCGTGTTAGAGATACATTAGATCGCCTTGCACAGTGTGCCAATCCGTTGACGTAGGCGAGGACCGTGTTATAGTGGTTATGTAGATGAGACCTTACTAAATTAGTGCGTGACTGCCAGATCACTCGAAAGAGAAGGAGACTAACTATGGCCCTGTTGGATGCGGACACCACCGAGCGCGTCAAGAATATGCTAAGCGACCTGCCCTCTGCGGTACGGTTGGTTGCCTTTACCGATGACGAACACTGCGACTACTGCACTGAAATCGTCCAGCTGATCACAGAGGTCGCGAGCACATCGGACCTGGTTAGTGTCGAGACATATGAGATCCACCGTGATACTGAGAAAGCCCGCGAGCTTGGTGTCGAGCGTGCCCCTGTCCTTGCCATCCTCGGCGAACGCGACTATGGGCTTCGGTTCTACGGGATTCCGTCTGGCTACGAATTCTCGACACTGCTTCACGCCATCCACTCCGCCGGGCATGGACATGCTCATCTGGACAGCTCGGCCAAGACCTACTTGGATGGACTGAAGGAGCCGGTTGACTACCAGGTGTTCGTGACACCAACGTGCCCATACTGCCCCCGCGCGGCAGTGCTGGCGATCGAGATGGCCGTGTACAGCAACTATGTCAATGCCAATATCGTCGAGTCGGCGGAGTTCGCTGACCTGGCGAATAAGTTCGAGGTCATGGGCGTTCCGCTGACGGTGATCAACGGCAAAGAACGTGTCGAGGGTGCAGCTCCGGCCGATATGATCATCGACGCGATGCGTCGGGCAGCGGCGTAACACTCGTCTGACGGTATCATCGTTTCGAGCTCTTCAGGCCCGGCAGTCCAGCCGGGCCTGACTGTACCTGACCTATAGAACGCAGCTGGGACCACCGTATTCGCCAAGCAGGCGGGCACGAGTAGAATGGAAACACTAACCTTGGACCATCTCAGGGGAGGTAGGGAATATGTTCGATTTCAAGATTACTGAGGGTGCAGGTGACCAGGAGATCACTGGGGGTCTCTACGATGTCGTTGTTGTCGGCGGCGGTCCTGCTGGACTGACCACGGCCATCTATGCTTCGCGTGACGGAATGAAGGTACTGGTTCTCGAGCGTGAGACTACTGGCGGCCTGGCGGCGACTACCGACCTCATCGAGAACTACCCGGGATTCCCCGATGGCATCAACGGCATGGAACTGATGGAACGGTTCCGTCAGCAGGCTGAACGGTTCGGCACGGAGATTGTCGAATTCGAAGAGGTATCGGACATAAAACCGGTTCGACCGGGCCTGATTGAGGTTCACACAGATGACGACAAAACCTTTGAGGGCAAGACCGTCGTCATTGCTACGGGAAGTCGCCCCAAGAAACTGGGAATTACAGGAGAAGATGAGTACTACGGCAGGGGTGTCTCTTACTGCGCCACTTGCGACGGCCCCCTGTTCAAGGGTAAGGACGTCATCATCATCGGAGCCGGCAACTCCGGCCTCCAGGAGGGCCTGCCCGTTCTAGAGTATGCGAATAAGGTGACCTTCATGGAGTTCCTGCCTTACTCCCGTGCCGAGCAGATCCTGCAAGATCGTGTCAAGGCGCACGAGAAGAGCACAATGGTGTTCAACACTCAGGTCACCGAGATCAAAGGCGACCAGACCGTGAAGGGAGTGGTTGCCATTGACCGGGAGACAGGCGAAGAGAAGTGGTATCCGGCTGATGGTGTTTTCATCTACGTCGGATACTCGCCCTACACACAGTTCGTGAGCGACCTGCTAGAGCTGAACAAGTGGGGATATATCGTGTCGGACGCCCATATGCGCACCGCGATACCAGGGCTCTACGCGATCGGGGATGTGCGCGCGGATAATCCCGCGCAGTTAAGCGTCTCGGTTGGCGATGGCACCAAGGCGGCACTCGATATCCGCGAATACATTCAAAAGCTGAGCTAGGCTACTGCAGAAAGGGGGGCACGATGGTCCAAAACGTGGGCGCTAGGGATCGTCTCTTCCGAACTCTGTTCGGCATCTTCGGCATGCTCTTGGGCTTCCTCTTCATCCAGGGTGTGGTAGGGACCATCATCGGGGTCTTGGGCCTCGTCAGCCTGGTGACCGGTCTTGTCGGATGGTGCGGAATCTACGCGCTACTCGGTTGGTCGACCGTGACCGCCAAGGAGCGTACTGTCAAGGCTGATGCTCAAGAGGAGGGAAAGGTCTGATGTACCTGAATGACGCTTCCGCCGTTGAGCCAGAAGTGGTGCGCGAGGGTATCCGGATCCGTTGGTTGCTTACGGAGAAGGATGGAGCACCCAACTTCGCGATGCGCGTGATCGAACTCGATCCCGGTGTCGTGTTTTCCCCTCACCAACATCCATACGAACACGAGATCTTCGTACTGGAGGGGTCAGGCGTTGTGACGGACCTGGGCGGGGATGTGGGGGAGATGCTGCCCGGCAGATTCATACTGGTGCCACCAGATGAGACCCATGGCTACAGGAATACCGGGAGCAGTGCATTGAGATTCATCTGCGTGATCCCGCTGCAGAGCAAGGCGTAGGGCAAGGAGAGCAAAATACATGAAAGCACAAGTTACCTGGACAGGCCCCGGACTTCGAATGGTGGGAGAGACTGCAGATGGGCCAGCCATCGTCGTGGACTCGTCGGGCGGCGACTATGGTCGACACTCGGGGCTATCGCCGATGGAGCTGGTGCTCGTTGGGCTTGCGGGCTGCACGGCGATGGACGTGATCTCGATTATGGCGAAGAAGCGTCAGCCGATGACCAATCTGCAGGTCAAAGTCGACGCTGAGCGATCAGAGACACACCCGAAGGTCTTCACCAAGATCCACGTCGAGTATGTGGCCTACGGCGATGGCATCGATGAGAAAGCACTATTGAGAGCAATCGAGCTATCCGAGACGTCCTATTGCTCGGTGATGGGCATGTTGAAACACGCGGCAGAGATCACCAACAGCGCGCGCATCGTGGCAGCACCGAACCCCTCTGCGCCAGGCCCGATCGAGACGGCGGACTAAGCTCGTGCTGGAGCCGCCGCCGATCCGGCAGCAAGGGGATCGGCGGCACAGGTCCTTACCATGCTCAGGCTAGGAGCACACGAGTCCATTGCGGGTGACCTATGCCAGGCCTTTGAGCGGGCGGAGTCCGTTGGCTGCGAGTCACTGCAGATCTGGACGCGCAACGGACGGCAGTGGGAGAGTCCGCCACTCGACGACCTGACCGTGCGCCGGTTTATGGCAGCACGGGACAGCCGAAGCATCTCTCCCGTGGTGGCACACGCCTCCTACCTGATCAACATCGCCAGTTCGGATCCAGCACTGCACCTCCGCTCGGTGACCGCCTTGACGGACGAGCTCAACCGATGTCGATTGCTGGAGATACCGTACCTCGTCCTCCACCCTGGCGCCCATACCGGCGCGGGTATCGAAGCCGGCATTGAACAGGCAGCGCGGGCCCTGCGCCAAACACTGGCGTTCCTTGGTGATGCGCCTGTGCGCATCCTGTTGGAGACGATGGCCGGACAGGGAACCACACTTGGTGGGAGTTTCGAGGACCTTGCCCAGCTACTTGATAGGGTGGATGATCGGAACCATCTGGGCGTCTGCTTTGACACGTGTCACGTCTTTGGTGCTGGCTACGAGATCAGAACGAGCGAGGGCTATGCGGGCACGATGGAGGCCTTTGATAACACAATCGGCCTCAATCGACTGTACGTGGTTCACCTGAACGACAGCAAGTGCGATCTTGGTAGCCGTAAGGATCGTCACGCCCATATTGGCGAAGGGCACATTGGGCAGGCCGGATTCGCACCGATTCTGACGGACGCGCGACTAGACGGTCTTGCAGGCATCATCGAGACGCCAAAGAGCAGCGACTTGCACGAGGACCGGCAGAACCTGGTTCGGCTAAGAGAGGCCACTGGACTAGAAAGCCTGAAAGGCCACGAAGTGCCGCCGAACACCGTAGGAACCACCAATGATACTGTGGGAGCATAGATGAAAGCGCGACTGCATAGGTTGCTGAAAGAAGACGGGCTCACACTGACGATCGTGTTGGCCCTGGCCATAGCCTACATCGTATTGCGTACTCCGGGCGACACGTTCGCATCGGTTGAGGAACTTGAATCGCAGTTGGTGGCTGGGAGACCAACCGTCATCGAGTTCTATTCCAACACCTGTAGCATCTGCTTGGTCTCGAAACCCAAGGTGGATCGCCTGGAGTCGGAATTAGCGGCTCAGGCTACGGTTCTGCGCTTGAATGTGAGATCTGGCGCGGGACGAACGTTAGCCAGCCGATGGCAGGTATCCGGTGTGCCAACGTTCTTTGTGTTCGACGGCAGCGGGGCAGCGGTCTACCGAAGGCCAGGTGCGCCTGACTCCGAGGCCATCAAGGCAGCGGTAGCCGCAGCCATGGCAACAGGAAACTAGAGGGCAGAGCCCGGGAGGAATGCCATTGTGGAGGCCAGGGACTATGCGCTGATCCCTGGTACGCCTGGCGAGCCACCTCTTCCACTCGTTCGCTACCAGCTCTCTCACCTCACAGGCGTCTCAGGGGCGTTTGCCGAATCGGCTACAGAGCCAGGGGAAGTCGTGCTGGTCATTGGCGCGAGCACTGGTGCCCCGGTAGCAGAGGCTGTGCGCGCTGGACGCCGTGTTCTTGCCGTGTATCGCAATCCTATCGAGCTGCTCCGTGCCCAGGTGGGGCTTGCCCCTTGCCCGATAGCCCAAGCGCAAGCAGCACTGACCCAGCTTGGCGACCTGCCCAAGTCCGGGCGGCCGTTGATCGCGCATCTCACCGGTCAGTATGCCTCTCGCTGCCCACACTGTGGCACACCCGGTGTAGCCGAGTGGTTTTCCTGGGATCGGGATGCCGCAAAGCCCTATGCAAAGCGGGTGCGTTGTCGCCGCTGCGGTACGACGCATGAGGGCACCGTAGATGACCAGGATCTGATGATGGCGGGGACCTTTCCCTCGCACGAGGGCCCGGTATACCATCTTGCGATGGGCCGCGCTGCCGCAGTGGAAGATAGTACGCCCGAGCGGGTCGCTGAGCTCGTCCAGCTCTATACGGCTCGCAACCTGGCCGGTCTTATGGATGTCCTGCACCGTCTCCCCCAACTGCGGCTGCCCACAGAGGTCCGCAGAGTCATCGTGGCGCTGATCCTTGAGATGCTCGATCGTTGCAGCAGCCTCACAGCAGCGGGCAGCCCGGGAGAGCGTCCCCGTAGCTTGCGCCCACCCCAGCGCTTTCTGGAACACAATGTCTGGCTCATGCTGGAGCGTGCGCTTGCAGCCTATGCAGAGAACCTCGCTGACCCCAGGGTCCCGCCAGGAGCTTCGCTCCCCGCTATAGGCTCGCTAGCGGCTCTGCTCGACAGCACGACGGCAGGGTATCACCTCCTCGGCGAGTCGGTCCACGATCTTGCGACGGCCGGGGTTACGGGCTGCGTCTCTGCGGTTCTCTGGGAAGTGCATCCCCCCGACGCTGTCTACTGGGCGCTTTCGGTGCTTTGGGCCTCCTGGATCTGGGGCGATAGCCTCCCGGTCGGACTGCGCGGATTCCTGCATCGCCGTAGGCTGGACTGGGAGTGGTACCGGCGCAGTATGGTTGGGGCGCTCCAGTCGGTGCGGACGTTGGTGTGCGACGGGGCTCCCTTGCTCGTCGTCATCCCCGCGCAGAACAGCATGGCAGTTCGCACGATCGTCCACGCAGCAAACGAAGCCAGGATGAGCATCGACCGTTGGATCTCCTGCTCTCCCCTCGGCGCGCGAATGCTCCTCCGGTTTGACGCACATCGAGGCTATGCGCGCCCGGGCGGTCGAGTTAGCGCCTCCGAGTCATCTGAGCAGATCCTTAGAGCACGCGGAGAACCGACATCGCAGTCAGCGCTCCTGGATATGGCGCTTGCGCTCTCAGAAGATCCGGAGCTTCTGGAGTTGCACGTTGGGCCGTCTGACCCGACCAAGTCAGCGTCCGGGAACCTACTCTGGCTCGAGGATGGCGACAGTGACAGCCCTCCACTGGCGGACCGGATCGAGGAATGGGTAGTGGCAGCATTGACCGCCAGAAACGGTTGGCGCCGCGTAGAGTTGATCGGCGAGCTATACAGAACCTTCGACGGCGTGTTCTCTCCAGAGCCTGAGTTAGCCGAAGCCAGCATCGATGCCTACACTCAAATCGACCCCGAGGGGCTGTTGTCGCTTCGGAGCGAGGATGAACCGGAGGCACGCAAAGCAGAGGTGGAGCAGATAGCCGAAATGATCGTTGAACTGGGCACGAGGCTGGCCTATGTCGTCGAGCGAAATGATGAGGGTGACGTGACCTGGAAAGAGTCAGGCGAGACCCACTACCTATTCCACTGCACTGCGACTGCCGAGCTCGGAAAACACCTGCTTGGGTCTGCACCGGCGGCCCGACAGCGCTGCCTGGTCATACCTGGTGGTCGCGCTGCACTGGTGGCCCTCAAGCTCAGGCGCGACCCGCGTCTGGGCAAGGCGTCGCGCGATCAGAACTGGGCGTTCATCAAGTACCGGCACATTCGGAGAATGATGGAACACATCCAGAGCCGTGAGGACATTGGAGTCTTCCTGGGCCTGGATCCCATTGTTGAACAGGCACTGACCCAGCTAGCGTTGCCAATGTAGGCAATACGGTGCTACCGCGGACCGGATGGTAGGCGGTGACAGGCGCAAGCAGCTAGATCTGGAATCCTCCCCTGGCGACGATGACCTTCTCGTGGTAGTTGATCGTATAGGTCAGTAGCCGCTGCTTGAGCTTGGCCCAGTCATCCGACCCCAGGTACGACTGTACGGTCTCCACGTTTGTCCCCATGAAACCCACACGAACCTGCGGCCAATCGCCGTGGGCTGTGAACCAGGCGTCGGTCAGCTCCAGGCCGGCATCGCGCATCCTTGTTGGGAACTCCTGCGTCACGAAGGCCAGACAAGCCTCCTCCCTCCCTGGGGTAATATCCCAGGTCATGAGCAGCTTGATGGGTGTGCTACTCACCACCCAGCTCCACGAGCATCTGCTGTGCCTGTTCCGCCCACATCGCCGGAGGATCCGTATCGATGAACTGCCGCAACGTCGCTCGAGCGTCCTCTGTACGACCCACAGCCGCGTATGACCGACCGAGAGCGAACAAGGCTTCACGCATGTCAGGGTTCTGGGCAACTGCCTGCTCAAGGCGCTCGATGGCTGCCTCCATCTCGCCGCGCAACATGTCGATGTTCGCCAAGCCTACCAGGGCCTCTGGTTTGTTCGGAGCGATCTCCAGGGAGTTCTGAAACTCGCTCTCTGCCTTCTGAAGCAGCGCAGCGTCGGGCTCAACTGCGCCCATCGGATAAGCCTGGATAAGATAGGTGGCGCCGAGCTGGTAGTGCGTATCGGCATCGGCCGGATCAGCATCCAGCGCCAGCCCAAACTCTGACTCGGCGGTCGCCATGTCTCCTGACTGATAGGCCAGTACCCCAAGATTGTGGTGAACCGCAGCCGCTCGCTCGGGGTCTAGCTCAAGGGAACGTGTGAAGTGATCCCTGGCAGCCGTGTAATCACCCAAATTGAACAACGTCAGGCCAAGGCTGAAGTGCGCTTCGGCATCCGTCTCGTCGCTGGCGATGATCGCCTCGAGTTTCGCGCGTGCGCTCTCATACGCACCGGCATCCATCTCAGCCTGAATCGCCGCGAGATCGGCACCTTGGTCCTCGGCGACCGGGGCCTTACCTGACAGCTTGACAACAGCAAACACGCCACCGGCCAGAACTAGAACGATCAGAATGCCCAGGATGAGCCGACTTCGCATCGTGACCTCCTCAGCTTCAGAATCGCCGCTCGACGACGGGTTCAAGCAACAGGACGCGCGTCTCCTCAAGTTCCTCGCCAGCTGCCACCTTCAGAGCCGGCGCGCTTGTGGGGTTTGTCACCCCCATCTCCTTGAGGAAAGCCTCAACACTGGTCCGATTCACCCTCAAGTCCGGCGTTGCGAACTGGATAGGAACAACGACGTTCGGCTCGATCAGGCTAACCGTCTCAGATGCCATCGTCATCGTCAATCCATCCTCAATGCCAACCGGAACCAACAGCACATCAACGCGCCCGATGGCTTCGATTTGGGCGTGCGTGAGTGCCCTGCCCAGCTCGCCCAGATGACAGACGACCACCCCACCCATCGTCACCGTATAGACGATGTTGTCGAGGGCAACGGTGGGGTCACCTGCCGCTCTGGGTGATGCCACGCCGGTGATGAACACACCACCGATCTCATACTCCCCCGGCGACGCCAGCGTGCGTCCGACACTTTCCAGTCCAATCCAGCGCAGATCGTGGACATCGTCGACCAGCAGACTCGACAGGACGACGTCTACGCCACCACGTGGCAGACGAAGGCCTGCCGTCTCCTCGTCAAAGGGATCGATCACCACTGTCGGAAACCCACGTTCTGCCAGACGGATACACCCCAAACCGTACCAGGTAATCTCCATAGAGGTCATACTCCTCACATATCAGTCTGCCCGATTATAGCCGCTTTCGAGAACAGATGAAGCTCCGCATTGTGCACATGTCTTAACCATGCTACAATGTCAGCATCACTCTAAGTCAGAGGTTGGTATGACTAAGCGCTCGACTCAGTTCATCTCACCTCAGAAGTCTCGACAACTGACGGACCTGGCGGACCGGGCGAAGGTCAGCCTGTCGCGCTATGCGGGAATCGACGTGGAGTACAACGCGATCGGGCTGCAGTTGCTCGATGAGTGGATCGAGCGCCACCTCAAGCAAGCTGGAGATCCCTCTGCCGAGATCCGCATTGTGTGGGGCGCGTTTCTAGGCGAAGCGTTTCGCCGCCGCTATCAGGGGCAGTGGGGAGTCGACAGCACCGGGCCACACGAACGACTGGGCATCATCTGCCCCAGGGAAGGCCATCCACCCATCTTCGTCGACGTGATGGATCAGGTGGCCCGCCGTGTCCGCGAAGGAATGGAAGAGTCTCTCGCGTTCTACTACACCATCAAAGGCATCGAAATCACGCCCGGCTAACGTTTGGGAGTGCCACAGCCAGGCCGATTCTGTCAGAACGATCGCAGCAATCGCATCAGATCTGCTGGCGATGCCGCAGTGAGCGCGACATAATCGACTCCAGGGTAGGCTTCCTCAAGGTACTTCCTCAGATCGCCGCGCCATTGGTGCGGATTGATCGCCACGACACGACGAACCTTCGGCCCGATCCCGGCGTCATCAGCACTTCCGCCGATGGTCCAACGCCGTCGATCCCAGATTCCACTCGACGCAACCGCCATCAGCCATTCACCGCTGGCGTCAGGAGGCAAAAGCAGATACGTGCGCACATAGGGCTCGCGCGGTGGGATGAAGTCGGGTGAAGGGAGCACAGGCGTAGGTTCTACAGCGAAATTCATCGAGCCCGAGGCTCCCGTGACGGAGATGACCCGAACCTCATAGACCCCCGGAGCCGTAGCGACGGCCTGGCACACTAAACTTCCATCGTCGCGCACAACGGGAGGCTTGGCAAAGATGCCTTCGTGACCAAAGTGAAAAGTCTTTGCGCCATCATCGCCCTGAGCGCGCACCTCGAAGGGCACGCCAGCCACGATGGAAGCTGGGCTTATCTCAACCTCCAGGGGAGTGGAAGTCTCGCCGACAACGACCAGTTGTGCGTCATCAAGATACGCGTCGCAGTGTTTGAGTGGCCAAAGCACGGAGCTCCTGATGAAGAACGTGATCGTGCTCGTCGCAGCAACTACTTCCACTGGCGGTATCTGCGCATACCCATTGTAGATGTGCGCGCCCTCGCCCCAGACAACGTCAGCAGACCAGGGATCCGTTCCACCTTTGGGATCGATGCCCACCGAGAAGGTGAAGTTCAGCAGACCCGATTCGGCACTAAGGAGCGATTCGGGAAGCGGATCCGACTCTCGGACGAATATGGGCTGGTTGCCCGCGCCGTCGCTTGACGCCGAATCGTCCACCGAGCTGGACCACGCGTGAGCCCAAGCCGTTCCACGCAGCCGGCTCCCCGGTTGAATGCCCTGGACTTGCTGTAATAGCCCGGCATCGTGGATACGGTAGAAGGTGAACAGCTTGACAGCGCGGGAGCCCGTCCGAATGCGCAGGGGAACGAGGAAAGGCGTCTCACGACTGATGACCTGAAACTCGGGGCGGCCGTAACCGACCTGGTTGGCAGGATCATGGGGCACGGAAGTCGCTTCGCGCCAGTAAGCCACCCACGGTTTTGGCACGAAGATCTCGCCGTAAGACTTGCGCACCGCAGTCTCCCGCCACCACTCGCCCTCGAAACCAGCGTTCTGCAGCAAGTTGATCATCGTCTGTACCTGGATGGCAAGGGGCCATCGTCCTTCCCGGCTTCACGCAGATCGGGCGTCATTCTGCATCGTCACCACGATCGGCATCGTCGTCGCTCTTTGCGAACGCCTCCAGTCGTGCTGCCACAGCCCCGTGCACTGAGCCCGCCGGATAGCGCCCCTCTGCATCCATTTCCCCCGCCGCCCTACCAGTCAGGAGAGTCAGTCCCTCATCAACAGATTTCACAGGATAGATGTGGTACAACCCATCGCGAACGGCCTGGATGACCTCGTCATCGAGCATGAGATCCTTCACAGTTGCCCGCGGAATGATCACGCCCTGAGTGCCAGTTAGCCCACGCGCCTTACAGACTTCAAAGAAACCCTCGATCTTCTCGTTGACCCCGCCGATGGCCATCACGTGACCGTACTGGTCGACGGCGCCCGACACCGCGAGATCCTGCCGCAACGGAATCCGAGACACTGCGGAGATCAAGGCGTAGAGCTCGGCACACGAAGCGCTATCGCCCTCGACATCCTCGTAGACCTGCTCGAAACTGAGACTGGCCTCCATGGATAGCGGGCGACTGAGCCCGTACTGTCCCCCGAAGTACCCCATCAGTGTGAGCACGCCTTTCGTATGGATGGGACCCCCGAGATCGATTTCACGGTGGATGTCGATGACGCTACCGCGACCGACGTAGGCCCGCGCCGTGACACGGCTGGGGACGCCATAGCTGCTGTTGCCGTAGCTCACCACTGTTAGGGCGTTGACTTGCCCGATCTGGCTGCCTGAGGTTACCACAATCAAGCGATCCTCGAGGATTTCGCGCAGCGAGAGCTCCTCCAACAACCCTGTTCGGCGCCGCTGCTTCTTAAGGGCGGTTAGCACATCGTCACGCCGCACAACATCCTGCCCTGCCTGCCGCGCCCAATAGTCGGCCTCCCTCACCAGGTCGGCGACATGGCCAAACTGAGCGGTAAGCCGGTCCTGATCACTCACCCAACGCGATCCAAACTCCACGACCCGCGCCGTGGCCTCAGCAGTAAAGGGAAGCAAGGTCTCGGTCTGGCACAACGTCCTGATGAAACGGCCGTACGCCTGCTCAGTTTCCGGCGTGCGGTCCACCTCTGTGTGGAAGTCAACCTGGACTTTGAAGAACTTGACGAAGTCTTCATCCATCCCATAGAGGGTGTAGAAGACGTCAGGCAGGCCGATGAGTACGACCTTCACCTGGAGCGGGATCGGCTCGGGGTTAGGCGTCATCGTCCGAACCAGCCGGTGACCGTCCGGTGATTCGACGCGAGCAACGCCCTGTGATAGCGCCAGCTTGAGGCCCGTCCACGCATCAGGGTCGTCGACCAACCCGGCAGCGTCTACTATGAGATACCCGCCGTTAGCGCGGTGCAACGCCCCCGACCGGACCAACGTGTGATCGGTGACGCTCACGCCATAGCGGACATCATACTCCACGACGCCGAAGAGCCGCAACGTCGAGGGCCGCTCGACCACGACGACTGGTGCCCCCTTGAGCTGGCTGTTGTCGACGAACAGGTTGGCGCGATAGCGCTTGGTGATGGGCACATCCAGAAGCGATGACTCTTCCGCCTCACCTTTCGCCCCCTCGCCCAGGCGGAAGAGCGGTATATTGCCAAGGATGTCCTGCCGCACGGCCTCCAGATAGGCAAGCACGGTGGCCTGATCCGCGTACAACGCACGCACCTCATCAAGCAGCGGTGCCAGAGTGAAGTCCGCCACTTCGCGGTCAAGTTTGTCGATATCCGCCTGCACGCGGCGCTCATGGTCTCTGAGGTGCCGCATTTCGTCGTCCAGGAGGTCATCGAGATAATCGAGATCGTGCTGAATCCTCGCCCGCTCACCGGCGTCAAGCTGGCTGACCGCCTCTGGGGACAGCAGCTCACCGTCCCCTAGCGCCGCAATGTAGAGGCCCGCGGGAGAACGCACGAGCACGCAGTCGCGCTCCCTGCATGCTGCATCGACCGATGCCAGAGCCTCGCGCTCCAGAGCACGGTACTGCTGCTCCATCTCCTCACGGGCGCTGGCGTAGCGATCTGTGTCAAATGCGAGTTGCAGCCGATCGGGCAGCGCGGCACTGAAGCGCTCCATGCTGCTGCGAAACTGACGTCCCCGCCCGGGTGGTAGCCGAATCGCGTGGGGTACCGTGGGCTCGGCGAACGACATCACATACAGCCAATCATCAGGCACGGACTCGTGTTGCGCCTTCTCCTTCACGATGCGTTTCAGGATCGAACGTCGACCAGATCCCGTCGGTCCCATCACGAAGACGTTGAAGCCGGGGCTGGTGATGTCGAGCCCAAAACGGATGGCCTCAACGGCCCGATCCTGGCCAATGATGCCCGGCTCGAACGGGAGATCATCCGTGACGTCGAACGCGAAGCTCAGAGGATCGGTGATACGCCTCAGGCTATCGGGCGGGAGCTCGTATAGTGATTCAGGTTTGGTGTCGGACATGGCACGCTTTTTAGCAGACCCCATCACAGGGCTGGCCCCATATGAAACTGGAGACAAGATGCCTGCCAGGCATCTCGTCTCCAGTAGAAAGCGGAATCGCGACCGGCAGACGTGGCCACACCGCTCGGGGCCGCCCTAGCGGTGTCCCAGGTGCATCGGCATAACCACGTGGATGAAACTCTCATCTCCCACAGCCCTGATCACGCCAGGATTCGTCGGCGAGTTTAGCTCCAGCACAATCTGAGGCGTATCCAGGGCCGAGAAGACGTCAATGAGGAACCGCACGTTGAAAGCGATCTCGAGCCCCGCACCCTCAACATTGGCCACCAGGCGTGTGGAGCCCTGCCCTGATTCGGAGGAATCTGCTGCCACCGTTACCTCGCCAGCGTCGATGCGCAGCGAGACGATATTGGCCACATCCCGCGCGAAGATAGCGGCACGCTTGCATGCCTGCAGGATCTCCTCACGACCGATGACAACCTTCGTCTTCGACGATGCGGGAATGATGCGCCGCACGTCGGGGTACGCGCCATCGATGAGTTGTGAGTTCAGAACAGTATCAGGCATCTGGAACAGGATCTGGTTGTGTGGACGGGTCGTCGAGATCCTCACCGGTTCATCCAGTCCGTTCGTAATTCGCATCAGCTCCGCCAGCGCGCGCGCCGGGATGATGACGCTGAAAGGCGTAGGCACAGCGTCGACCAGCGGAATCTCACGCAGAGACAAACGGAAGCCGTCGGCGGCTGCAAGGGTCATCGTTTGGCCCTGGAACTCCGCCAGAACCCCTGTCAGCACCGGATGGCTCTCGTCCGTCGAGGCCGCAAAGGTTACCTGCGTCAGGCCTTTGTTCAGCGCCTCGGCCTCGACAGTGAACCCGGCATTGCTATCAGGTTCAGGCACCAACGGGAACTCATCCGCAGCAATGCCCCGGAAGCTGGCCTTGACTGATCCACAGGTCAGGTCCAGCGTCATCGTGGCTTCATCGAGCGCCAGGCTCACCTGATCGGGTGGCAGTGAGTTCATCAGATCGATGAAATTCCTCGCCGGCACCGTGATCTCGCCTTCAGTCTCGACTCGCGCCCCGACCCAGTGCACGATGCTCAGCTCCATGTTCGTCGCAGCCAACTTGAGCTGACCGTGGTCCGTAGCCAGCAACACGTTGCCCAGAATCGGCATCGTCGTCCGGGAGGGTACCGCGCGACCCGCTATACTTAATCCCCTAGAGAGGTTTTCCTGAAGGCAAGAGAGTCTCATTGGCAACCTCCTCAGAATGCAGTTATGGATGGGCCAAACTAACCTGAGTATACCCGAAGGTAAGGCAAAGCACAAGAATCTACACGCCGGTCTACGGCATGGAGGTGTTTGCAGCCAGCCTGCTGTCCCTGGCGGCGGAATCCAAGAGTTGGGTCGCCGCCGTAGCCAATCCAACCACCAACCAAAACAGCGTAACCGAGTTGTGGAAGTCGAGGCTGAAGAAGAAGCGATCGAAGACGCCGCTCACCACCCCGCTGACAAGAGCGGCATGGAGACCATACCACAGGGGCTCGAGCTCCGGTACCGCCGGCGCCAATGACCGCCGCCGCCAGAAGCGCCAGAGGACCCCGCCAAGAACCACGAGGAACGCTGCCAATCCCAGAAGCCCCATTTGCGCAGCAACCGTGAAGTAGAGACTGGCCACGGCGACGTATATGTCGATGTCCGGCGCACCTGCAAACCCCACCCCGAGGAATGGGTACCGCCTGATCAGCGTGAGGGCATCCTTGTACTCACCCATCCGCATCTGGGTTGACAGATCCTCAAGTTGGAAACCCTCAAGGAAGTGGTTGAGCAAGCCCTGTGACCAGGGAGAGACCACGAACAACACCACCGCAAGCAGCATGAGCGGAAGAAACCTGCGGTAACGCATGATACTGATCACAACGACAGCCGCGCCAACTCCTAGCATAGCACTGCGCGAGACTGTCAACACGAGTCCTACGCCCAGAACAGCCGCGAGGCCCCACGCGACCACGCGAGGAAAGAGCGAGCGCTTGCTCACCAGATGCGGAACGAGCATCACCAATCCGAAGTTCAGCAGACTGCCCAGAACATTGGGATGCACCGACGTCGCAGTGGCTCGCTTCATCAGCTCAGGATCGTCGCGAATGTGCCAAATCACGCCCTGGCCCGTGGGATAGCCGAACCTACCCAACGCTGAGAGCGCCTGGATCGCAAACGTCTCGGGAACGATGTAGAGGATGATGCCCAGGACGGAAGCTGCGGCAGCCCCCAGAATCAACCAGCGAACAAGCCTTCCCAGCCTACCCACATCACGCACACTGTTTACCACGACGTAGAACACGGCAATGCTAAGGAGGATCTCGGCAAAGTGCCGCACCAGGTAGCTTGTGATTGCTCCGTTCGCCAGCCCGGCGACGAAAGCCACGACAGCCATCAGGGCAAATGCCATAACGGGACCACCGGCGGGCGTACCGATAAGTCGTTGCTCATCGCTTACCAGAAATTGGATAGCCCAGGCCCCAAAGAGCGCCAGGAGAGCCAGATCGAGGAAAGTAGGCGTGAAGCCGATGCTAAAGGGAAGCGAAGCAAACGGGAGAAGGGTGACCACACCGATCACGCCAACATAGGCAATCTCGAGATCGCCGAGAACCCAGATGACGTAGATGATCCCGACAGCGAGGATGGCTACAATGAGAGGACTGGACTCTGCGATCAGCCACCCGCTGGCGACCCCGACAACGGCAAGCAGCAGAAAGGCCACGGCCCACACAAGCCAGCGCCGACGGTTGAACAACAGCCAATGGAACGGGCTCGCCTCCAGAAGGTTCAGTACCAACGTGCGCCACTCAATCATTGTGACCTCGCGGCGATTATACCGTCGGGAGCCTTGCGGTCAAGAAGCGAGGCGACAGCGCTGGTTGTGGGGTGATTGGTGAGGTCCTCTGTGCCCCGGTAACCATCCTCAGATCGAATTGCCGCATGCAGGGGTAATCACATAAAATCCCATCGCAGATATGGCCACGTTCTTGCAATTAGTACAGAATTATGGTAATCTTGGATTGTTAGTAAAAGGTCAGCCCATCAAAGCCGGGAGGGATATCCCATGTTCGACAAACTACTGGCCAAGGTCTTCACCTTCTTCGCTCAGGTGATGGTCAAGATCCAACCGATCTGGGATAGGGCAAAGGTGCCCATCGCTCTGATCGTCGGGATCCTCATTGGGTGGTTCGTACTTGGGTGGGGTCTATTTCCCGTAGAGTGGACCAACGCAACGCCTGCCCATCTCCGCGAAGACTGGCGGTCTGCCTATGTGGCCAGCGCTGCCGACGAATTCTACCGCACCGGCGACATAGCGCTGCTGCAGAGTCGGTTGGGGCTGGATCTACCCAAGACCAAGAACGTTCCCTGGCTAGCCCAAGAGGAGCTCCTTCAGCAGGATCTGCAGACCGCGGTCGAAAAAGCCGCGCGCTATCGCCTCGATGGGTCTCTTCCTGCGCTGATGGGACTGCAGCAGATCGCGGCACAGGATCGGGCGGCCCTTTTCCCGAGCGAAACGGCAGGTGAACAGGCGGGCGAAGCTGCGACGCCTCTGGCAAGACTCTTACGCATCGCAGGCTTCCTGGCCGTAGCGCTCCTCATCTTGGGTGCCGCTGGCATCGTGTGGTACCTGGTCGCCTCGCGAAACCGCGGAGCCGTCTCGACGAAACGCGCACCCGAAGGCGCCTCAACCACCACGATGGCCACCCAGGCCGGCGTGCCCACGGCTGAGGGTGATCGCCCTGTGAAATCCTTCAGCACCCCGTACGTGTTGGGTGATGATTACTTCGATCCGTCGTTCAGCATTGAGATCGGCGCGGACTTTCTGGGCGAGTGCGGCATCGGCATCTCCGAAACGCTCGGAGCCGGCGACCCCAAGAAAGTCGCGGCTTTTGAGGCCTGGCTATTCGACAAGAGCGATATACGTACCGTCACCAAAGTGCTAGCCAGCGAATTTGCCTTCAACGACCCCGACCTGCGGGCCAAGCTTGAGCCCAAGGGCGACGTTGTTATGATGCGCCCAGGGGAGGAGATCGTGCTTGAGACAAGCGTGCTGCGCATCAAGGCACGTATTCGCGATCTCGAGTATGCCCAGGGTGCCAGTCTGCCCCCCAACAGCTTTGTGCAGAAGGTGAACTTCGAGCTTCAGTCTTGGGTCAAACAAGGCGACGAGATCGGAACGTATCTGGAGGATTGACCTGTCGATGAGGTCGGCGAGCGCCTTGCCAAGCCACCTCCTGGTAACAATAGTCGAGCACCCGGCGAATAATCCGCCGGGTGCTCGCTTATCTGACTACCACTGCCTGCGACGCGACGCTCTGAGCTCGGCGCCCCACAATCCGCAGTCTCAGGGCTCGGGCGTACTGATGACCTCTGCATCCTCTGGAGGCGTGTAGCCGGGCCCATAGGCATACCGCGCCGGCCATGGAACGAACCGACTGACAAACTCATCGCTGTAGAGTACCGTATCCCCAGCATCACGGACGATCCGGCCCAATACAGCATTCAGGCCATTGTGGGCAGTCTCGATCTGCTTTACGGTACCCGCCGGCAGTGAGGCATCGTATTGATAAACTGCCGGACCGGGCGGTATCGATTCACCCCATTCGGGACCGATCTGCTCCACAGTTCGTCCATCCTTCGTGCTGTAGAAGAGGAACCTCAACCTTGCCTGCGCGGTGTCCACCTCAGTCTGGATCAGGATATGGTAAGGTGTATCGTTCTCGAAACGAAAGTCCACGATGGGTGAGTAGATCGTCGCATCAAATCCGGGACCAAATCCGCCGAGCTCATAGTAGCCCACGCGGTAGGCGTGCGGCCACCGCTCGGTGATCGGGTATCCCCCGAAATAGGCAGCCCTGAATGCTGTCGTGGCTACCTGACAGATACCTCCCCCCACGCCAAGTACCGTCTCATTGCCGATGATCACGTATGACTCATCGTACCCAGCCTCTGGAGTGACGTCTCCCAGGTGCTCGTTGAACGAAAATACCTCTCCCGGAGCGATCGTGACCCCGTCGAACTTCGAAGCACCAAGGCGGATGTTCCGGTCTCGAGCCGTACTAGAACCGGTGAAGTAAGACTCTCCCACAGCCACAAGCTCGCGGATCCCGAGGTCGTCAGCCGTCAACGTGTCGCCCACTTCCGGAGGTATGGCATTGACGACAAGCGGCACCATGTGCGTGCCACTCAGCAGCATGTCGTTGATCTGCGTCACCGAAGCCGCCACGTCGACCTCTCGGCCCACAACGCTGGGACTAACCAGCTGAAGCTGGAGCGGGTCCGTCTCAAAGGCGAACTGGGCATCAACAGGCTGCCGGTAGAGGGCCGTCGCCAGTGGACCAAGATGCTGGGCAAGTGCGGCCCCATCCAGGGCTACGCTGACGCCATCACCGTCCACGGAGATTGAGAGCATACTCGCGATCACATCCGGCGAGATCGTCCATGGCCCGGGATCGCCCTCGCCCGGAGTGGGCACCAGCAGAACCAACGGTTCGCTCAAGACGCTCTCAGCCATCGCGATGGCGCGGTTGGCCTGTGCATCGGTGATCGCTGGCTGGAGCTGGTTGATGGGGACCACCTTCTCAGTCGGCTTGAGCTCATAGAGACTGGGGAGCAAATCTGCTAGCAGGTTCTCCGTATCGACCCGTCGCCCAACATCGCCAGCAACCAGTTCGACTGTCGAACCTTGCCGGTGCACGATTGCATCCTGGGCGGGGCGGTCGAGCTCTCCGGCGACGCGACGTAGCACCGTCTGGGCCTGGGCCGCATCCCAGATCAGTACAGGGCTCAACCTTGTCCCGTTCATCATCACCTTGAGCCGGTCGGGCACGGCCGCAAGGCCGCTAACGTTATGACCGGGCTCATAGGCAGAGACGATCGTCGCTTCGGCATCGACGACGAGGCCAAGATCAGCAGGCGAGAATGCCCACCGTTGATCCTCCGGCCCAATGAGGGTGATCCCCGGTTGCGAGAGCGGAAGCGAGCTGCGGAGCCGTGCCTTAGCCTCCTCGGGTGTCAATCCGCCCACGTTGACATCCCAGATCCAAACCCCGGGGACGATCCGCTGGTCCAGTCCCGGGCCAAGTAGCCACCCCACAACCAGCAGCGCCAGAAGCTCCAGCACCGTCAGAAATACGAGAAAGCGCGACATAGTCCCTCAGTCCCACGATAAGCTAGCACCGCGCGCGGAACTTGCCCTGCGCGTGTAGGTGCGACATGTGCCTCGAGTCAGGCACGTTGCGTCATCATGCAGAGCGCCAGTGCTCCCCACAAGCCAACATCACCCCCAAGCTCGGCAGGCACGATGCGGATCTGCTCACGATAAGCAGCCGGAGCCCGCGACGCGACGGCCTCACGCATTGGGCCAAACAACAGGTCACCCGCCAGAGTAACGCTACCGCCCAACACGAACAGGCTAGGGTTCAACAGATACATGAGGTTCACAAGGGCACTGCCGATGGTCGCGCCCACCTCTCGATAGAGCGAGATGGCCAAAGCATCGCCCCGGTGCGCCGCCTGCGTAACGTCGCGCGCAGTAACGGCAGCGACATCTTCTCCTAGCCACTCGCGCATGACAGAAAGCTCGCCGTCGGCCAAACGCTCACGTGCACGACGCGCAATGGCAGTTCCTGAGGCCATCACTTCGAGGCACCCAGTGTTGCCGCACGAGCACTTAGGACCACGGGGATCGATGGCCATATGTCCCACTTCGCCGCCAAGGCCATTCCCACCTGTGAATAGGCGCCCATCGTGTATGATGCCGCCACCGATTCCGGTACTGATCGTCAGGTAAATAAGATCCGACACCCCGCGACCTGCTCCGAAACGGTGCTCCGCCAGAGCCGCCACATCCGCGTCATTCCCGACAGTGACTGGCACACCCAGGCGGTCACCCAACATGCGACGAAGTGGGAGGTTGTCCCACCCAGGCAAGTTTGGAGCAAACCGCAGTAGCCCCGTCTTGAAGTTGATCGGGCCAGGTACACCCATGCCAACGGCGGCGACATCCCCCCGGTCGGGCCAGACTTGGCGCACAGCATCGAGAACACGCCCGAAGACCGGCTCAAAACCTTCCTGAGCGTGTGTCTCCAACGAGACGCGTTCCTCCATCTCGGAAGTCTCGGAGAAACGCGCAGCGCGGATCTGTGTACCACCAAGGTCAACCGCGATCATCGTCGATGCCATACTATTCATCTCCCGAGGAAGCAATGATATCCCTGATAAAAAGGCAGCGCCCCACGATCTACGGGGGCGCGCAGTCCTCAAACGAACCGCCGGTACATCCGCCAGCGGGGGTCAGTGTCACACGGAAGGCGATTTACGTCAGTGGCCACCGCACGAGGCGCAGGAGTGGCTACTGCAGGAGGCGCACCCTCCGCCACCACTCGAAGTCGCCCCACTCCCCCCGCCGCCTGCGGGAGCAAAGAAACGGGACAGGCCGCGCTTCGCGTGGAAGGAGCCACAATCGGGACACGCAATCGGAGCATCGGCATCCTTCATCGCGCGCCGTGCCTGAAACGCCACACCACACTCCTCACAGTGATACTCGTAGATCGCCATTCCTCACTCCTGGTCAGTGGATTGCCGGCCGTGCAACGATCACACCGTCGCCCGGTTGATCATCTCCGTGAGTTCCGCCGCTCTGACGTATCCCGCAACCTCGATCTGCTGCGCTACCACGCCCTCCACCGACGCAACAGCCCGCTTAAGATCCATCGCAAGGCTGTGTGCCAGGGGACATAGCGGCGATGAGGGACGAAAGCGGTAGGACACAGAGCCCGTCGCCTCGTTGACCTCAAGGTCTTCAACCAGTCGCATCCGCAGAACGTCCACTCCCGTCTCTGGGTCGATCACGTCGACCAGACGCATCAGGATGCGCTCACGCAGCGTCATGCTCGTCGTCATGAAACCCTCCTCACCATTGTACCAGACACCAGGGTCCGGACAGCCCCTATTTCGGGGCTACGGCCAACGACGCCATTATAGCGGGCAGACACCCATCAAGCAACCGGTCTGTATGCCACGTTGTCCAAGCGGTACTGTCGGCACGAAAACACCAGACGTTGGCCTGCAGCGCCTCTGTACAGAGCATAGCGTGAGTCTGCAGCGTCGCAGGCAGCGATGAATGCCTCGCCCGAGCAGTGCCCTAGCCAAAGAACGTCCAGGCTCTGCAATCCATTCAGCGCCTTGATCGTTGTGCCAATCTGCGATGAGGTTGCACCGGCCATATGCACACCTCCCCCTATGCCGGTCCATCTGCCGTGCCACCGAGACGCTACAGTCTGTAGCGTGTTGAGCAGGCCTGCGTGGCAGCACCCGCACAACAGGAAGTAGTCGCCCGGGCCAACTTCGATGACGAGAGACAAATCGTCCTCATAGGGATCCGGCTGGAGCGTGTCGCCTTCGCGAACCCAATGATGTACACTGCGCCCCTCCAGATCGGGACGATTGCTGATCTCGCCACTGGTCCAGACCCCGGGCAGGACCTGTTCCGAGACAGCACTTAGGCGAAGATCGACCTTCGACGAGAGAATGTCCTCCGGCAGCGGTATACCTCGATCAACCATCTCACCCGATGCAGTCGAGTACCGGCGCCTGAACAGCGTCGGATGTGCATAGAGCGGCGTCCCTGGGCGGAGAAGCGGAAGTAGATCACTGAGGCCACCCGTGTGGTCATCATGGGCGTGACTGATGACCACGGCATCCAACTCGGCTGGGTCTAGACCTAACGCCGCCAGATTGCCGACAAGCACCTCGCCGCTACCGCCCGTGTCCAGCAAAACCGTCCCTCGAGGGACCTTGATCCACACAGCGTAGCCGTGCTCATGCCTGAGAGGGGCGATGGCAACATCATCTACTACCCACGTCAACTGGACGTCCGCGGCTCCCAACTCTGCATCATTCATTTCCTTGTACCTCTCTGTCCGGTCTGGGTCCCTCACCAGCATACCCGCGTTACCAGGCTTCGCCAGCGGCAGCCGCCATCATTTGTCAGCTCATGTCGGCCCGCTATAATGCGGCCCATGCTCACCAAACGATACCTGGGTTGGCTGTTGATCGCTGTGGGGCTGGGTGGAGACTTCGGGGTGCTCGTGTTGGGGCGCCTTGGTGCCGGTGCTTGGAGCGGCATCGGACCAGTGGAGCGCGTGCTGCTGCTCGGCGGACTCGGGATCGCACTCCTCGGAATACCACTCCTTCACTTGAGGAGCGAACCGGTAGCCGCCGCTGCAGAACCCAACTACCGCGTTTCTGGCCCTGCACCGAGCAGTACGCATCCGGTGTGGGTGTGGTTGGCACGTACGGCGTACGCCCTTGCCGTGCTGGTCTACCTGGGCTACCTGGCGGTCTACATAACATACGCAGCCGATCTCTTCCGCTGGCCCTACGACTATGACCAGGGCGAGAGCTTCGAGCTGTATGATGCCGTGCTTCACAGTCGCGGCGAGTGGCCCTATCGTGACAGCAGTACGTACCCCTTCTACGCGTCAAACTACCCACCTGTCTTCCACATCCTTAACGTCGCACTCTTTCCTTTCTTCGGGCAAACACTACTGTCAGGCCGCGTACTTGCCTTCCTCGTCACGCTCCTGACAGCGGGCACGATCGGCTTGACCGTTCGCCGCAGAACGGGTGGGACCTTCCTTCCGGTCATCGCGGGCCTGGCCTACCTGGCATCGCCCTTCGTCTACCACGTCGGGCCGCTCTGCCGCCAGCACCTGACAATGGTCTTTCTGGAAGTTCTCTGCGTCTACTTCATTGCTGCTTCGATAGAAGGGAAGCATGCCACCCGGAATCTGCTGCTGGGTCTCTTCTTCCTCTTCCTTGCGGGTTACGCTAAGCAACTGGCTGTCTTCACCGCAGTGGCTGTGTTCGGGTACCTCTTCGCCCACAATCCGATCCGCGCGATGAAGCTCGGGCTCGGCTTCGGCCTCGCCTTTGGAACAGCGTTCGTCGTCATCAACTGGGCTACCGATGGCCACTGGTGGACCAATACAATCGCCGCCAATGTCAACGAATTCATGATACCTCAGCTTGTTGGGCTTTTCCGGACGTGGTTGAGAGTCCACCCGCTCTTCATCGCCCTTTCGGTAGCCCTTATCCTCTTCGAGCTCTACCGTGATCGGGTGTCGCTCTACGCCCTCTGGTTTCTGGCCACATTGGGCACGGGCTTGATGTCGGCGAAGTGGGGAGCTGGCGAAGCCTACTGGGTCAGCTCTGTCGCAGCCGCGATTATCCTCGCTGGGTTTGCGCTCGGAAAAGCACAGTCGTGGATTGGGGCTCATCAGCCGCGCTGGCAGGGCCTGGCGACCCTGGTGGTCCCCCTGCTCCTCCTCGGTCAGGCAAAAGCCATGCTGCATCTGCCCACTGAGGGCCCTGTCTGGGGTCCCATCGCGCGAACCCTTGGGGTGTCAGAACAATCGGCATACGCCGACTACCCCTACTACGACGTCGTGGGCTATTCACAGGTGGGCCACCTGATGCTGCCCCGTGACTACGACGGCGCCGAACGGATTATGAGTTATGTCCGCGCAACGGATTTGCCTGTGCTAAGCGAAGAGGCGGCGTTCACAATGCTCGCCGGCAAACCCGTGATCACAAATCCCACACAGTTGCTCAACCTCTACAACAATGGAATGCTCAACACACAGGCGCTTGAGGCAATGGTCCGCGAGGAGGCCTTCGGGTTGGTGATCATGCGAGCCCAGTTCTACCCGCCACCGGTGCTTGCCGCCATCGGGCAACACTACGGGCTGGTCGAGCATGTGCCGGTGAACGGGTTCAGCTACATCATTATGCAGCCGCTAGGGCAGCCCGAGACACCGGAGACGACAGAGCCCTAGTCACTCTCCACCCGCGTTGGAGCGCTGAGCAGCGTAGTCTGCCCCCAGGATGACGACTACATCGTGTTCAGCCGTGGGATTGGCCCCGTGGACGATGGTCGACTGCGGAAGCCCGAGAATCGCCAGAATCCGCGCGGCCGTCTGGGGTTTGTCACGGTTAAGAATTACCAGGGAAGTATCATAGTCCGCGCGGTCAGCGTTCTCGTAGGAGCGAACGGCTACGCCGTTTGCCTCAAGTATCTCCCACGTAGAAAGCGCCAGGCCCGGTGTCATCGTACCGTTCAGCACGGCCACGCTTGCTGCTTCCTCGTTCACCGTCTGCACGCCATCTGACGGTACCGTCAATCCCAGAAAGTCATCTCGCACTTCGCGAATCCGATCGCGAAGCGGGATCAGGATCTGCTGCTTGTCGGGTGTCTCAGCAAAGAGCGTGCACGTCTCGTCAATCACAAACGATTGGCGACTCTCATCAGGCACCTTGGTCGCCAGATTGGCCAAAGCGATGATCTCATCAAGCTTGAGGTTCGGATCCACCTTCACCGACTCATCGACGATCGCCCAGATCTCCGCCGCACGCCCGGCCAACTGTGGCAGCAGCTTCTGATCGGTCACTCGAGCCAAGATGGCATCGATCACCTGCTGCTGGCGCCGCGCACGGTCGAAATCGCCGCCAGCCGTATGGCGGATACGCGCATACTTCAGGGCCATGTCGCCATAGAAGTGCTGCAATCCAGCATCGATGTGCAGCTGTTCGCAACCGTAGTCGGGCGTCGGATAGCAGTAGTCGTCGATTGCCTCGGGCACATCAATGTCTATGCCCCCAATAAGGTCGACCCCATCGATGAAGGCCTGGAAGTTGACCCGCACGTAGTAGTCGATCTCGACGCCCAGGTTGTACTCGACGGTCTCGACGGCAAGCGCAGAACCACCACCGGGATGGCTATAGCCTTCACCCAGGGCGTGAGCGGTGTTGATCCGGTTCTCCGTATATCCAGGGATCGGCACCCAGAGATCGCGGGGGATGGACAACAGGCCGGCCTGCATCGTCACCGGGTCAAGTGTCGCGAGGATCATCGTGTCCGTCCGCCAGTAGTCATCCTCCTCCTGCATCCTCTGATCGATGCCAAGGATCAGCACGGTAACGCGGTCGGTGCCCGTCCACACCGGAATGGCCTCACCCTCAACGCGTTCGACATTCGGGCTGTCGCCCATTTCGGGGTTGTTGAGTGTGAAGTCCGGCAACAGGTCGGATACGGCCACCTGCTCGCGCACACGCTGGAATATGACGAAGGCGGAGACACCCAGGGCGATCAGATAGATCAGGACAAGGCCTGCGCGGATAAGTGCACTGTAGGGCAGTGTAGGGCGCGACGCACTCGCCGCTGCGTTATCCACTACGCCCTACCTCTAGCGAAGCGCCCGAAAACTACCACGATCACGGCACCTCGAAGTCCTGGCCCAACACGATGATGATATCGTAGTTGGCACCGGCGTCCGGCGAGCGGACGATCGCACTTGGCAAGAGGCCCAGGGCGTCAAGTATGGCGCTGACGGTCTGGGGTTTGTCTCGGTTCGTGATCACCTGCGTCGCAACGTAGTCCTGGCTGTCAGCATTGCCTACGTACACGACGTCAACCAGAGCATCGCGCAACAGATCCGCGGAAGTACCGGCCAGACCGGCACGTGTCGTGCCGTTAAGCACAGCAACTGTGGCAACCTCGACCGTGGGGCTGGGCACGGGCATGATGGTCGAATCGACGACTGCGACCGTAGGCACATCAGCAGACCAGACGTAATCACGCACTTCTCTGATGCGGTCGCGCAAGGGCACCAACACCTGGGCACCGTCGGGCGTCACCCAGGGCTGGGTACATGTCTGGTCAATCACACCTGTCCGTATCGTGTCTCTGTCGACCGAGGTCGCAAGATTTCCCAACGCCAGGATCTGATCGAGAGCCAGATCCGTACTCACGGATGACTGGACGGTCGCGTACAGTTCTGGAGCAGTCCGCGCCAGTTGCGGCAACATATCCAAAGAGGTAACGCGATCCAGGATCGCCATCATCACCTGTTGTTGGCGTCGTGCCCGGTCGAAGTCATTGCTGGTATGACGCGTGCGCGCGTACTTCAGCGCCATCTCACCATCAAAATGCTGCCATCCAGCCTCGATGTGCAAGGGATCGTAGCCGTATGCGTGGTCGGGATAGAGGGGATCGTCGATCGTATCCTCAACGAAGACGTCAATGCCCCCAATCTGGTCCACCAGGGTGACAAAGGCTTGGAAGTTGATCCTCACGTAGTAGTCGACAGGGACTCCAAGGTTGTACTCGACGGTCTCAGCGGCGAGACCAGGTCCACCCCCGTCATAGTCGTAGAGGTCACCAAGGAAATGGGCCGTGTTGATCCGGCCATCCTTGTGTCCAGGGATCGGCACCCAGAGATCGCGTGGGATGGAAAGGACGCCTGCCTGCCGCGAAACCGGATCCAGCGTGAGGAGCATCATCGTGTCTGTCCGCCAGGGGCCCGTCTCCTGCGCGCGCTCATCCACGCCCAGAAGGAGAACCGTAACCCGATTCTGCCCACTCCAGGTGGGCAGCAGCTGCCCAAACCCATAGGTGACATTCTCGCTCGGCTGAGTGTTTCCTGGCAGCCCTGGTGATACCCCTGGTGTGGCCAGGCTTCCCCTGACCCAGCGAAATAGGAAAAGGACTACGGCAAGGCCGATGCCCAGCAACAACAGCGCCAGAACAACTGCAACGAAGACCGGCGTCTTCGATGTCCGTCCATACGTTCGTCGTCTCGTTACCATACTCGGGTTCCACCTGTGCGTTGCCGCAGGGCGATCAACGGGATTATACCACGCACGATCTGCCTGACAGCCTAGGCTGTCAGACCTCGGATCGCCGCATCCCAGCGAGCTACGGCGGCATCGATATCGTAGGTCCTGGTCACAAAGGCCCGTCCTGCCTCGCCCATCCGAGTCCGGTCCTCGGCGCTATTTAGTAAGGACAGAACAGCCCCGGCGAAGGCCCCAGGATCATCCGCCGTGATCAGATCGGTCCCCGGCACCGCGCCAAGGCCGTGGTTGCACACTGTCGTTGCGACGACCGGTACGCCCATTACCATCGCGTCGATCACCTTCTGGAGAAGTCCGCCCGCGACCAGCAAGGGCGATACGAAAACCGTCGCAGCCCGATACCACGGCGCTAGATCATCGACGAAGCCTGTCACGAAGACGTGCTCTCCGTCGGCGCGACTGACCAGGGTTGCCTGCGGTCCACCGCCGACAATGTACAGACGCGCATCCGGCCGCTGCGCGACCACTTGTGGCCATACACAGTCAAGGAACCACATCGCGCCCTGATGGTTGTGGTCACGCGACATCGCGCCCACGAAAAGCAGGTTGGGTCCACCCTCGACTGCAGGGGCAACCGGCCTGTTAGCCGACAGTGTGGGCACCAGTGGGACCAAGAGCGGTGTCGCACCGCCCATTGCCTCGCTGAGCAAGGAGCGATCACCTTCGGAGATAGCCAGCACGACGTCGTAGCGACTGGCAATCCAGGGCTCCGCCCGCCTTAGGAGCACGCGCTGCAGGCGCGCCAGCAGACAGCGCAGCCCCTTGAGTCGACCCAACCGCTGCTCGACCAGGAACCAGTTAATGTCCTGGGTGCGATAGGATGCAGGCGGCCGTTTCAGGCCAAGCGCAACCACAGCAGTCTGAGTCGTTTCTACGTGAAGCAGATCGGGCTGCACCTCTTTCATCGCGCGTCGCAGCGTCGCTCGAAACAGAAGGTAGCTGCGGACGAAGGCCAAGACTCGCGGTCCGCGCATCGTCCGGTGGTGGGGCGCGGTATACACTGCCTCGCAGATGGCGGCCGTATCCGGCAGATGCTGGCGTTCGTCAGCCGCGATCCGTGCTACGAGCGTCAACCGATGGCCCCGCAGACGAAGCGCCTTCATCAGGCCGAATAACGACTCCCCCCCGGCGTGACCGACCGAGGGGGCTGGGAACTGCTTATAGGCAACCAGAATGTGAGCCATCCGTGGTCATTGGCTCCGATGGGCCTGCCTACGAAGCCTGGCCTACTGGGAGAACCTGAACGATGATCTGAGGACGATTGCGTCCCTCACGGAAGAAGAAGTCAGAGAGCGAACGCTCTACCGCCTTCTCGACGGTCGGGATCGGCGTGAACGCGCTAATACCCCGCATCACGCCCTTGACCAGGTCGGTCGCCTCAGGCAGCAGCTTGGCCAGAACTTCGGGAGAAGCGATGGCCTGTCCGCTGATCCGCGGCTGTCCCAGCAGTCTGCCTGTACCCTCATCGTACACAAGCGACACAGCACACACGCCCGTCTCAGAAAGCTCCTCGCGGCTGCGGATCAAGTCGGGGCTTACGGCATCACCTACCCAGGTGCCGTCGACAAACACGTAGCCTCCGGGCACACGTTCCCCCACCTCAATCGTGTCCTCGCTAAAGCGGATCACGTACCCATTTTCCACGACCGCAATGTGTTCCTTGGGTATCCCCACTTCCTGTGCCAGCCCGGCGTGCAGCGTTAACTGGCGCAGTTCGCCGTGGATCGGCACGAAGAACTTGGGCTGTAGGATGCTGATCAGAAACTTCTGTTCCTCCTGACTCGCGTGGCCCGAGACGTGGACCGGGGCCACTGGATGATAGACGACGTTCGCGCCCTTCTGGAACAGCCGGTTGATGACCCGATGGACGGTCTCCTCGTTGCCAGGAATTGTGTGCGACGATAGGACCACGGTGTCGCCAGGAATGATACGCAGCGATGGGTGCATTCCGGTGGCCAGGCGCCCCATGATCGAACGGGGTTCGCCCTGGGCGCCGGTCGCAATGATCGTGACCTGGTGGGGTGGCAGTTGGTTGATCTCCTGCAACGACAGGATCAGATCGTCCGGCACAACCAGATAGCCAAGCCGCTGTGCCATCCGAACGTTCTTGGCCATGCTGGTGCCCGCGATCGCGACCTTCCGCCCGAAGCTACGAGCGACCTCCATCACTTGCTGGATGCGCGAGATCAGCGACGCAAAGGTCGCCACGATGACGCGCCCGCGAGCAGGCCGGAAGACATCAGCGAGCGTGGTGTTTAGCGACTGCTCCGATAGCGTCCGCCCGGGATGATCGGCGTTCGTGCTATCCGCAAGGAGTGCCAGTACCTTGCGTTGGCTGAACTCGGCGAGCTTGGCGATATCGGTTGGCCTTCCATCGACTGGCGTGTTGTCAAACTTGAAGTCACCACTGTGAACCACAAGGCCGATCGGCGTCGTGATACCGAGGCCCACTGTGTCCGGAATACTATGACAGACATGGTAGGGTTCCACCTGAAACGGGCCCAGATGGACGACATCACCGGGCTCCATCGGCTCAAGCTTGACCCGCATCCCCAGATCACGATTTAGCTTGACCTCGATCAAGCCCCGCGTCAGTTTGGTGGCATAGACTGGAACGTTGAACTCCTGCAGGAAGTGTGGCAGCGCGCCAATGTGGTCCTCATGACCGTGGGTGATGACAACGCCTCGAATCCGATCCTCTTTGCCTCGCAAATAACGGTAGTCTGGGATGATATAGTCGACCCCGGGCATGTCGCTATCCGGGAACATCATCCCCACATCGATCACCAGGATGTTGCGCCCGTACTCCAGGGCCATCATGTTCTTGCCGACTTCCCCGAGCCCTCCCAGGGGAATGATCTGTAAGCGTTCCATACGTCCTGCCTTCCGCAGTTCAATCAGCGATATGAAATCGACCCGAAGCCTGGTTGCCCTCGATGAGCGCCGCGCAGTGACCAACAGTCGAGACACCCGGTTCGGAGCGCGGTGACCCAGTAGTCACCAGTACGCCAGCGCGCGGTATCGTAGCACATCGCAGAGGAGTGTCAAACCTGTGGGAGCTTGACAGAGGCATACTTTGTGATAGGATGTGGACCGTGCTGGCCCCCATCGTCTAGTCTGGTTAGGACACAGGCCTTTCAAGCCTGGTACATGGGTTCAAATCCCGTTGGGGGCACACGCGGAGAGCCCGGTACTATACCGGGCTCTCTTCGCACCTTAAGTCAGGTCGAAAGGAGTCGAATATGAAGATCGTGAATGCATTGGCTGCAGCGGAGTCGCCCAACCCCCACGGTGTCAGTGCCCGCGAGCTGCTGAGCACCGAACACGCGCAGGTGGTGATGGTCACACTCCAGCCCGGTGAGGCACTCAAGCTGCACATCACACCCGTCGACGTCTTCTTCTACGCGCTTGAGGGTGAGGGCGTCGTCGAGATCGGTGGTGAACGACAGACCGTGAGCCGCGACGTGCTGGTGGAGAGCCCCATACGCATCCCCCATCGGTTGATCAATGAGAGTGAGAACGTGTTCCGCTGCCTGGTGGTGAAGACACCGCGCCCCACAGAGAGCACTCGACTTCTCTGAACCGGATGCTGAAGCCGCTGCAGCGGCTTCAGCGACTCTAGACCGGCGCGAACACCCTACCCATCGCCCCGCGGCACAGTCTGGGGCGTTGCACTGCGACTGGACAACATAGCCTCCCGCGACTACACTGCCGGGTAGCGTTCACCCATCAGCAAGGTGTCTGTCCATGTCCGATCTGAAGGTAACGTTCCGCCTGACCGACCTGCGCATTCGTGACCCCTTCATCCTTCCCGACCCAGCGACACAGACCTACTACCTATGCACCTCGCTGGGCAGACGCGTCGGTGTATACCAGAGCACCGACCTTCGAGACTGGATCGGTCCCGTGACGGTCTTCGAGACCCCCGGCGACTTCTGGGCACAGCGTGGCATCTGGGCACCGGAGATGCATAAGTATCGCGGTCGCTATTACCTTTTCCTAACGTTCAATACCGACGTACCTCTCTCCGCAAGAGGTGAAACGGGGATCACACGTTCAGCAGACTGGCCCGCACTGGTCAAGCGCGGATCGCAGGTGCTGGTGGCCGATTCGCCCCTTGGACCCTTCCGCCCGTTCGAAAACCGCGCCCATACCCCTGCAGACCAGATGACACTCGACGGCACGCTCTGGGTCGAAGACGACGTGCCCTATATGGTCTACTGCCATGAGTGGGTCCAACTGGGCGATGGCACGATAGAGTACGTCCGACTCAGCCCTGACCTATCAGGTGCTGTTGGCGAACCAGCGATCCTGTTCATGGGCAGCGCCGCCGCGCGAGGGTACCCTAGACGCGACCGGTATGTGACGGATGGCCCCTTCCTCTACCGAAGCCGCACAGGTCGCCTGTTGATGCTCTGGTCCACGTTCGGCTGGCAGGGCTATATGACGCTGATCGCAGCCTCAGAATCAGGATCACTACAAGGACCCTGGACGCAGCTACCGCGCCCGCTGTTCTCTGACGACGGCGGTCACGCCATGGTGTTCCGCACCTTTGACGAACGGCTCATGCTGATCCTACATCACCCGAACAAGAGCCCAGATGAACGCGCGCTACTCTTCGAACTCGAGGACACCGGTGACACGCTCTCCATAATCCGCCAGCATCCTGCCGAGTACCCTTTCGGCAACCCCGACTTGCCGATCGAGGCACGCGTCGACGACATCCTGACCAGGATGACGCTCGACGAAAAAGTAGTCTGCCTGGGCACCGTGCCCAACGTGCCACGTCTGGGTATCTGGGGGACGGGCCACGTCGAGGGCTTGCACGGCCTCGCGATGGGCGGCCCGGGCGGATGGGGCGGCAGTGACCCGGTCGCCACAACCCAGTTTCCGCAGGCGATCGGCCTGGGCGAGACGTGGGATCCTGACCTCATCGAACGTGCAGCAACCGTCGAGGGATACGAGACGCGCTATATGGCCCAGGCTAAAGCCTACCAGCGCGGTGGCCTGGTCGTGCGGGCACCGAACGCAGACTTGGGCCGTGATATCCGCTGGGGCCGCAACGAGGAGTGCTATGGGGAGGATGCGTTCCTCAACGGCACGCTCGTCACGGCGTTCGTCAGAGGACTGCAGGGCAACGATCCACGCTACTGGCAGACCGCGTCACTCCTGAAGCACTTCCTCGCCAACAGCAACGAGGACGAGCGCGTACACTCCTCATCGGACTTCGACCAGCGCCTATTGCGCGAGTACTACTCCGTGCCCTTCCGTATGGGCGTCGTTGACGGTGGAGCTCGAGCCTATATGGCAGCGTACAATGCCTACAATGGTATTCCGTGTACTGTGCACCCCATCCTCAAGGACATCACAGTCGATGAGTGGGGCCAGGACGGCATCATCTGCACCGATGCAGGGGCGCTGACGATGCTCGTGACCGAGCATCACTACTACCCCGACCATGAGATGGCAGCGGCTGCCTCGATCAAGGCCGGCATCAACCAGTTTCTCGACCGCTATCGCGAAGGAACCCTGGGGGCCCTTGCGTCGGGCCTGCTCACGGAGGCTGACATTGACGCGTCTCTGCGCGGCGTCTTCCGCGTTATGATCCGCCTTGGGTTGCTCGATCCGCCTGAACAGGTACCCTACAGCACAATCGGGCAGGGAGACGAGCCAGAACCCTGGCTCAGCGAACGCCACCGTGCGTTGGCACGCCTGGTGACACAGCGATCCATCGTGCTGCTCAAGAACGTGGGCAGGCTGCTACCACTTGACCGCCAGCGGATAAGGTCGATCGCGGTCATCGGGCCACGTGCCGACGAGGTGCTGCTTGACTGGTACAGCGGCACCCCACCCTACACCGTCACGCCGTTGGAAGGCATTCGAGCCAAGGCGGGCGGCCATGTCACGATTACCTATGCCGCCGACAACGAGGATGACGCTGCCGTCGAGGCCGCCCGGGCCGCCGATGTGGCCATCGTCTGTGTGGGTAACCATCCGACAGGCAACGCTGGTTGGGCACAGTGCCCTGTCCCCAGCGACGGCAAGGAAGCTGTCGACCGGCGCGCCATCGTCCTCGAACAGGAGGCGCTCATCAAGGCAGTCTACCGCGCCAACCCCAACACGGTTGTGGTGTTGATCAGCAGTTTCCCATTCGCCATCACCTGGACCGATCACCATGTGCCTGCCATCGTTCACCTGACCCACAACAGCCAGGAACTGGGCAACGCCCTGGCAGATGCCCTGTTCGGCGATGTGAATCCTGGAGGTCGACTCGTCCAGACGTGGCCACGGACGATCGAGCAACTCCCGCCAAGGCTCGACTACGATCTGCGTTCCGGTAGGACCTATATGTACTTCAGGGGTGAGCCCCTCTACCCGTTTGGCTACGGCCTCAGTTACACGAACTTCGCCTACGGCAATCTGGAGCTCAGTGCGAACAGGCTCAGCCCCGGTGAGGTGCTCGTGGTACGCGTCGATGTGACCAACACCGGTGACCGCGCTGGCGACGAAGTTGTACAACTCTATGGTCAACACCTCCATTCAGCCTTCGACCGTCCCCGAAGAGAGCTCAAGGGCTTCCGCCGGCTCACACTGCTCCCCGGAGAGACGCATACCGTCGATCTCGTCCTGGACTGGAATGCGCTGGCCCACTGGAACCCTGATGCAGGTCGCTTTGAGACCGAGACAGGAACGGTCCGGCTGATGATAGGCAGCTCGTCTGCTGACATTCGCCTCACCACTGACATAACGCTCGCCCAGTAGTGCTTACGGTCGATTCGGCGAATCACGCCGCGTGCTGCGCGGCGCGATTCGCTCGATCGGGCCGCTAGCCTATGATTCCACCTCGTACCCAAGCCCACGAATGGCCTCGACAAGGCGTGCCTCCGTGAGCTCTGCTTCATCGTACTCAACCTCCAGACGCTGATGGCGGTAGCTCGCCCGGGCCCGCACGACGCCCGGCAGGTCATCTTCCAGAGCCTCCAGGTGCATCGCGCACGACGAGCAGTGCATCCCGGCTATTCGCAACACCTTCTTGATCATCGTCAATGACTCCCTTCGTCTGACCCAATCAGCGGTCGAAAATGATCTCGCCAGTGTACATCCCCATAGAGCACGAATATCGCAGCACGGTCCCGGGCACCTGAGGTGGAATGTCGATAGAGACCTCTCCTGACTCGGGAAGCAGCCGCTCCAGCTTGAGCGACGGCATGACAAAGGCGCGGGCGCAAGAGCGCGTATGGTCGGTCCTGAGCACCAGCGTCGTAGGAATGTTCGCCGCGGCATGGTGGGTCGACGGGACATACCCGTCATAGCGCACCTCGATCCCGAGAACCTGCACGTCAGGCTCCGCCACAGTAGCGTCAGCGTCAGAACCGTTTCTCTCAGCGACAGTGTCCGATCCTGACGCGCTGACCACAAAGCTCCGTGCGGCGCGGGCCAGCCTGGTGGCGCTCACTGGTGATCCCAACAGATTGAGGCCTGCCTCGACCGAAACGAACCCGAGGACTAGGACAACAACGGCGGCGACGCGCACGAAGGCACGCTCCAATCGGGCGCCAAGGCGCGCTGCGGAGTAGGCCACGGCAAAGAACACCGGGCTGGTTCCCAACGTGAACGATGCCATCAGCGCCGCGCCCGCAACGGCATCACCTGAGCCCATCGCCGTCGCCATCATGGTCTGGGTCACCCCGCACGGAATGAACACCGTCAACGCACCAAGGAAAAGCGGTGTAACGGGTGATGCGTCACGCTTCGCGGTCCTGCGGATCCTGCGGGTCAGCCACGATGGGGGCTCAAAGACAAAGTACCGAAAGATCGGATGAACGTTGAGCATCCGCAACGCGTTCCCGATCATGAAGATCCCCACACCAAGCTGCAAGAGCGCCCGCGCAATGGCGGTCAACTGCAAGAGCGACCCCAACGCTCCCAGCAGAAAGCCCAGAACCGTGTAGGCAAAAAGCTTGGCGCTCAGGAATAACAGGACAGGCCGAGCCGCGCTTGCACCGACCTGCTGTCCATCGACTGCGGTATGATCTGGTGTATCCCGGCGTCCCCGCGGGTTGGTATTCGACGATTGCCCACGGGCCACGTCGGTCTCAAGTCGATGTGCTATGGAGCTCGCTAGCAGGCCACTTTGCACTGCCAGGCAGCTCAGTCCGCCGGCGGTCAGCCCGGTAAGGAAAGCAACCCAGAGACTGATCACGGTTCCCCCTTGACGAACAGGATGGGTAGCGGTATAGTACATATACCCCCCCCATGGGGGGCGGGGGTATACATAGGGTTATTGTAGCACACTCAACGTTTGGAACAAGGAGGCAACTTGGCGCACAGTCATAACCACCAGGAGGAGACTCCCCGCCATGGCAGTCACCACGAGGGCGCACTACAACGGCTCAGGAGCGCCGAGGGCCATCTCCGGGGCGTCCAGAAGATGCTGGAGGAGAATGCCTACTGCATCGACGTCATCCATCAGATCCAGGCCGTACAGGCAGCTCTGGCCAAAATCAGCGTACAGATCCTGGAGGAGCACCTGAACACATGCGTCCTGACGGCCGTGCGCGGCGACGATGAGTCCGAACGCGAACGCGTTCTCAAAGAGATCAGCGACGTTTTCCAGATGGCAACGAAGGCCTAGCAGCCTGAGTACAACTCAGAACTGATGATCACACAAAACAACAGGAGACAGGCGATGACAACCGTTACGTACCACATACCGAATATCTCGTGTAAGCACTGCGTTCATACCATTAAGATGGAACTTGGCGAACTACCAGGCGTGCAGTCGGTTGAGGCTAACGCCGATACCAAGAAGGCCACCATCACCTTCGACTTCCCGGCGTCGGAAGATCAGATCAGGGCCCTCCTGACCGAGATCAACTACCCTGTCGCAAGCTGATGCTGGTGTGCAGTTGCACAGAGACGCGCGCCCAGGAGGCATAGACTATGACTGAGACACGACGCCTCACCCTCCCGGTCACCGGAATGACGTGCGCCAACTGCGTGGCAACGGTTGAGCGCAGCCTGAAGAAGGTCAGCGGTGTGCAGGGCGCCGCCGTCAACCTATCTTCGGAGCGTGCCACCGTCGAATTCGACCCCACGCTTGTGTTCCTCCCCGACCTGATCGGGCGGGTCGAACGTGCCGGCTACGGAATCGCGACCGGCGAAGCCGACCTTATCATCCGCAGGATGAGCGACATCACTGATGCAGCTCGGCTGGAGGCAGCCCTGCGCAAGGCAGAGGGCGTTCTCAGTGCTCATGTCGACTTCGTAGGTGAGCGGGCGCGTATCCAGTACATACCGACGATCGTAAGCCAGGGTGATCTGCGTCGAACTGTCGCTTCAGCGGGGTTCGAGGCGGTCGAGATCGGTGGCCAAGCCGAAGATGCCGAGGCCTTAGCACGTGCCGCAGAGACCGCGCATCAGCGCCACCTTCTGACGGTAGGGCTGCTATTCACAGTGCCACTCTTTATCCTGTCGATGGCGTCAGATCTGGGCCTCCTGCCCATGGCCTGGTCGCACGCACCCTGGCTCAAATGGCTGATGCTTGCCCTGGCCACACCGGTGCAGTTCTACGTAGGATGGCAGTACTATGTCGGCGCGGCCAAGGCGCTCCGCAACCGTGCCGCCAACATGGACGTGCTGGTGGCACTGGGCAGTTCAGCCGCCTATTTCTACTCTTTGCCCATCACCTTTGGATGGTTGGGCGGCCACGTCTACTTCGAGACTGCCGCGGTGATCATCACCCTGATCAAATTGGGGAAGTTCCTCGAGGCACGGGCGAAGGGGCGGACAAGCGAGGCGATCAAGAAGCTGATGAGCCTGCGTTCAAAGACCGCTCGTGTCCTACGTAACGCTGGTCCGGGACTGGGTACGCAAGAGATCGAGGTCCCGATAGACGATGTGCGCGTGGGAGACATCGTCACCGTTCGTCCGGGAGAGACAATTCCCGTCGATGGGGTCGTCACCGAGGGTCGATCGAGCGTTGACGAATCGATGCTCACAGGCGAGTCGCTTCCTATTGAGAAGGGGCCCGGAGCAGCTGTTGTTGGTGCCACACTCAATAAGCTCGGGCTCCTAAAGTTCGAGGCGACCAAGGTCGGCAAGGAAACAGCGCTCGCCCAGATCATTCGCCTCGTCGAGGAAGCACAAGGGAGCAAGGCGCCCATCCAGAAACTAGCCGACAGGATCTCGGCCTACTTCGTGCCTGTCGTGATCGCCATCGCCCTGATCACCGCACTCGCCTGGTACCTGTTCGTCCCGATGCCACCCGGAGCCGAGGTCGGACGCTTCACCAGATCCTTGATCCATATGGTTGCCGTTCTGGTCATTGCGTGTCCGTGCGCGATGGGCCTGGCAACGCCCACAGCGGTGATGGTGGGAACGGGAAGAGGGGCACAGATGGGCGTTCTTATGAAGTCGGGGGAAGCCCTCGAGCGCGCCGGGCGCCTTACCGCGGTCGTGCTCGACAAAACAGGAACCATCACCAGGGGACAACCAGCAGTCACAGACGTGGTCACAGTGGACTCGGGCGATGGGGAAGTCCCCGTGGATCCGGCCGAGCTACTACGACTGGCAGCATCCGTCGAGAAGGGTAGCGAGCATCCGCTTGGAGAGGCGATCCTGGCCGAGGCTGGCGATCGCGGGCTGCGCCTTTCCGATCCCGAGGGATTCCGGGCTGAGGCTGGGCACGGCGTCAGTGCCAGGGTCGACGGGCGCGAGGTCCTGGTCGGCAATGCCCGCCTTCTGGCCAAGCACGGCGTATCGTTGGACGAGTTAGGCGCTGCCCAACAACGCATTCAGGACCAGGGCAAGAGTGCGATGCTCGTGGCAGTTGAGCGCAGGGCGGCGGGCGTAATCGGTGTTGCCGATACCGTGAAGGAAACCTCGGCCCAGGCCATCGGACAACTAAAGGCTCTGGGCCTCCAGGTCGTTATGCTCACGGGCGATACGGCACAGACAGCGCGCGTGATCGCCAACCAGGTCGGCATAGATCGCGTCCTATCCGAGGTGCTTCCCGGTGACAAGGCAGCCGAGGTGCGTAGCCTCCAGTCCAACGGCGAAGTCGTCGCAATGGTGGGAGACGGCATCAACGATGCCCCAGCCCTGGCCCAAGCCGACGTCGGTATCGCCATTGGCACGGGCACCGATGTTGCGATGGCCTCTGCACCGGTCGTGTTGATGAGTGGAGATCTTCGGGGTGTATCGCGGGCCATCGCCCTGTCGCGCAGGACACTGCGCACCATCAAGCAAAACCTGTTCTGGGCTTTCTTCTACAACGTCATCCTGATCCCTGCTGCAGCTGCAGGACTGCTCAACCCGATGCTGGCAGCAGCAGCTATGGCATTCAGCAGCGTTTTTGTGGTGACCAACAGTCTGCGACTGAAGCGAGCTACCATTGACGGCTAGCGACAGGGCTACCCAGGTCCGACGAACTGCAGGAGTCGCCGGACCTCTGGCCAACTCGTCTGTGGTATAATGGCATTTGTCTGGATAGAACAACGCACGCGGTAAGGCTCTTGATCCCCCGACTCAGAACCACGCTTACGTTTCGGGTTGCCGCGAAATCGATGAAGGGGCACGGTCTCTGCCGATAGCCATGCGCAGTCGTCGCACCTCAAGTTTAGCTATGGTTGCCATTGTCGTGGCGACTCTCGCGTCGCAGGCCGTCGTTGCTCGTCCTGGTTCAGCCTATGATAGCCCCGGCCTGCCCAGGATCACGGGCTCCAAGACAGTTTCGCTAAAAGAGCTTGCGCTCTGCGGCCTTATGAAGTCAGATGAGTCGGGCTCCAGATCACGCAGACAGCCGGTAGTCGTGCCCATCTGGACCCAGGAGCCTGAGGTCGGCGAGGGCGACTCGATCGACGCGCTCTGGGAGGCCCGCTATCTTCTCTACCAGGAACTGATCTCACAGGGCAGTGCGCCCCTGTTCAGAAGTGGAGATGACTACCTCGAGACCGAGGACGGTACTCCGATATGCCTTCTGCACGGGCGATCTGACGTGCTGAACAACGCCGATCTCATCCGCCGGGTGGCTGCAGAGTATCCTGCGGTCGCCCCTGTCATGGTAGCGGCGGCGATCGCCGAGCAAGCCAGCGATGTGGAACGTATCTTCGGACTCGACATCCTCGAGCAAACCACCCTATTCCTACCCGGGAAGGAGAACATGTCGGTCGGCATTGCCCAGATCCGTCCCACCGAGGCAGTGTCGCTAGGGATCGCGCTCGATCCAATGGATCTCTTTGACCCGGAGATTGCCGTACGCGGTATGGTCGCGAAATACAGGGTGACAAACGAGCACATTGACAGCAATCAGAACCCTGGAGCGCCACTTTCGCTGACGGAACGCTATATGCTGCTCTCACTGGGTCAGAATAGCCCCGGCGTAGCCGATGACTTCTATGCAGCCGCAGGGAATTGGGCAGTGCTGCTGGGGCAGAACAACAACGCACGCGTGATGCGTTACTTCCTCGTCCACCTCGACTGGCTGCTCGCCAATGGTTGGGAGCTCCCGGAGGATGTGGACCTTGACTTCTGGCGTAAGGTCGCCTTTTCGTCTCCTCAGGAGGTCGCGAAGCTCGACCCAGGCAACAATTCATAGTTCGCACACCACACTGGAGAAAACGCTATGACCCTCATCAAAGATATCTCGCCCTCGACCTACCAAAAGCGCATCGACGCCCTACACGACACGAAGATGGAGCATACGGCCATCAAAGTTGAACTCTACGGCCACTTCGACACCGACGACCACGGTTACATTCCCTGGACAGAGCCCATCCCCTTTGAGGTGATTCCTAACCATCCCTCAGGGGGATGCTTTGGCCCTCTGTGCATCGGCACCAACTTCCGTCGCTGGCTCGAGGTTCACCCGCTCTATATCCACCCTATGAGCTCGATGGCTGGAGCGTGGGTCTACAAAGGGATCCCCGGCCTCGCTGGATTCGACCTGGAGTCGGGGATGGGCAGCGCCAAGCAGAAGAAGGTGCCACGCCCACGCCCTACGGACGGGAGCTTTCCCCAGAGCTGGAGGCCGGAGGACCGGCCCACAGGGCTCTTCGAGCTCTTCCACAAATACCATGCGGGTCCCGGGGTCGGGGCCAGGAACCACTTCGGCCCTGACATGCTTATCGGCCTGGAACTGGGTTGGGGCGGCCTTCTGGCCAAGATTCGCCACTACCGGGCGATCAACAGCCCCTCCGACACCGACTTCTATGATGGCGAGGAGCAGCTCGTTCTCGGCGTGCAAACCTGGATCAAGCGCCACGTCGACCTGGCTCGGGAGATGGCAGCAAAGGAGGAGGATACCCTTACCCGCCAGAACCTGCTCGACATCGCCGAGGTCAATGAATGGCTCATTGATGGCGCGCCGCGCACGCTGCGTGAGGCTTGCCAGTTCCTCGTCTGGGCTCAGTCGATCGATCGGATGTGGGCGCTGGGTGGAGCATTGGGACAGCTGGACGAACTGCTGCGACCCTACTATGAGGCCGACATTGCCGCGGGCCGCGAGACCGATGACTCCGTCATCTGGCATCTGGCCAGCGTGTTCTTCAACGATCCCCACTACTCGCAGATCGGCGGACAAGGCCCCGACGGGCGCGACCTGACCAGCAAGACGTCTTTCCTTATCCTTGAGGCTATGCACCGTGTCCGGATCCCGACCAATATCGCGTTGCGCGTGTACGAGGGTATGGACCAGAGTCTGCTCCGCAGGGCGCTCGAGTATATGATCGCCGACGGTACGGGCGTCGACTTCGCCCTTTCGGGCGGACTGGATGCGGGGTTCATGAAGAACGGTCATCCCATCGAGCTGGCGCGCATGCGTGCCAAGGTGGGCTGCAACTGGACCGCCCTGCCCGGGATCGAGTACTGTCTTCAGGATGTGACGCGACTGTGCCTCATTACGCCGATGCTGCTGGCCTTGGACGATATGATGGCAAACAGCCGTGCGCCCCGCACGATGGACGAACTCTGGGCGCGCTATGCCGAGCACCTGAGCATCGTGGTTGAGGCGACCAAGGTGGGCAAGGACCTCCACATGGAGCGCCAGTCCCGCAACTACCCCGAGATCGTTCTGAATCTCTTCTGCCACGGTACCATAGAACGCGGACTCGACGCCGCCGGTGGCGGCGTGGATATCGTCGATCTCGCCTTCGATGCTGTCGGGCTCGCCACGGTAGCAGATTCGTTCGCAGCCATCGAGCAGCGCGTGGTCGAGGAGCAGCGCCTTAGCTGGGAAGCCCTGATGCATCATCTGAAGGACGACTTTGAAGGCGCCGAACACGTCCGCCTCATGCTCAACAGCATTCCCCGGTACGGAAGTGGCGGTTCCCGCGCCGACTGGTGGGCGGAACGCATCGCCGACCTCTACACCCATCTGGTGCGCGACACGCCGACGCCCAAGGGACGTTTCATCTGCGTCCCTGGCCTCTTCTCCCATGGTAACACCAACAGCTACGGCAAGCGGCTTGGCGCAACGCCCAACGGCCGGCGCGCAGGTGCGCCAATCTCACACAGTGCCGATCCAGACCCGGGCTTCTTGCCCGGTGGCGCCGTAGCGCTCACGGCCAAGGCCAACGCTGTTGCTGCGACGCAGTCCGGTTGGGGCAATACAACTCCGCTGCAAGTCGAGCTGGATGACAAGCTGGTGAAGACCATGGGCGGAATCGATGCCGTCATCGCCTTCATTATGGCGCACAACCGCCAGGGGGGCACACTGATCAACATGAACGTGGTTTCCAAGGAGAAAGTCCTGGAAGCCCACGCCGATCCCGCCACACACCCTGATCTGATGATTCGGGTGACAGGCTACAGCGCCTACTTCAACTCCTTGTCCTATGAATACCGGCAGCCGATCGTCGATCGGATTCTGGCGGAGAACTGAAGCCGGCATGGCAAAAGGAACAGTGACCGGCACGATTACCGATATACAACGTTTCTCGATCCATGATGGCCCGGGCATTCGGACCACGGTCTTTGTGAAGGGCTGCAACCAGCGGTGCTTCTGGTGTCATAATCCTGAGACGCTTGACCCACGTCCGCAGCTGCAGCTCTTTCTTGATCGCTGCATCGGCTGTGGCGCGTGCTTCGAGCGTTGCCCCCAGGGCGCTCACACCCTCGTCGATGGCGAACACCGCTTTGACCGTAGCCTGTGCGTGGCGTGTGGTAAATGCGTCGAGACGTGCTATGCCAAGGCGCTTGTTCTGATTGGCGAGGTCAAGACTGCGGACCAGGTGATCGAAGTTGTACTTCGCGACCGCACGTTCTACGAGACATCGGGCGGAGGTGTAACGATATCGGGCGGCGACCCCATGCTGCAACTGGAGTTCACGGAAGCGATTCTCGCTGGATGCCGTAGTGAAGGCATCCACACTGCTATCGAGACTGCGGCAAACGTGCCCTGGGATCGGCTCGAGCGCATCCTCGCTGTTACCGACCTGGTGATGATGGATATCAAGGTCATGGACTCAGAGCGTCACCGTGCCGTGACCGGAGTCCCCAACGAACGCATCCTCGCCAACGCGCGACGACTGAGCGATGTGGGTGTGCCGCTGATCCTGCGAACTCCCGTGGTCCCTGGTGTGAACGACGATGAGGATAGCATTGAAGCGATCGCGTCCTTCATCGCCGAGTTGCCCGGGCCGAAATCGTATGAGCTACTGCGGTTTCACGCGATGGCGACCCACAAGTACGACAGTTTGGACATGTCCTACGAGGCCGCCACGCTAAAGCCCCCAACCACGGAGGATATGGACAGGCTTACCGAAGTAGCACGCAGTCGCGGGCTCGAAGCACACCATTCCTGACGCCCGAACCGGCGCGTAGACAGGACCGGTGAATCGCCAGGCCGCATCAGGTACCAAGCGGTCTGGCGATTCTGTGCTAACAGGCGGAGAGAACACCTCTCAGGGAATCACGAGCCAGGATGTGGGGCCGCGGCTCGCGCGCATCGTCGGGCCACCGAACAAGACGGATCTCACCATCGATCACCTCGATGCCCGTGATGTCGCCATCATCGTAGCTACAACACCCCGTGTTGAAGTAGCATGGCTTGGCAAAGGTAACGCCATTTGCCTGCCGCAGCGCCTCCTGAGCATCCGTCCGGACCCACTCCAGCCGTGATAGCAGCAACGCGTGCTCCTGGATTTCATCACGGCTGTGGGGCATCGGAACTTGCGCCTCGAAGCGGAGTAGTTCCTGCTCGACTTGCTCCGCGTGTGACATCGATCGGAATACCGGGTTGTGGGTATGCCCCGCAATCAGGACTAGCTTCGTCTGCTGTTCTGCCCAGAGATACATGGCTCGGTTGAGTCTGTGGCGAAGATCATACCGCGTCGCCGGCGTGTTAGCCCGCACCTGCGTGAGCCGTTGGTACGGTCTCCAGAGATAACGGATGACATAGCGTGAGAACCATGACCACGAGTCGCTCTTGGCATCGCCCTGATGACCGTGCACCAGGAACAGCCTGCCCAACCGCTCGGTGCCCTCGTTGACATCCAGGAGCACCGCCTCGTGCACGTGCAGGGGGCTGCTGCCGTAGACGGGCTGGAGGTAACGACGCACGCTGTCCTCGAACTGCCAGGCGTCATCGTGGTTACCCCAGACCCGAACATAACGCCCGTCCCTGTGGAACTGCGCCTCGAGCGCGAAAGTCTCCCGGTAGGCCTCGAGGACGGCCTGCGGCCTCTCCTCCCAGAGCTCCTCGGCATCGCCCAGGACAACGAGTGTGTGGCCCAGACGTAGGTAGTAGGCCAGTGCAGCTCGGTACGCTCTTTCTGTGTGGCGAAAGTCATCGGCCGCATTGCGCGCACCGCGGTGCAGATCCGAGAAGATGATGAGGCGATCGTGACGCAGGTCCAGGGCCCGTCGAGTGCAGGTCGGAGCGTCAGCCTCCGCTCGCGCAACAGCACCGTCCAGAGCGTTCGCCACTCGAACCACGTATCTGCGTGAGGAGTCAGGCGTGGTGCTACGTCTCACGATTCCCGGAAAACCAGCAAGACGCGACCGAGCCGGATCTCGTCGCCATTCGTGATCAGAGAACGCTCGCCGAAGGGTAAACGCACGCCGTTGACGCGGGTACCGTTCGCACTGTTCAGGTCTTCGAGCGTGAACTGCCCATCCTGATACGCTATGCGTGCGTGCTTGCGAGAGACGCCACCCTCGTCACCCCCGTGATCCGTCAAGTCGATCTCTGGGAAGATACCACTGACCGGGTCTTGGCGCCCGATCAGGATCTCAGTCTGGTCCTTGGGGAGAGCCAGTATCACCCCGCTCGCCTGAA